>NZ_JBVJHH010000043.1:0-92161 GCF_055586905.1 Streptosporangium sp. NPDC048886
AAGATCCGCTCCGGCCTGGGCGTGCCGGTCGACCCGGCCACCTACGACTACGCCCGCGCCGCCCGCGACGCCCTGCACTTCTCCAAGCTCGTCGATCGGTTCGTGCAGAACCTGCGCCGGGTGGCCGGCTACGACGTGCAGTACTTCGCCACCGTCGAACCCCAAAAACGGCTCGCACCGCACCTGCACATGGCCATCCGCGGCACCCTGCCCCGCGCCGAGATCAAGCAGATTGCCGCCGCGACCTACCACCAGGTGTGGTGGCCGTCCGTCGATGAGGTCCGCTTCGACGGCGAGCACCTGCCGGTCTGGAGCGCACGGGCCGACCTCGGCGACGGGGCCGCCTACCCGGACGGGCAGTCCGGCGACTACCTCGACCCGGCCACCGGGGAACTGCTTCCCACCTGGGATCAGGCGCTCGACCGGCTCGACGCCGACGAGGACGCCGAACCCCTGCACGTGCTCCGCTTCGGTGCCCAGGTCGACGTCCAGGGCATCATGGCCGGCACCCCGGACGCCCACAAGCGCATCGGCTACCTCACCAAATACCTGACCAAGAGCCTCGGCGACCCCCTCGACCCCGCCGACGCCGAGAATCACGCCCGGCGTGATCACGCCGCCCGCATGGTCGAGTCGCTCCGCTACGAACCCTGCTCACCCACCTGCCCCAACTGGCTGCGCTACGGCATCCAGCCCAAGGGCGCCAAGCCCGGCATGCTTCCCGGCCGCTGCCGCTCCAAGGCGCACAAGGCCGAACACCTCGGCTACGCCGGACGCCGCGTCCTGGTCTCCCGCAAGTGGTCCAACAAGACCCTCCGGGAGCACAAGCAGGACCGGCGCGCCTGGGTCCTCGACATGCTCGGCCTGCCCGACGAGACGACCACCGACCCGCACCGCTACCTCTGGCGGCCCGTCTCCAGCAAGGACCCGACCCGGACCCCGCTGGCCAAGCGGCTGCTGCGCGGCGTCGCCGACCGGCACCGCACCCGAGCCCGCTTACGCGAACTCGAAGCCAGAGCAGAGGGACGACCTATCACAGATCTTTCGGCAGTCGAGATGCGGGAGGCAGCGTGAGCAAGACCCGTGATCAGCTCATGACCGTTCCAGAGATCCTCGACGAGCTCGGCGGAGTATCTCGACGCACCTTCTACCGCTGGCGCGAGATCGGCCACGCTCCCCAGGGCCTCAAGCTCCCAAACGGCGAAATCCGCATCTACCGCAGCGAGTTCACCGCCTGGCTTGAGACCCTCCGGGAGGCGGCGTGAACACCTCCTATGACGTGAAGTTCTGGGAAGTCCGCCGGAATCAGTCCAGTAAGACCGTGTCTTATGAGGTTCGCTGGAAGGTCGGTGGTCGCCAGAAGTCCAAAACCCTACGAACGAAGGCCCTCGCCGAGAGTTTCCTGTCGGATCTCCGGCAAGCGGCCAAGCGGGGTGAGGGCTTCGACATGGAAACTGGATTGCCCGCCTCCATGGCCAAGGTGAAGAACGCGGTTACCTGGTTCGCCTTTGTCATGGTGTATGTGGACATGAAGTGGCCTCATGCCGCAGCCAAGACCCGCGACAGCCTCACCGATGCTCTGGCGACCGTCACCCCTGCCCTCGTTGAGGAGAACGCACCGGGCAAGCCTGAACCGCTCATCCTCCGGGAGGCTCTGCGGCAGTACGCCCTTCCTCCGACTTCCCGGCAATCGAAGCGACCCGAGGCCATCCGATCGGCCCTCGCGTGGCTTGAGCATCACTCCCTGACCATGGCTGACTTATCGAAGGTCCGGAACGTACGGCTCGGCCTCGACGCGCTGGCGCTCACCCTTGACGGCGGAGCCGCGGCAGCCACCACGATCGCCCGCAAGCGGTCGGTCTTCTACAACGCCCTTCAGTACGCCGTGGACTTGGAGGAACTGCCCGCCAACCCCATCGACAAGGTGAAGGCGTGGAAGCCTCCGAAGGTCCGGGAGGTGGTGGACCGGCGCGTGGTAGTCAACCCGGCCCAGGCGCGCGAGCTGCTCACCGCGGTGACCTATGTCGGACGGCTCAACCGTGGTCGTCACCTGCGAGGGTTCTTCGCCTGCCTCTACTTCGCCGGCCTGCGTCCGGCTGAGGCGCTCGGCCTCCGTATCCAGGACTGTCACCTTCCGGTGGCCGGCTGGGGTCGTCTCGTGCTCGCGAAGTCGAAGCCGCAGGCCAACAAGAAGTGGACCGACTCCGGCAAGGCTCATGATGACCGCGGCCTGAAGCACCGAGCGGAAGAAGAAGGCCGTCCCGTTCCGATCCCGCCGGAGCTGGTGGCCATCCTCCGAGAGCACGTCGACGAGTTCGGCGCCCATGAGGATGGCCGGCTGTTTCGGACCTCGCGCGGTGGGGTGATCTCCATCGGTACCTACTGCGAGGCGTGGAAGGCGGCCCGGTATCTAGCGCTGACGCCCGAACAGGTCGCCTCACCCTTGGTGGCCCGGCCGTACGACCTGCGGCATGCGGCCGTCTCCCTCTGGCTCAACGCTGGAGTAGCGGCTCCCGACGTGGCCGAGCGAGCGGGGCATGGGGTGGATGTGCTGCTCAAGGTCTACGCCAAGTGCATCGACGGCGGCGCGGAGGTCGCCAACCGCAGGATTGAGGATGCGCTGGCCGCGTGACCACCCACCATGAAGAGGCTTCGGGAACACCGGGGCCTCTTCTCTTTTACGTCGGTACGACTACAGGCGCCTGGCTCCTCCACATCAGCCAGCCTCCACACCCCAGCCATCATTGAGCCTGATCAGCAGCAGCCTCACACCGGGACGATGTCCTCCACCCCCGGACGGATCATCAGCGACGCGGTGGAGCATGTCCTTGGCATCGCGGACATGCCTCGTGATTCCTTCGATGAGACCGGCAGGCCCGGTCAACGGGTCCTCGTAGGTCTCAAACCCCGGTTCGGGGCAGAAGCATCCCCACCAGTCCAGCAGCGCGTTCAAAGCCTCCTGCCGGGCTGGTCCTGGTCGTTCCTCGATCGCCTTCAGAAGCACGCTCGTCGCGAGAACGGCGGCCGGGTAGAGAGTCCCGGCGTGGTCGTTCGTGACCGCGTACCGGAGATCGGCCAGTGCGCGGGCGGCCTGCCGAGCATCTACAGACCGGGTCAGCGCCTCCATCGCCGCTCGGGCGGCCTCCGGGAGGTACCAGGTCGGTCCTAGTATCCGGTCCCAGTCCATATGCTCCACGACTCTCCTCCCGATTCTCAGGGCAGGATTCTCGCGCGCGACCTGGGAGAACGCCTCAAGATCCATCCCGCATATATCCCGCGAACACCGGCGCAAGGCCGCTCACGGTGGCCTATGGCTGCGCAGGCCGGAAACGATCAACGGCGCCCGGTCCGAGGGAAACCCCTGGTCAGACGCCGTTTCGGGTGGTGAGCGGAGAGCGTGGGATTCGAACCCACGAGGACTGTCACCAGCCCTAGCGGTTTTCAAGACCGCCGCCATCGTCCACTAGGCGAGCTCTCCTGGGGACACGTCCGAAGAACGTGTCAGATGCACCTTAGCCTCTCACCGCCTCAAGCGCGCACGGGACTTGGCAGGCGTCTCGTCTCGCGTGGGAGTCGGGACGCCTGCCGTACCGGACTCAGAGCTGCCCTCCGGCGAAGCCGTCGCCCACCGAGGCCGCCAGCCGGAGGAAGGACTCCCGGGTGGTGGGCTGCAGCCTCTCCAGGTCGATCTCCGCGCCCTCTTCGAGATGGGGGTCGTAGGGGACGCGGATCACGGCGCGGCAGCGGGCCGCGAAGTGGGCCTCCAGGCGGTCGAGGTCGACTGTGGACTTCGACCGGGGACGGACGCTGCACAGCACCACCGTGGCGGAGCGGACCAGATCCTCGTAGTGGTGTGCCTCCAGCCAGTCCAGCGTCGCCGAGGCGGCGCGGGCTCCGTCCACGGAGGGGGAGCTGACCAGGACGAGCTGGTCGGCCAGGCCGAGGACGCCGGACATGGCCGAGTGGAGCAGGCCGGTGCCGCAGTCGGTGATGCAGATCGAGTAAAAGTTCTCCAGGACCTGCGCCACCGACTGGTAGTCGGACGCACTGAACGCCTCGGACACCGACGGGTCGCGGTCGGAGGCGAGGATCTCCAGGCGGGACGGGGCCTGCGAGGTGAACGCCCGTATGTCGACGTAGCGCTTGATCTGCTGGCGCTCGTTGAGCAGGTCGCGGACGGTGGCGGAGGTTTCGAGTTCGAGCTTGTCCGACAGGGTGCCGCGGTCGGGGTTGGCGTCGACCGCGATGACCCGGTCACCGCGGATCTGGGCGAGGGTGGCGCCGAGACCGACCGTTGTGGTGGTCTTCCCGACGCCGCCCTTCAGGCTGAGCACGGCGACCCGGTGGTGTCCCGTGGCGACCGGTGTGCGGGCCCGGCCGACCAGCTCACGGCGGCGGCGTACCTCGGGAGACTCACCGGGCTTGATCAATCCCGCCGACGCCTTGTAGATCAGCTTGCGCCAGCCCCCGGCGGGCCCGTTACGGCGCCCCCTCAGCAGCGACTCGGGGTCCAGACTGTCGGCCGACGGCCTGGGGATGCCCGGCGTCTGCTGCCGGGAGGACGCGCTGAAGGCGGGTGTCGGGGCCGCCTGACGGCGGCGCGCCTGGTACGGCTCCCGCGCCGGCTCGGACGTGACCCGGTCCGAGGGGAGAGCCGCGTCCTGGTCCGGAGCGAAGGGCTTGTCCCGATCCGGGGAGAAAGCCGCGTCCCGATCTGAGGAGAAAGGCCTGTCCCGGGCTGAGGTGAAGGGCCTGTCGCGGGCCGAGGTGAAGGGCTTGTCGCGGTCCGAGCTGAAAGGCGCGTCCCGGTCGGGAGAGAAAGGCCTGTCCCGATCCGAGGCGGAGGCCACGTCCCGGTTGAGGGTGGGGGAAGTGTCCCGGTCCGGGGTGAAGGGCTGGTCCCGGTCGGGAGCGGGGGCCACCGCCTCCTTGGGGGTGAAGGCCGTGTCCCGGTCCGGGCCGAAGAGCTTGTCCCGGCCCGGGAGGAAAGCCGTGTCCCGATCTGGGGAGAAAGGCTTGTCCCGATCCGGGGAGAAAGCCGTGTCCCGATCTGAGGAGAAAGACTGGTCCTGGTCCGGGGCGAAGGGCTTGTCGCGGTCCGGGGTGAAGGCCGTGTCCCAGGTCCGGCCGGAGTCCGGGATGGGGGGGACGGCCGAGCCGAACAGACCGGGGGCACGTTCCAGCGGCGCGCCAGGCGTCGAGTGGTCGGCACCGAAGGACTCGGGCACCCGGAACGGCTCGACGGCCTCAGGCTCGGGACGCCCGAGGACCGACCGGAGTGTCTCGCCGGAGGCGAACGGCTCGGCGGCTCCGGAGGCGGACCGGTCGCGGTCCTGCCCGGCACCGCCGAAGGCGGAGAGATCGTCACGACGGCCCGGGCCGTCGGCGCCGGAGCGAGCGTCGTCCGGCCCGGTGCCATCGGCGCCGGAGCGGTCGTCACGCTCGGAGGCGGAGCGGTCGTCGCTCTGCTCGGAGCCACCGGGACCGGAGTGAGCCTCGTCCTGTCCGGGACCGCCGGAGCCCGGCCGGTCATCCTCCGCTCCGGCGCCGCCGGAGGAGGGTCCGTCACGGTCGGAGTCGACGGCCGACAGCGTGAACCGGTCGCGGTCGGAACCGGCGCCGCCGAAGGCGGACCCTCCGGAGCCGACGGCCGGCAGCGTGAACCGGTCGCGGTCGGAACCGCCGCCGAAGGCGAACCCCTCGGGCTCGGGGGCCGAGGGCTTGAACGGTTCGAGCGTGGGGCCGGGCGGCTCGGCGGGGGCGAAGGTGGGGGGCTCGGCCGGCTCCTGCGGGCGGCGAGGCTGCTCGAACAGACCGCGGGAGGTCTCCTGCTCGGGCTCGGCACGCGGCCCGCGGACCTCGGGCTCGGCACGCGGCCCGCGGACCTCGGGCTCGGCACGCGAGGCGCGGAGCTTGGGGTCGGTGAACTCGCCGCCGAGCTCGTCCTGCTCCTGACGGGGCAGCGGCTTGAGGGGGGCCAGGAAGCCGTCGTTGTCATGGCCGGAAGGCGCCGTGACGGAGGGCAGGGTGAAGGCGCTCACCGTGTCGGACGCCTCCATCCAGTCGGCCGCGTCGGCGTCTTCGGCCGGTGGGTCCGTCACGGGCGCGGAGGCCCCCGCGGGGTCGTAGGCCGAGTCGACGGCTGTGCGGAACAGCGGCGAGGAGACCGCCGCGGGCTCGGAGGGCACCAGGCCCCACGGGTCCTTCGGGTATGGCGAAATGGCGGTGTCGTCCACCGCGTCCGCCGCGGTGCTCCTCACCGCGACGGGAGGCTCGTCCTCCTGCTCCTTGATAGCGTCGAGCCAGGCGAGCTGCTCCTCGAGAGACTCTTCACGATCGTGTCTCGCCACCGTGTTCCCCCTCGGGATGGGCATAAAAGGGCAGCAAACGCATAGCAGGTTAACGCCCTGTGTTCTCATCAATGCGGGCAACCACCAAGTTGAGCCCACGGGATAGCTTGGTCACATGCACGCCATCGTGATCGATAAACCTGGTGGACCTGAAGTGCTGACCTGGCGAGAGGTCCCCGATCCCCGCCTCGGACCGGGTGACGTCCTCATCGACGTGGCCGCCTCGGCGGTCAACCGGGCCGATCTGATGCAGCGGATGGGCCGGTACGACCCGCCGCCGGGCGCCTCTCCGTATCCGGGGCTGGAGTGCTCCGGGGTGGTCGCCGAGGTGGGCTCGGACGTGGAGGACTTCAGGCCGGGCGAGCGGGTGTGCGCGCTGCTGTCCGGCGGCGGCTACGCGGAGCGGGTCGCGGTGCCCTGGCAGCAGGTCATGCGGGTGCCCGACGGCGTCGACCTGGCCGAGGCGGCGGCCCTGCCCGAGGTGGCGTGCACGGTCTGGTCCAACGTGTTCATGACCGCGCGTCTGAGGAAGGGCGAGACGCTTCTCGTCCACGGCGGCGCCAGCGGGATCGGCACGCTGGCCGTACAGCTCGCCAAGGCGTTCGGCTCGCGGGTGGTGGTCACCGCCGGATCGGCCGACAAGATCGCCCGCTGCCTGGAGCTGGGCGCGGACGAGGGGATCAACTACCGCGAGGAGGACTTCGCGGAGCGGGTCCGGGCCGACGTGATCCTCGACATCGTCGGCGCGAAATACCTGCCAGGAAACGTGAAAGCCCTCAAAACGGGCGGCCGACTGGTCGTGATCGGGATGCAGGGCGGCTCGAAGGGCGAGCTGGACCTGGGTGCGCTCCTCGTGAAACGGGCCTCCGTGCACGGCACCACGCTACGCGCGCGCCCGGTCGACGAGAAGGGGGTCATCGTGCGCGGTGTCGTGGACAACGTCTGGCCCCTGGTCGACGCCGGGGCGATCCGGCCCGTGATCCACGCGCGGGTGCCGATGAGCGAGGCCGCCGAGGCCCACAGGATCTTGGAGTCCGGTGACCACATTGGGAAAATCCTGCTAGTAAGTTGAATGCTATGAACGCAGAGGAGAGCACTCCGCACATAGTGGTCATGGGCCCCCAGGGTGTCCAGGCCGAGGAGGACGGCGAGGGACGGTCGGTCGCCGAGCTGGTCGAGCAGCCCGCCAAGGTGATGCGGATCGGCAGCATGATCCGCCAGCTCCTCGAGGAGGTCCGGGCAGCTCCGCTGGACGAGGCCAGTCGCAAGCGGCTCAAGGAGATCCACCAGAGCTCCATCAAGGAGCTCGAAGACGGTCTGGCTCCCGAGCTGGTCGACGAGTTGGAGCGCCTGTCACTCCCGTTCACCGAGAACGACAACGGCACCCCGCCGAGCGATGCGGAGCTCCGGGTCGCCCACGCGCAGCTCGTCGGCTGGCTGGAGGGTCTGTTCCACGGGATCCAGACCACGCTTTTCGCCCAGCAGATGGCGGCCCGCGCCCAGCTGGAGAACATGCGCAAGGCGCTGCCCAGCGGCGTCTCCCTCACGCAGGAGGGCCACCAGGGCAGCTCCGGCCCCTACCTGTAGAGGTCCTCGAGGACTCTGGCGACCCCGTCGTCGTTGTTGGCCGCGGTCACGTGATCGACCGCGGCCAGCACCTCGGCGTGGGCGTTGGCGACGGCGTAGGAAGTGCCCGCCCACCGCAGCATCGGCAGGTCGTTGGGCATGTCCCCGAACGCGATCACCTCGGCCGGCGTGATCTCCTGGCCCTCGGCCAGGGTGGCCAGCGCCGAGGCCTTCGTCACGCCGTGTGCGCTCATCTCGATCAGGGCCCGGCCGCTGGAGTGGGTGGGCGTGACCAGGTCGCCGACCAGCCCGTAGACCGTCTCCTGGAGGATGTCGGGGTCCATCCGGGGGTGCAGGGCCAGGAGCTTGGCGCACGGCCGCGAGATGAGCGTGGCCGTGCCGACGCGGAGCCCGGCGACCGCCTTACCGTCCCAGCCGCCGAGACGGAAGTCCGATTCGTGGGCGAATCCGCCTTCGTATTCCACTGAGAACGCCAGCTCGGGAACCTTTTCGCGGAGCCGTCTCACGACCTCTTCAAGCACATCTGGGGGGATGAGGTGTGATTTGACGATCTGCTCGGTGTGCAGGTCGTAGACAAGGGCGCCGTTGGCGCATATGGCCAGCCCTCTATGGCGTACGGCTCCCGCGACCGCGTGCATCCACCGGGGTGGCCGGCCGGTCACGAAGATCAGCGTGGCTCCGGCGCTCTCCACACGGGCGAAGGCGGCCGCGGTACGGGGTGAGACGGTGCCGTCCGAGCGCAGGGCGGTGCCGTCGAGGTCAGTGGCGACGAGGCGGGGGCATCCCATAACAGGTTCCAGTCTGCACTGTGATCCCCGGTACGCCAGCCCCGGGGATCCATCTACGAGGAATCTTCCTCATGGCGGGAACACGAGTGCGCCAGATAGTGTTAGATGTGATGGCGTTGTATTAGCTGAATCCCGTTGTGAAAACCAGTTTGACTGAGCCACCCGGGGCTTGCTGTACGACACATGGGGTTCACGAGGTGTGAATCCCAAAGTTTCAAATCCTGAGGGAGAGCTTTAATGGCTCAGGGAACCGTCAAGTGGTTCAACGCTGAAAAGGGCTTCGGCTTCATCGCACCGGACGGCGGTGCACCGGACGTGTTCGTGCACTTCTCCGAGATCCAGGGCAGCGGCTACCGCAGCCTTGAGGACGGTCAGCGTGTCGAGTTCGAGATCACGCAGGGCCAGAAGGGTCCGCAGGCCTCGCAGGTCCGCGCCGTCTGACGCATAGACCTCTGGTAGCGAGGAAGGCGGGGTTCGCTTAACGCGAACCCCGCCTTTCTCGTTCCCGGGCAGCCCCGCGGACCGCCCTCACGGCCTCCCCGCCCCACCCGCGGACCGCCCTGACGGCCTCCCCGCCCCGCCCGCGGACCGGCCCCCCGACCCCCCCCGCCCCGGGGCTCACCGGTAGACCAGGCCCGACAGCCGCCAGGCCAGGCCGCGGCGGAAGGCGGGGACACGCGCCAGGGTCCGCAGGACCAGGTTCCGGACCGGGCGCAGACGCTTGTCCACGGTGGCCAGCCGGGTGAGCCGCCCGGCGAAGGCGACGACCTGCTCCGCCACAGGGCGGCGGGCCGCCGCGTAGGCGTCCAGAGCGCCCTGATCGCCCTTCAGAGCGCCGAGGAGGGCCTCGCCGAGGGCGGTGGCGTCCTGGATGCCGGTGTTCATTCCCTGGCCTCCTGCGGGGCTGTGGACGTGCGCGGCGTCGCCCGCCAGCACCACCCGTCCGGCGCGGTAGGCGTCGGCCACCCGGTGGTGGACCCGGAACCGCGATCCCCAGACGACCTCGCGCACCACGGCCCGGTCCTTCTCGGGCCCCCGGCTGTCCAGCAGTGCCTGGACGAAGGCCACGCCGGGCTCGGCCGGCGCCTCGTCCACGGTGGCCACGATCCGGTGGGTGCCGTCGGGCAGCGGGGCCACCACGACCAGCCCGGCGGGCGAGAAGTAGAGGACGACCTCGTCATCGGGCACGCCGCCGGTGAGCCGCACGTCGGCCAGGCTGAACGACTCGGCGTACTGTCCGCCGGTGAAGCCGAGGCCCGCCTGCTCGCGGACCGTGCTGTGCATGCCGTCCGCGCCCACCGCGTACTTCGCGGTGACGGTGGCGCCGCCGGCGAAGAGCGCGGTCACGCCCTCGCCGTCCTGGGTGAGGCTCTCCAGTGTGTACGGCCTGGCGACCCGGCCGCCCAGCTCGGTGAGGCGCTCCAGCAGGGTCCGCTCGGTCACCGCCTGGGAGACCATCAGCGTGTAGGGGTAGCGCGTCGGGAGCGTGTCGAACCGCACCGGCACGAGGGCCCTGTCACGATCTTTGATCGTGAACCGGGGGGCCCGGATGCCCTGGGCGGCCAGCCGCCCGGCGACCCCCAGCGGCTCCAGGACTTCGAGCGTCCTGGCGTGGACCACCGCGGCCCGCGAGGTGTTGTCACCGGCCGCCTGGTTGTCGACGACGGTCACGTCGAACCCCTGCCCGGCGAGGGAGACGGCGACGGTGAGGCCGGTCGGGCCTGCGCCGATGACGAGAACGTCCGTGCTGGTGGGGAGCATCGCGACCTCCATGAGTCAATGTCAACGCTTGTTGGTCAACATCCGTTGGCATAACTGTGCGCCTCCGCGCTGGCGATGTCAACACTCGTTGGCCTACAGTTGTTGGCATGAGGAGAACCTCCGAGGAGACCAAGGCCGCGATCCTGGCCGCGGCACGCGAGCGCTTCGCCGCGGACGGCTACCAGCGGGCCACCATCCGCGCCATCGCCTCGGACGCGGGCATCGACCCGGCCATGGTCATGCGCTACTTCGGCAACAAGGAGAAACTGTTCGCCGCGGCAGCCGACTTTGACCTGAAATTTCCGGATCTGAATGCGATCCCCCGCGAGACCGTGGGCAAGACGCTCATCGCCCACTTCCTGGATCGCTGGGAGGACGACGAGGGCATGCTGATCCTGCTGCGCACCGGCGTCACCAACGAGGCCGTCGCCGCGCGCATGCGTGACATCTTCGCCCTCCAGCTCGGCCCGCTGATCGCCCGCCTCCACGGCGACCCGTCCCAGGCCCCGTCGCGGGCGGGACTCGCCTCCACCCAGGTCCTCGGCATGGCGCTGTGCCGCTACGTGCTCCGCCTGCCACCCGTCGTCGCCATGTCCAGGGACGAGATCGTGGACTGGCTCGGGCCCACCCTCCAGCGCTATCTCGTGGAATGACCTGGATCTCTGGAAACGGCCGGATCTTCTGGAGTGACCGGCCGGACACATCCTGATCACGGAAGCGACACCGCTCCAGCCGGGCCCCGACACGCCGTATCTACCCTGATATGAGGCATCCCCCGGATCCCGCCCTGACCTGACTCGGTCACCCGGTGACCGTGACCGCCACCATCGTGCTGCTGATCAACGACCACCTGCTCAAGGCCCTCTGGCCCGGCCCGGTCACCGGCAAGCTGAGTGATGTCGCGGGCCTGCTCGTGGCCCCGCCCCTCCTCACCCTCCTCCGCCTGCCCGCCATCGCCGCGATGATCGCCACCGGGGCCGGCTTCGTCCTGGTCAAGACCACGGCGGCGGGTGCCGCTGTCGCCTCCCACGCCTGGACCCTGCTCGCGGGCCCGTCCCGGGTGCTGGCCGACCCGACCGACCTGGCCGCCCTGCCCGCGCTGGGCCTCACGTGGCTGCTCCGGCGCCGCTGCCGGTCCGGCCGCGCCGTACGGCAGGCCCGCGCCAGGCTGGGTGTCCGGCGTCCCCGACGACTACGCGACGGCGGGGCTGCTGGCCTGCCTCGCCTGCGGCGCCGGAGTCACGGCGTCCGTCCTGGCCGGCCGGGCGTCCGTGGGGAGCGTGGCCGCGGGTCCGGCGGCCGTACCGGACCCGGCCGCCGGTCCGGGGGGCTGAACGCGCGTGGGCCCCCGCCGGGGTGCGGCGGGGGCCCACGTCGTGGCAGGGGTTACTTGACGGGTTCGAGGACGTCGAGCCCGACGTAGGGCCGCAGGGCCTTGGGGACCACGACGGAGCCGTCGGCCTGCTGGTGGTTCTCCAGGATGGCCACGATCCAGCGGGTGGTGGCCAGGGTGCCGTTCAGCGTGGCCGCGTGCTGGGGCTTGCCGTCCTTGTCGCGGTAGCGCACGGCCAGGCGGCGGGCCTGGAAGTCGGTGCAGTTGGAGGTCGAGGTGAGCTCGCGGTAGCGGCCCTGGGTGGGGACCCACGCCTCGCAGTCGAACTTCCGCGCCGCGCTCGTGCCCAGGTCGCCCGCGGCGGTGTCGATGATGCGGTAGGGCACCTCGATCTTGGCGAGCATCTCCTTCTCCCAGGCGAGCAGGCGCTGGTGCTCCTGGCTCGCGTCCTCGGGACGGCAGTAGGAGAACATCTCGATCTTGTCGAACTGGTGGACGCGGATGATGCCTCGGGTGTCCTTGCCGTAGGAGCCGGCCTCGCGGCGGAAGCACGAGGACCAGCCGGCGTAGCGGTAGGGCAGCGCGGCGCCGTCGAGGATCTCGTCGGCGTGGTAGGCCGCCATGGGCACCTCGCTGGTGCCGACCAGGAACAGGTCCTCGTCGGCCAGGTGGTAGACCTCGCTCGCGTGGGCACCGAGGAAGCCGGTGCCCTGCATCGTCTCGGGCTTGACCAGAACCGGCGGGATCATCGGGACGAAGCCCGCCTCGATCGCCTGCTGCATGGCCATGTTGAGCAGCCCGAGCTGGAGCCGCGCGCCGACGCCCTTGAGGAAGAAGAACCGCGAGCCGGAGACCTTCGCGCCGCGCTCCATGTCGATCGCGCCGAGCAGCTCGCCGAGCTCCAGGTGGTCCTTGGGCTCGAAGTCGAAGGTCGGCTTCTCGCCGATCTCCTCCAGCACCACGTAGTCGTCCTCGCCGCCCGCCGGAGCCCCCTCCTCCACGAGGTTGGGGATCGTGTAGAGCAGGTCGTCGAGCTCCTTGGCCAGCTTCTCGGCCTCGGCCTCGGCCGACTTGACCTGCGCCGCGAGATCCTTGGCCCGGTCGAGGAGGGCGGTCTTCTCCTCCCCGGAGGCGCGGGAGACCGACTTGCCGATGCTCTTCTGCTCGGCGCGCAGCGTCTCGAAGCGACTCAGCGCGCCGCGGCGGCGGCCGTCGAGGTCGAGCAGCGTTTCGACGACGGAGTCGTCCTCACCGCGGGCACGCTGCGACGCCCGTAGCCGGTCGGGATCCTCACGAAGGGTACGCAGGTCAATCACAGATCAAGGCTACCGATGCGGAGCCGACGCTCGCGCCCCATATAGAGCTCGCGTCCATATATCGGGCCGGCCGGGGCGCCCACGGGCGCGGGAGCCGCGGGCGAGGGAGCCGCGCCCGCGCCGCTGCGGCGACCTTCGCGCCATGCCGGGCCGCGCACGGGTCAGACCTGGCCGGCGCGGACCCTGGAGAGCCAGTCCGTGGCCTCGGCGAAGTCGCCGTTGGCCGTGCCGGGCTTGACCTGCGGTGAAACGCCGTCGGCACGCGGGTAGCTGCCGAGGAAGCGCACGTCGGCGCAGACCCGGTGGAGACCGGAGATCGCCTCGCCGACCCTGGCGTCGGCCACGTGGCCCTCGAAGTCGAAGTGGAAGAAGTAGCGGCCGATGCCGTCGCCGGTGGGCCGCGACTCGATGCGGGTCAGGTTGACGCCGCGCACGGAGAACTCGGTGAGCATCTCCAGCAGCGCGCCCGGGTGGTCGTCGGTGAGGAAGGCCACCAGGCTGGTGCGGTCGGAGCCGGTGGGCTCGGGCGGCGGGCCGGGCCGGGACACGCGGACGAACCGGGTCACGGTGTCGGAGCGGTCGCCGATCCGGGCGGCCAGCTCGACCAGGCCATAGTGCTCTCCGGCGATGCGCGCGGCGATGGCGGCGTCATACGGTGAGCCGGGGAGGGCGACCTCCTGGGCCGCGGCGGCGGTCGACGGGGCCGCGACGACCACGGCGTCGGGCAGCTCGCGGGCGATGAAGTTGCGGCACTGGGTGATGGCCGCCGGGTGGGTGAAGACCCGCTTGATGCGGCCGATCTCGGTGCCGGGCCGGACCAGGAGCGAGAACTCGACGGGCAGCAGCAGCTCGGCGGTGATGAGCAGCGGCTCTCCCCAGGCGAACTCGTCCAGGGTCGTCGGGATGGCGCCTTCGAGCGAGTTCTCCAGGGGGACGACGGCGCCGTCGGCCTCGCCCCGCCGGGCGGCGTCCAGCGCCGCGCTGATGTTGGCACACGGCAGGCGCTCGGCTTGCGGTGCCAGGAGCCGCAGGGCCTCTTCGGTGAAGGTGCCCGCCGGTCCCAGGTAGGCGAGTTTGGGCATGACAACAGGCTATCCGCCGCCTATCCGAAAGTGTGCGTAAACCGCACATCCGCGCAGCTCATCTCCGCCCCCGCCACTCCGCCCCGCTCACGACGCCGTCGCCCGCACGCGGGGCTCACCCCTGGTCGGAAGCCGTCGCCCGCACACGTGGCTCACCCTGGTCGGAAACCGTCGCCCGCACGCGTGGCTCACCCCGGCCGAAATAGGGCTCCACCTCGGGGCCGAGGCCGAGCCGCGCCGCGCGCACCGCGTGCTCCTCCTCCGGGGACAGTGGCTGGCGGCCCCTGCCGCCGCGGAGCGGGCGCACGTGGGTGCGGGTCTCCGAGCGGCCGTTGATCGAGGTCAGGACGATCCCGTCGCCGAGGCCGTTCATCAGCGCGACCGAGAAGGACAGCTCCCCGGTCAT
Organism: Streptosporangium sp. NPDC048886; assembly: GCF_055586905.1. Classification (NCBI taxonomy): domain Bacteria; kingdom Bacillati; phylum Actinomycetota; class Actinomycetes; order Streptosporangiales; family Streptosporangiaceae; genus Streptosporangium; species Streptosporangium sp. NPDC048886. The sequence continues at coordinate 14,624 of NZ_JBVJHH010000043.1, forward strand.
CTCCTCCAGCGCGTCGTAGCGGAAGACCGCCACATCCCTGATCGCCCTGAGGTCTCCGGGACCGCCGGTCCCCTCGACGGCCTGCCTGGCGAGGATCCGGTCGCAGTCCTTCGCCGCGCCGCGTGCCTGCCGCAGCGCCAGAGAGCCGATCAGGACGCCGACGACCCCGGCCGCGGCCCCCGCGGCGATCCACATAGTAACCAACACGACACACAGAGTAATCGCCAGGTCACTGAACTGTCCGGAAAACCTCTCTCCGCCTCGGCAGCCAGACCCCGAGCAGCCAGACCAGGGCCAGCGCGCCCAGCCCGAACCCGTTCTGGACGATCTTCCCCAGCACCGGGCTGAGCACCGGGACCTCCGCCGCCTTGATCGCCACCCCCCACCAGGGGATCGGCAGCACGTAGTAGAGCCAGACCCCGGCGGCCACCCGGACCCGCACCGGGTCACGCCCGTCGCCGGCCAGCGCGCCGAGGACCACGACCACCCAGGCCAGGTGGTGGATCCAGGCCACCGGCGACAGCAGCACGGCCATCAGGCCGACGAGCGCGGCCCCGGCCGCGGCGTGCCCGTCGAGCAGCGCCCGGCGCGCGTGGCGGAAGCCGTACCAGCCGACCACCGTGACCAGCGCCAGCCAGATCAGGCCGGTCAGCCAGTCGGGCAGGTAGAGCCGGATGAGCATGCCGCGCATCGACTGGTTGGTGGTGGCCGCGTTGGCGCCGAGCCGTTCGGGGTCGAGCAGCGCGTGGAACCAGAAGTCGGCGGCGTCGGCGGGGATCACCAGGAAGGGCAGCAGGGTCAGCAGCGCCGCGGTGAAGGCGGCCATGAAGAAGGTCCTGCGCTGCTCCGGCCGCGCGTCCGGGCCGAAACCGGTGATGAGCAGGTAGATCAGGAAGACGCCGGGGGTGAGCTTGACCGCGGTGGCCAGGCCGATCAGCATGCCGCGCGGCCACACGGGGCGCCGGGCGAGGCAGTCGGCCAGGCAGAGCGCGACCAGCAGGATGTCCACCTGGCCGAAACGGACCTGGTCCCTGACCGGCATCAAATAGGTGCAGGCGACCGTCAGCAGCGCGAAGGCCATCGGCAGGCCGATGCCGCCGGCCCGGCCCGGCACGTCCCGTCCCCGCGCCGCCCACCGGCCCGGTACGGCGCGGGCCAGCACGTCCCGGTACGGCACGGCGGGGCCCAGCAGGGCGCGGAAGCCATGTCCGACGCTGACCGCCAGCGTCACGAAGACCAGGGCCGTCCACGTCCACTGCGCCGCCGGCCAGGCCATCGCGGCCAGCGGCGTGGCCAGCAGCGCCGCGATCGGCGGGTAGGTGAACGGCAGGAGCTGCGGCGCGGGCGTGACGAAGTCGTAGACCGGCCGCCCCTCCAGGATCGCCTGTCCACCGGTACGGTACACATCCAGGTCGACCAGGCGCTGGTCGTCGACGTTGCCGAGCCACTGGAGCACCAGCGGGGCCACGGCCACCGCGATGAGCAGCAGTGCGAGCGGCCACATCCACGGTGGCCGTCTGGTCCTGGTCGCCTCGCCGGTCGTCACGACCAGGCAGGTTACCGTGGGCCTGAGGGAAAAGGGCCGCCAACGGGACGGATACGGGGGAACCGGATGGGTTCAGCGCACGAGGGCGGGGCACGGCTCGCCGGCCGGCGCCCCGCCGCCCTCCGCGCGGCCTGCGCGCTCCTGGCCGCCGTGCTCCTGGCCCTGTACGGGGCCGGCACGGCCGCCGCCTCGGCCCGGTCGCTGCCCGCCAGGGTCGTGGTGGTCGGGGTGGCGGGGCTGCAGTGGAGCGATCTGGACCAGGCGCGGACGCCGAACCTGTGGAAGCTCGTGGAGCAGGGCGGGGCCGCGTCGCTGTCGACCCGGGCGGTGCCGCTGCCCGGACGGGGCGTCACCTGCCCGGTCGCGGGCTGGCTGACCGTCTCGGCGGGACAGCGGGCGGGCGCCCCGGGCACGGACTGCGGGCCGCCGCCGGCGCCGGTCCCGGCACCGGACGGCGGGGCGAGCGTGCCGGGCTGGCCCGAGCTGGTCACCTACAACACCGAGGAGACCTCCTACCGGCCGGTGCTCGGGCAGCTCGGGCAGCTCGTGGCGGACGCCGGGGGGAAGGTGGCCGCGGTCGGGCCGGGGGCCGCGCTGGGCGCCGCAGACAGGTCAGGAAAAGTCGGGAAATATGCGGCGACCGTCGAGGAGCTCGGCGATCTGGCACCATACCGGCTGGTCGTGGTGGAGGCCGCCGACCTCGCATCCGCCCTCGCCCCGGTGACCGGGCAGGCCCGGCAGGCGGCGGCGGCCGGCGCCGACCGCCGGGTGGGCGCGGTCCTCGACCGGCTCCCGCCGGAGACCACCGTCCTGCTCGGCGGCCTGTCCGACACCTCGGCCGCGCCCCACCTGCACGTGGCGATCGCCCACGGCCCGTCCCCCGACGGCGCGCCGTACCCGCACGGCTACCTGACCACCACCTCCACCCGCCAGGACGGGCTGGTCACCAACACCGACCTGACCGCCACCGCGATCGGCCTGCTCGGCCTGGCGGCCCCGAACGGCGTCGTGGGCCACGCCTGGCAGAGCGCCGGGCCGAGTGGGGAGCCGGCCGCCGTCACGGTGCGGAACCTGGCCGGCGAGGACCTGGCCAGCCAGGTGCTGCGTGAGGTGCGGGGGCCGTTCTTCGCGGTGTTCGTGGCCGTGCAGATCCTGTTCTACCTGCTGGCGGCCGTCGCGATCCGGCGGGGCTGGGGCGGCTCGCGGGCGCTGACCGCCGCGCGGGCCGTCGCCGTGGTCAGCGGCGCGATCGCGGTCGCCACCTTCCTGGCCCAGCTCGTGCCCTGGTGGACGTTCCCGGCCCCGATGGCCGCGGTGATCCTGACCATCGCCGGCATCGCCTGCGCGATCGCCGGGATCGCCTCCGCCGGGCCGTGGCGGACCCACGTGCTCGGCCCGCTGACCGTGGTCGCCGGCATCACCTCGCTGGCCCTGCTGGCCGACGTGATGACCGGCTCCAGGCTCCAGGTGAACGCGGTGACCGGCTACGAGCCCGTCACCGGCGGCCGCTTCTACGGCTTCAGCAACATCGCCTTCGCCGTCTACTCCGCCGGGACGATCCTGGCCATGGCCGGGGTCGCCCAGTGGCTGGTCTCCCGCGGCCGGCGCACGCTCGCGATGGTGATCTGCGCGGCCTACGGCCTGTTCGCGGTGTTCGCCGACGGATGGCCCGCCTGGGGCGCCGACTTCGGCGGGGTCCCGGCGTTCCTGGTCGGGGTGGCCGTCTTCCTGATCCTGCTGTCCGGCAGCCGGGTCTCACCGGTCAAGCTCGCCCTGGTCGGCCTGGCGGGCGTCCTGCTCATCGGGGTGATCGCGGTGGCCGACTGGCTCAAGCCGCCCGCCCGCCGCACCCACCTGGGCTCCTTCGTCCAGCAGGTGCTGGACGGCGAGGCCTGGACCGTGGTCGGCCGCAAGCTCGGCGCGATGGTCGGGGTCACGGTCGGCAACTGGTCGCTGACCCTGCTCTCCCTGGTCGCGCTGGCCTTCCTCTTCCTGGTGCTGGACCGGCCCTCCCGGTGGGGCGCCTCCGCGCTGGGCCGGGCCTACCTGCTCGCGCCGGCGCTGCGCGCCGGGCTGATCGGCGCGCTGGCCTGCGCGCTGATCGGGTTCCTGATGAACGACTCGGGCATCGCGATCCCGGCGATGGCGCTCACCGTCGCGGTGCCGCTGACGCTGGCCGCCTGCGTGCGCGCGCTCCAGCTCTCGCCGCCCACCACACCAGAGCGAGCGTCAGCGCCAGCAGGGACCACGGCACCACCCGCTCCCTGACGACGGTCTTCAGCCAGAGCAGGTCCTCCGGGCGCATTGCCTCCCTGGCCGGCAGGTAGCCCAGGGAGAGGATCGCCACCCGGGCCACCATGAAGCCCTCCAGCGCGGGCCAGGAGGCCATGGCCAGCAGCGCGAAGGCCAGCCCGTCGTACCAGGGCAGCGCGTACGGCGCGGCGAACAGCCAGGCCACCACCATCACCGCGGCGACCGCCGGGGCCGTGTGGTGGGGCGCGGACCGCAGCAGCAGCCAGGCGAGCAGGGCCAGCAGGAGCAGGGATCCGGCCTGGATCCAGGCCGTGTAGGCGCCTGGCCCGGACAGCGCCTGGAGCCCGAGCTTGACGAGCTGCCACGGCGTGCCGAGCGAGACCTTCTTGCTGGCCGCGCCGAGCTGGTCGAAGACGTGCGGTCCGGCGACGCCGTAGACGGCCAGCACGGTGGCCGTCGCGGTGCCCGCCACGACGGCGAGCCTGCCGGGCGAGCGGCGCAGCTCCCACGCCGGGCCGAGCGCGACCAGCCCGGCGTTGAGCTTGACCCCGATCCCCACCCCGAGCAGCAGCCCGGAGCCCGCGCCACGGGCCATGAGCGCCGCGACCATGCAGGCGACGGCCAGGGTGTCGACGTGCATCCCGGCGGCCAGGTGGTAGAGCAGCAGGGGGTTGGCCGCCCACAGCAGCGCCGCCCGCCGCTGCAGGTCCGCGTCCGCCCTGGTGAAGCGGTGCAGCAGCAGCGCGGTGCCGATGAACGCCGCCGCGTTGAAGGCCGCCATCACAAAGACCGTCAGCCTGACCGAGTCGCCTCCGGCGAGACTCGCCAGCGCCTGCACGGCGGTCGCCACCGGGCCGTAGACGCTCGTCACACCGGCCCACTCCTCCACCGCTCCGGTGACGGGGTCGCCGGGCAGGGCGGCGGGGGTGACGGCGTAGGGATCGTGGCCGAGCGTGACCAGCCGGCCGTAGGCGGCGTAGTTGAGGTGGTCGGCCGAGCCCGACGGCGGCAGGAAGGCCGCCAGCGCCGCCGCCGCGCAACCGGCGGCGAGCAGCCACCGCGGATCCGGCCCCCACCGGGACCGCAGGGCGGCGGCGAGCCCGAGCCCGCCCAGCACGATCGCCCCCGCCGCCATCGCGATCACCAGATGGCCGTCGGGGCGCAGGTTCAGGGAGTAAGGGGGCTGCCAGGACGGGCCGGGCAGGCCGGGCACCATGGCCGAGGGGCCCAGCAGCCCGATCAGGAGCGTCAGCGCGGCCGACAGCCCGACGGCCGCGTACGCGGCGGCGTCGAGCCCCCGCGGCGCGCCGGACGCGGGAACCCGTCTCTCATCGACATCCGACGGAACCCGAGTCACCCGCAAATTCCAGCACATCCCGCGCAGTGCCCGGAGCGGGCCGGCCGTGGCGGGCGGCCGCGCCCGCGGACCGGCGGGGCCCGGACGGCCTCCCGCGGCTGGGCGCGCCCGCGGACGGGCCGGCCGTGGAGGCGCGTCTACCTGCGGGCCAGCAGGGCCCGGGCGACGTCGCGGAACTGCCTGGCCCGGTGGAGCTGGGCCTTCCAGTCGGTGCCGGTGGCCCGGTGGCTCATCTCCACCTCGACCTCCCGCACGCGGAACCCCCTGCGGAGCAGGTCGATCGTCAGAGCGGTCTCCACGCCGAAGCCGTGGGCCAGCGGCCGGGCGGCCTCGAACGCGGCCCTGGTCAGGCAGCGCTGGCCGTTGAGCGGCTGGGTGGGCGTCCAGCCGGTGGCGCGCTCGATGCCCTGGCGTGCGAGCCGCACCACGAACCCGTGACCGCCCAGCTTCACGCGGGTGGCGAACACGGCGATGGTCATGTCCGCCTCACCCGTCATGACCGGCTTGATCAGGGGCGCGGCCGCGTGCGCGCTCTCGCCCAGATCGGCGTCGAGGAACAGCAGGTGCCGGGGCTCCTCCCCGTCGAACAGGCGCACGGCCTCCGCCCCGCTCTCCATGGCGGCGGCCTTGCCCCGGTTGCGGCTGTGCCGCACGACACGGGCGCCGGCGGCCTTCGCCACCCGGCCCGTCTGGTCCGTCGATCCGTCGTCCACGACCATGACGAGGTCCACACCGGACAGCGCCAGGGCCGCGGTCACGGTGGCGCCGATCCGGTCGGCCTCGTCCTTGGCCGGGATGATCACCGCTGTGCCGGTCATCCCTTGGGCTTGGCCGTCAGCAGCTTCCCGGGCACCGCCTCGTGCACGGTGAACACCGAGTCGAGCCCGGTGACCTGCAGGATCTTGCGTACGGCGGGCCGCGGCGCCGCCAGCTCCAGGGTGCCGCCACGCTCCTTCAGCCGCTTGAGTGCCGAGAGCAGCACGTTCATGCCGGTGGAGTCGCAGAACTCCACTCCGGACATGTCGATGACCACGTAGGTGGTCAGGCTCTCCTGGAGCAGCCGAGTGAACTCGGACTGCAGCCCAGGAGCGGTATATAGGTCGATTTCGCCGGTAACGGCCATGACGGTGTGACCGACATGAGATCGAGTTGAGACTTTTAGCTCCACAGCGGGCACACTAGCGGCGCGGAGGCCGCTGGTCACGTTCTCTCGACTAACCCGAGTCGTCGGCCCTTTGTCCCCCGTTTCGCCCTCATGGAAACCGCGAGTGCGCGAAACTTGACACTGTGCAACACCGGCTTAGCCGGAAAGGGGGGAGACCCGGAATCTCCCGACCGTCCCTGCGCTACGTCAGTGGCGGCCGTTGAGTAGAAACGGGCTCGAACGCATCAATGAACACCGACCTTCCTGAGGATCCCCAGCGACAGCGGCTCCGGGAGCACCTGGAGTCCATGATCACCCGCACCGAGAAGGCCACCTCGTGGCACGATGCGGCCAACTCCCTGCGCGGCCTGGTGAACCGCGAGGGATACGTCCCCATCAGAACCCGCCTGGCGAGCGAGGACCTCGACTTCCTCGAAGGCGCGCGCGAGGAGCTGCTCGGCTTCGCCGCCCTCGGGGTCAGGCTCCTCGACCTGCACCAGCCCCGCGACGCGGGCGGCATCACCAGCGACGCGGCACGCCCGATCCTGCGCTGCCGCAGCTGCATGTGGCGCTGGCCGTGCCCTACCTTCCGCGCCATGGCCGAGTCCTTCGGCAGTCCCCGGCCCCCCACCTCCTGCCAGCACGTCGAACCCGACGACGGCGAGAGCGGCGACGAAACACAGGTGACGCTCGTCGTACCGGTCCGGCCCGAGGGCGAGGTCGCGGTGCTGACGACCCGCACGGGGCGGCGGGAGACATGACCGCCTGACCCGACCGCGGCCGGGGCTCAGCCGGACAGCGGGAGCCGGATCTCGAACCGGCAGCCGGGCCCGGCGTTGACGACGTCGATGGCCCCCTCGTGGGCCTCGACGATGCCGCGGGCGATCGCCAGGCCGAGCCCGGCTCCCGTACCGTCCGCGGTCGGGGTCCGGGCCGCCTCGCCGCGGAAGGCGACGTCGAACACGCGGGGCAGGTCGTCGGCCGGGATGCCGCCGCAGCAGTCGGCGACCTGCAGGCGGGCGACCCCGCCCTCCGCCAGCGCGCGCACCCGGACCGTGCCGTCGCCCGGGGTGTGCCTGATCGCGTTGACCACCAGGTTGCGCAGGGCCCGGGACAGCTCCCCGGCGTCGGCCTGGACCGGGACCGCCTGGTCGACCTGGCCCGCCAGCCGTACTCCCTTGGCCCGGGCCAGCGGCTCCACCCCGGCCAGGGCGTCGGCGACCAGGTCGCCGAGGCCGATCCGCCGCCGCGACAGGCGCAGCGCGCCCGCGTGGATCCTGGACAGCTCGAACAGGTCGTCCACCATGCCCGACAGCCGCTCCACCTCCAGGCGGATCTGCGTGTGGTAGCGGCGCACCGTCCCCGGGTCGGCGACCACCCCGTCCTCCAGGGCCTCGGCCATGGCCCGCATGCCGGCCAGCGGGGTGCGCAGGTCGTGGCTGACCCAGGCGACGAGCTCGCGGCGGGAGCTCTCCAGGGCGCGCTCGCGCTCGTGGCCCAGGCGGAGGCGCTCGTACGCCTGCTCCAGCGTCCTGGCGATGGTGTCGAGCTCCGCGGGCAGACCGCGGGGCGGCACGAACTCCCCCGAGGGCGGTACGGCGTGCACGGCGGCGACCAGCCTGCGGCTGGCCGCCACGACCCGGCGGGCGAGCACCGTCGCGACCCCCAGGCCGACCAGGCCGCCGACCACGACCACGCTGAGCACGATGTCCCTGGGCGTGCCCTCGATGATCATCTTCAGGGTGATGGCCACCACGCCCCCCACCGTGGCCAGGACCGTCACCACGGCGACCACCGCCAGCATCACCCCGATCGACCGCTCCCGCAGCAGCCGCATCACACCGAGCCCGGCCAGGGCCACCAGCAGGCCGAGCCCGGCCGTGACGACGACGATCAGCAGGATCTCGGGGATCATGTCTGCGTCAGGGGTTCGTAGCGGTAGCCGACGCCCCACACCGTGACGATGCGCCGGGGGGCGGTCGGGTCCGGCTCGATCTTCTCGCGGAGGCGGCGGACGTGGACGGTCACCGTGGAGGAGTCGCCGAAGGACCACCCCCAGACCTGGTCGAGCAGGGCGGAGCGGCTGAAGGCCTGGCGGGGGTTGCGCATGAGATGGGCCAGGAGGTCGAACTCCCGGGCGGTCAGCGTGATCTGGTCGTCGCCGAGCCGCACCTCGTGGGCGCCGACGTCGACCACGAGGGCGCCGTCCCTGAGCACGCCGGTCCCGGCCGGCACCGAGGCGCCGCGTGCCCGCCGCAGCACCGACTGCACGCGCAGCGCCAGCTCGCGGGGGCTGAACGGCTTGGTGACGTAGTCGTCGGCGCCGGTCTCCAGGCCCACGACCCGGTCGATCTCCTCGCCCAGCGCGGTCAGCATGATCACCGGGACTGGCCAGCGCTCCCTGAGCTTCTTGCAGACCTGGAGCCCGTCCATCTTCGGCAGCATGAGGTCGAGCACCAGCAGGTCCGGGGGGTTGGACAGCGCGCGCCTGAGCGCCTCGGCGCCGTCTCCCACGCACTCGACCAGATGGCCGTCGCGCTCCAGGTAGCGGGCCACGACCTCGGCCACCGTCGGGTCGTCGTCGACCACCAGAATCCGCGTGCTCATGGTCTCCACGGTAGGCCCGGGCACGGCCGATCCCTAGGCCGCGTCACCACTCCGTAAGCACTGGATCGTTATGCTTCCGGCCTCCATCGGGCCGGTCGCCGGACGTACGGTGGCCTCATGAGTCGTACCGTGATGGCAGTCCTGGGCGTCATCCTCGCGCTCTACGTCGTGTTCGGGCTCGTGCTGCCCGCGCTGTTCGGGCTGCTGAAGTTCCTGGTCGTGCTGGCACTGATCGCCTTCGTGGTCGTCGCCGTGGTCACGGTCGCGGGCAAGTTCGCCAAGTGAGCCTCCTGCTCGCCCTCCAGACGCTGTCGGTCTGGATCTTCGACGGCGGCGGCGCCGTGACGGCGACCGCCGTGGTCGGGCTGGGCGTGCTCCTGCTCGCCTGGGCGCTGCGCGTGCTGCCCCTCGCCGCCGAGGCGGGGCGGGGAGCGCCGCTGTCCCGGCGCGAGCGGGCCAGGCGGACCCTGTTCGTCCGGCAGCGCGACCCCGACGCGGCCGGGCGGTCCCGGCCGAGAGCACCGTCAGCGGGCCCGGCGCCCGCGTAGCACCGCGTCGACACGTCCGGATCGCGGGCGCCTTCTGTGCTGATCCCACACCAGTCAGAAGGGCTCCCATGTTCGACCCCGTCATCGAGTTCACCGCCGGTCTCATCACCGCGCTCGCCGGGCCGCTGGGCTCCACCGCGCCGGCGATCGTCCTGTTCACCCTCGGCGTCCGGCTCCTGCTGCTGCCGCTCAGCGTCATGCAGGCCAGGGGCGAGCGGGTCAGGGCACGGCTGGCCCCCCGGCTCCAGGAGCTGAGGAGCAGGCACGGCCGCGACCCCGAGCGGCTCCGCCGGGAGCTGGCCGCGCTCTACGCCGAGGAGAAGGCCTCCCCGCTGGCCGGCTGCCTGCCGGGCCTGGCCCAGCTGCCGTTCCTCATGGTGACGTACCGGGTCTTCACCTCCTCGGTGATCGCCGGGCACGCGAACGCCCTGCTCACCCACGGGCTGTTCGGCGTGCCGCTGGGCCAGCAGCTGGCCGGCGCGGTCGCCGGGTACGGCCTGCTCAGCGGGCCGACCCTGGTCTTCGCCGGCCTCTTCCTGCTGTTGCTCGCCGTGGCGTCGATCACATCGCGCCGGATGCGGCGCACGATGGGCGACCAGGTCCAGCCGGAGGCGCTCCGCAGGGTGATGCCGCTCCTGCCGTACGCGACGGTGCTGGCCGCGGCCGTGCTCCCGCTCGCGGCCGGGATCTATCTGCTGGTCACCACGGCGTGGACGGCCGGCGAGAGGGCGCTGCTGTACCGTCCGGCACCCGCCTGAGAGTGATCACGATCTTGTCCCGCTTCACGGCGATGAAGCGGGACAGGACCTATCCGCACTCCCGCAGCGCGGGCTCGGGCATGGAAACCTGACCGTTACCGTTACTCACAGTGCTGACAGTCGTGACCACCGCCCAGACAGTGGTGATCTCACCGTCGTGCCTGACCCCCCATTTGGCGGCCAGATATTCGACGATGCCGAGACCCCTGCCCCCCAGTGAGGAGAGCGTGGGCCGTCCGGCGCGCGGCTCCGTGGCGGCTCCTCCGTCACTCACCGCAACCTCGACGTATCCGTCAGTCCAGCGCCACGCCACCCTGATCTGACCGGACGGTAAAGGATGCGCGTGCCGGAGCGCATTGCTCAGCAGCTCGCTCACCACGAGGACCGCATCATCTATCGCGGTCTCGTAGACCCCCCATTCCTGCAGGTCAGAGCAGAGGCGTTGGCGTGCGACGGCGACGCTGGACGGTGCATACGGCAACAACACGACGCTCGACGCACTCACCTCCCCGTATCCCTGTTCCCCCCTGAGGAACACACCCCAGTACGACCGAAATGCCCCGTTAGATGGTCTTAGAAACCGGGCGCCAATTACAGCTTGTGCACATTCGACAATAGATCAGCTCATCCGTTACCGGGTCGTTACCGCATCGGCGTGTCACTTAGGTAAGGGCGCCTGGCGTGTCGGCAATGCGCAGGGCCAGGCGCATGCGGGTGCCGCCGCCCGGCCGAGGGTGCGCCGACACCTCGGCTCCCTGGGCCTGGGCCAGGCTGCGCACGATGTAGAGGCCCAGGCCGACCCCGCCGAACCGGCGGCGGTCGCCGCTGTCTCCCTGGACGAAGCGCTCGAAGACGCGTTCCCTGCTGGCCGGGGCGATGCCCACGCCCTCGTCGTCGACGACCACCACCACCCGGTCGCCGGCCGCCCAGGCCTCGACCCTGATGAGGCCGCCGTCCGGCGAATACTTGAACGCGTTCTCCAGGAGCTGGCCGAGCATGATGTCGGTGGCCAGCGCGTCGCCGGAGACCAGGGGCAGGTCGCCGGGGACGCTCACCTCGACCCGGTGCAGGTCCGACAGGACCGGCAGGCCCAGCGTGGCGGTGCGGAGCAGCTCACCGAGGTCGAAGCCCTCGATCTTGAGAGTGAGCTCGCCCGCCCCGGCCCGGGAGCCCAGCAGCACGTGGTCCATGAGCTGGCCGAGGGAGCGCGCCCGCTCGGCGATGGTGTGCACCGCGGCCCGGCGCTCGAGGTCGGTCATGCTGTCCCAGCGCGAGTCGAGCGTGCCGGCGAAGCCGCGCACCACCGTGATCGGGGTGCGCAGCTCATGGCTGGTGGTGGCGAGGAAGAGGTCCTTGGCCTCCTCCAGCTCCTTGGCCCGGGTGACGTCGCGGAAGTCGACCACGATCTCGCCCGTCTCCACGATCTCCGCGCAGAGCACGTCCAGCCAGGCGCCCGAGGGCAGTTGGAGGGTGAGCTTGTCACCCGGCTCCGGCAGCGGGAACGGCGGCGGCCCGCCGATCACCTCGGCCGCGGGGAAGCCCGTCAGCTCGCCGGCCGCCGGGTTCCACTGGATGACCCGGCCGGTGCTGTCGAGGACCGCGATGCCGTCGGCGCTGGCGTCGAACACCGCCCGCTCGTGGGCGCGCTGCCGTACGGCCTCCTGGTAGGCCATGGCGTTGCCGACGGCGATCCCGGCGTGCCCGGCGAGGAGTTCGAGCAACTCCAGCTCGACGTGGCCGGCCTTGCGCTTGGCGAACAGGGCGTACAGCGCGCCGTACGGCCGGCCGCCCACCGCCGCGACGCCGAGCGCGATGGTGTGCAGGCCGGGCAGCTGCGACCAGATCAGCTCGTCCAGCCGGGCCTGGTCACCGGTCTCCAGCATCACGGTCCGGCCGGTGCGCAGGAGCTTGCCGACCAGGCTCGTGCGCAGGTCGGCGGTGGAGTCGCGCAGCGAGTCGGGGAGCCGGTGGCTGGCCACGAGACGGACCCGGTCGCCCTCGATGAGCACGAACCCGCCCGCGTCGGCCCCCGTCAGCTCGGCGAGGCTGGCGGCGATCCGGTCGAGGACGGCGGGCAGCTCCCGCTCGGCGTTGATGTCGGCGACCACGTCGGTGAGCCTGCGGACCAGCTGCGCCCGGCGGACGACCCGGTCCTGGGCCGTCTCGTCGTCCTGGGTCAGGTGGTAGACGCTGACGTAGCCGAGCAGCGCCCCCGCCTCCGACCGCAGCGCGCTGGTGTCGACCCGCACGTCGACCAGGCTGCCGTCCCGGCGGAACCGCTTGGTCCGCAGCGAGACCTGGCCGCCGGTGCGGACCCGCTCCAGGACCGCGTTGTGCTCGGCCATCAGCTCCTCGGGCACCACCGGGGCGCGGCGGCCGAGCAGCTCCTCCGCCGGCCAGCCGAACAGGCGTTCGGCGGCGGGATTCCACGCCAGGACCGTCTGGTCCCGGTCGAGGGCGACGATCGCGTTGGGCGCGCCGGCGACGACCGCACGGCCGATGCCGTCGTCACTGGCGGCCCTGATCTCACCCACACACCCATAGTGCCGTGTCAACCGGCCTGATCTTGGCACTTTCGTCCGCATGTGCTGACACTCGTTGGGGTGATCCGTCCGATACGCTGCGGTCACCACACGCCTGGATACGAAAGGGTGGGGCCATGTCATCCGGTGACATCGACGCGCTGCTACGGGTGACCTCGCCCGACTACATAGGGAACACCCACCCCGACATCGCGTTCGGCACCCTGGACGGCCCGGTGGGGCGCCTCGTCCTGGCGGTGACGCACCGGGGGGTGGTGGCGTGCAGCTACGAGGACGAGAACGTCGTCTTCGAACGCGTCAGCAGGGAGGTCGGCTCGTTCATGGGGCCGGACGCGCGGCGGCTCGACCCGGTCCGCCGGGAGCTGGACGCCTACTTCTCCGGACGGCTGCGCGCCTTCACCATCACGGCCGACCTGCGGCTGGCGACCCCGTTCGCCAGGACCGTGCTGCAGAAGATGATCGCCGTGCCGTACGGGACGGTGACCACCTACCGCGAGATCGCCGAACGGATCGGCCGGCCGCGGGCGCTGCGCGCGGTCGGCAACGCGCTGGGCAGCAACCCCGTCTGCGTGATCGTGCCCTGCCACCGGGTGGTCGAGAGCGAGGCCGTCCTCGGCGGCTACGCGGGCGGGGCGACCGCCAAGGAGCGGCTGCTGCGCGTCGAGGGGGCCGGCCGGCGCCGGCCGCCCGGCGCCCCGTAGCCCCGGGACCCGGGCGGGCGGCCCCGCCCGCTACCGGCGGCGGCGGAGCGCGCCGAGGCCGAGGGTGACCAGGCCGGAGACGACGAACGCGCCGACGGCCGCGCTCATCCACGGCTGCGGGGTGAAGCCGACGGCGTCCCGGACGCAGTTCCAGATCGCCGCCCACCACGACACGGACGAGGGCGCGGCGAGCAGCCACCAGGTGACGAAGCCCAGCAACCACGGGACCACCATGAGCCAGCGGGAGGGCGCGTTCTCGGAGGTGTCCCAGTCCTTGCCGTGGCCGAGCAGGAAGTAGTCGACCGCCAGCACGCCGAGCATCGGCACGAACACCGCGCCGATGATGCCGAGGAAGGCCCCGTAGGAGTTGACGTCGACGACGAGGGCCATGCCCGTGGTCAGCACTCCGATGCCCACGGAGAAGATCCGGCGGTCCACCCGGGGCATCAGGTTCTGCAGTGACATCGCGGTGGAGTAGACGTTCGCGAACGACTGGTCGGTCTCGCGCAGCACGAGGACGCCGAAGAACAGCGCGCCGAGCGGGGCCGCCACGAACGGGGCGAACACGGCGGTCGGCTGGCCCAGCACCGCGCCGTGGCCGGCGAGCGCCACCGCGTAGACGCCGACGGCCAGGCACGCCACCTGGGCGACGGTGTAGCCGCCGACGACGCCGGTGAAGGCCGCGCGGCTGGAGCGCGAGTGCCTGGCGTAGTCCGCCGCGACCGGCACCCACGACACCGACAGGGCGATCACGAAGTCGACGGCCGAGGCGAAGGCGTCCCAGGATCCGCCGGTCTGGGCGGGAGTCTCGCGGACGAACACCACCGCGAACCAGACCACCGAGATGATCACGCCGGCCGTGACGAACCGCCGGATCAACCGGATGGCGCCCAGGGGATAGATGGTCAGCGCCGTCGTCAGGACCCCGGCCGCGATCGCCCAGACCGCGTAGGGGACGGACGTTCCGAAGATCGCCTGCGCGCCCATCGCGACGACCCACAGCTCGAACGCGCCCCAGCCGATCATCTGGATGATGTTGAGCACGGTCGGGACGGCCGAGAGTCTCGCGCCGAACAGCCCGCGCAGCAGCACCATCGCGGGCTGGCCGGTCTGTGCGCCCGGGACCGCGGCGAGGCCGACCATGGCGGTGCCGATGAGGCTGCCGACCAGGGAGGCGACCAGCGCCGCGGTGAAGGTGAGCGGGTTGTCGTCGAGCAGCGGGTTGATCAGGAAGAGCGCGAAGGAGAACCCGAGCAGGCTGACGCCCAGATTGGCCCAGAACGCGCCCTGGTCGAGCGCGCCGAGGGTCTTCGGCGGAGCTTGGTCGAGAGTGAGAGGCGCCTCGGCATGCTTGGCATCGATGACGTCAGACGTCATGGAAAGCTCCCTACGCCGGCATTACCCGGACAGGTTCATGCGGTCGGCGGCGCGTCGGAGGGCCTGCCCGGCCCTCTACGTGGTTCCGCCCTCTCAGCCCGGTTGCGCCCGAGCTCCCGCGGTAAATGATTCGCCGTGAATTATGTCATTTCCTCCCTTCTGCGCAAGGGCCGGGTCAGGCCACGAACGGGTCCTGCCCGCTCTCGCTGACCATCGGACGGCCGGCGGACTCCCAGGACTGCATGCCACCGCCCACGTTGATCGCGTCCCAGCCGACGTGCCCGAGCCAGGCGGCGGCGTGCGCGGAACGGCCGCCCACGCGGCAGACCACGTAGACGGGCGCGTCCTTCGGCACCTCGTCCACCCGGGCCTGAAGCTCGCCGAGCGGGATGTGGACGGCCGCCGGCGCGTGCCCGGCCCGCCACTCGTCGTTCTCTCGTACGTCAAGCAGGAACGCACCGTCCGGCACGTTCCGCGCATCGACCTCAGGAACACTCATGACAACCATTCTTTCAAGTCCGTCACCAGATGGGGGGTAAAGCGGCTCGTCCGCCCGTGACCCCGCCAACATATGCGCGCGGGCCACCTGGACCGGCCCCGGAGGACCAGGTCAGGGCACGTCCCAGAAGGCCAGCTCGTGGGCCATCCCCTCGGTGAACAGTTCCTTGGCCCGGCCGAGGTCGGGCACGGCCTCGTCGATCATCACGGCGATGCGTCCGGTCAGCGCGGCGAAGTCGGGATGCGCGTAGGTGTCGACCCAGGCCCGGTAGCGCGGCTCGGCCGGGGGGTTCTCCGCGAGGACGCGGCCGAGGGTGGAGTAGCCCCACATGCAGGGATACAGCGCGGCCAGGCCGTCGGCGTAGTCCGCCGCGGAGCCGAGCAGGAACGAGGTGTAGGCGGCGCAGGCCGGCCCCTTCTCGGCCCTGTCGAGGTCGGCGCCGAAGCCCGCCGACAGCGACCGGTGCAGGTTCAGCTCCTCGTGGAAGGTGGCGTGGGCCAGGTCCACCAGATCACCCAGGTGCCCGTCGGGGGCCTGCCAGGCCAGCCGGGAGAACACCCGGACGTAGTCGAGGAGGAACAGGTAGTCCTGCTCCAGCCACGACCGGAACACCGGCTCCGGCAGGTCTCCCCGGGCGATCCCCACCACCGTCGGGTGGGCGAGCTGGGCCTCGACGAGCGGGCGGCCGATGACGTGGAGTTCCGCAGAGATGCTCATAAGCCGAGCATTGTCTCAATCCGGAACCCCGGCGCCGATCTCAGCCCAGGGCAGCACCGCCGGCCCCGGCCCAGAGCAGCACCGCCGCCCCCGGACCGGAGCCCCAGCACCCGGCTCGGGCCGAGGTCCCAGCCCCGTTCTCCGCCCAGGGCGGCACCGGCAGCCCGGACCGGAGCCTCGGCGCCCGTCTCAGGCCAGAGCCGCGGCGCCGAAGGAGACGCTGAAGCGCCTGCACCAGATGGTGACGGTCTTCAGGCTGTCCAGGTCGGCCCCGGCCGGGATGGCGTAGTTCGCGTTGCCCCGGTTGCCCTTGAGCTCGCCCAGTTCGAGGTGCTCGCCGTCGTCGAGGTTGAACCACCCGGCCTTGCCCTCCTTGACGGGCTGGTCGCTCAGCCAGACCCGGAGGTCGGGGCCGTCGGAGGTGTCCAGGTCCTCGATCCTGAGCACCCGGCTCCCGTCGGCCAGTTCGAGCACCCTGGCCCTGCCCTCGGTGCTGTGCTCGTGCGAGACGAACGTGCCCGTGGCCAGAGTCTCGGGCCCCTCCGCGGCCTGCCCGGGCCCGCCCCGCGACGGAGTGGCCGTGGCCTGCGGGGAGGTGCCCGGCGGGACGGCGGTCTCCGGGGCCGCGGTCCGCGGGGCCACCGCGACCGGCACGGCCTCGTCCACCTCGACGGTGGTGAACAGGCGCCAGGGCTGGAACAGATACAGGGCGACGCCGAACGCGACGGCGCCCAACGTCATGACCACCCAGGTCGCCGGGTGCCGGAGCAGCCTTCTGATCCGCATGATGTCCTCCGGGGCCGATCCTCGAAGCGTCTCCAGGCCCTGGTGCGAAATTATCCCGGCCGGCCGCCGTCAGCGCTTACGTAGTGCTTACGGCATAAGGCTCACGGCATAAGGTCGGAGCATGACGACCATCGCCGAAGAAGTTCTCCTGCTCGCCTACAGCGAAGCGGAGGGCAGGCAGCTGGTCAGCTCGTCGGAGCTCGACGCCGCGCTCGGCGGCGCCCTCCTGGCGGAGCTGACCGTCAACGGCCGGATCGACCTGGCCGGCAAGAAGGTGACCGTCCTGGACCCCACCCCTCTCGGCGAGGAGGAGCTGGACGCGACGCTGGCCAGGATCGCCGCGGACACCAAGGAGCGCAAGCCCGACTGGTGGATCTACAAGCTCCACTCGGCCAAGCTCCGCAAGCGCCTGCTCTCCCGCCTGGCCGAGCGGGGCGTGCTGGGCGAGGAGACGCGGAAGATCCTCGGGATCTTCCCCAGCACCCGCTACCCGGAGCGCGACCCCAGCGTCGAGCTGGCCGTCCGCGAGCGCGTCCAGAGCGTGCTGTCCGGAGCCGTCCCCGACAGGCGGATCGCCGTGCTGATCGCCGTCCTGCACGCGTCCAAGATCGACCGTAAGGCGTTCCCGGGCGCGAGCAAGGAACGCATCAAGGAGATCACCGAGGGCGACTGGGCCGGCGAGGCCGTCGCCAAGACCATCGCCGCGATCAACGCCGCCGTCATGGCCGGCGTGATCGCCGCAACCGTCGCCGCCTCCACCAGCGCGTCCACCTGAGCCACCGCCCCGGCCGGGGCCGGGTCAGGGCCGGGCCGGGAATCCGTGACACCGGCCCCGGAAGGCGGCGGGCCAGGCGACCGGCCGGGACGCCGGACCGGGGCCGCGGCGGGCCGCTACTTGCCGAGGGCGTCCTTGGGGACCGGCTTGTCCTGGGCCAGGGCCTGGAACATGCGCAGGGCCTTGGCCCGGTCCCACTTGACGACCGACTGGCCGTTGATGGTCGGCAGCGAGCCGACCGGGACGACCGTGGTCACCGGGTTGTCGCCCATGGCGAGGCCGAGGGAGAGCAGGTTGAAGGCGCCGGTCTCCTCGCCGACGGACACGGAGTCGGCGGCGTTCAGCGCGAGCGGGACGGAGCGGAAGGGGTTGATCAGCACTCCGGGGCTGGCCGCCTTGTTCACCACCGCGGAGAAGAACTGGCGCTGGCGCTGGGTCCGGTCGAAGTCGGGGATGGCGCCGGTGGCCCGGGTGCGGACGTAACCGAGGGCCGTGCCGCCGTCCATCGTCTGCAGGCCCTTCTTCAGGTCGATGCCCGCCTTGGGGTCCTTGATGGCCTGCTTGACGTTGATCTCGACCCCGCCGATGGCGTCGACGATGCCCACGAAGCCGCCGAAGCCGATCTCCATGTAGTGGTCGATGCGGAGCCCGGTGACCTTCTCGACGGTCTTGGCCAGGAGCTTGGGGCCGCCGTCGTCGTAGGCGTAGGCGGCGTTGAGCTTGTCGCTGCCGTGGCCGTCGATGGGCACGTAGGAGTCACGCGGGAGGCTGACCAGGGTCGGCCGGTCGCCGCTGTCGGGGATGTGCAGCAGCATCATCGTGTCGGTCCGGCGGCCGATGGAGTTGCCGGTGGCGAGCTTCCTGCGCTGCGCCTTGGTCAGGCCGGCGCGGCTGTCGGAACCGACCAGCAGCCAGTTGGTGCCCGGGGTGTCGGCAGGGCGGCCGTCGTAGTCGGTGAGCGCCTCGATCCGGGTCAGCCGCGAGTTGACCGTGAAGTATCCGCCGACGGCGAGCACCAGCAGCACGACGAGCAGGCCGATGAGGATCCGTGCGATCAGCCTGCCCGGCCGCTTCGGGCGCCAGGTCGTGCTCGGCATCCGGATCCCGCCTTTCCCTCCTGAGGAACCACCTGACGGACCACCCGGACGGTCCCCCGGGGGGCCGTCCGGTGACACGGAGTGCGCGGCCTGGCCCGGGAGCGGCCGGACCGGGCCGGCGCCCTCCCTGGCCTTGCCGTAGACCCGCGAGGTCGCCCGCGGCCGCGTGTCGTCGGTCCCTTCCCGCTGCGTCTCCCGGACGGGCTCGGCGGCCGGCCGGCTCCGCCCCGGCGCCGGGGGCGCGGGCTGTCCCGCGGCTCGCGGCGGCCCGGGCTGGGGCGATCGCAGCGCACGTGTGCGATCGTCGTCTTCCGGCCTGTCACCCACGTCGTATCCCCGCCACTTCTTGAACACACGATGAGAACGTCATTATCGACGCTACGTCGTGGTCCCGTCGCGCGCAGACGCCCCGCCAAGCTTTCCCCATGTAAAAGTACGCAGAAGGATGCTTGGTCACCAACGATGTGATCGTTGGCCGATCCGGAAACATCGACCCCCACATGGGTCGTTACGGTAAGGGACGACCTCTGCCCGAAAGGATGATCGTGTCCACTCCGGACTCATGGAGTACCTGCCCGTGCGCATGCACGGGGACCGCTGACCCAACCGGGAGAGCCGCCCGGTGAACACGGCTCTCGGCCTGTTGGCCGTACTCCTCCTCACCTTCGCCACCGGTTACTTCGTCGCGCAGGAGTTCGCCTTCGTGGCCGCCGACCGCGGCGTGCTGCGCGAACAGGCCGACGCCGGTGACACCGCCGCCAAGCGCGCGCTGGAGGTGACGGGACGCCTGTCGTTCATGCTTTCGGGCGCGCAGCTGGGCATCACCGTGACCGCGCTGCTCGTCGGCTTCATCTCCGAGCCCGCCATCGCCACGGTCATGCGCCCGGGGCTGGAGGCCGCGGGGGTGCCGGCGGCGGCCGTGCCGGGCGTCTCGGTGGCGCTTGCCGTCGCGGTCGCCACCGTCATCCAGATGGTGCTCGGCGAGCTGGCCCCCAAGAACCTGGGCATCGCCCGCCCCGAGCCGGTGGCCAAGTTCCTCGCCGGCTCGACCATCGTCTATCTCAGGATCGCCGGGCCCGTCATCCGGCTGTTCGACTCCGCCGCCACCGGCCTGCTGCGCCGGGTGGGCGTGGAGCCCGTGGAGGAGGTCGAGCACGGCGCCAGCCCCGAGGAGCTGTCCCGGATCATCTCCGAGTCCGCCACGGCCGGCGACCTCCCGCCGCGGCTGTCGGAGCTGCTGGAGCGGGCGCTGGAGTTCGGCGACCGCACCGCCGAGGACGTCATGGTGCCGCGCCCCCGCCTGGTGCTGCTGCGGGCCGAGCGTCCGATCTCCGATCTGGTCGAGGCCATCCGCGAGCACGGCCACTCCCGCTACCCGGTGCTCTGCAAGGAGAACGGCGAGGACGTGGTCGGCGTCACCGGTGTGCGGGAGCTGCTCAGGTCCGGCCTGAGCGACGGCCCGCTGGAGCAGATCACCCGTTCGGCGCTGCTGGTCCCGGACTCGCTGCCGCTGCCGGTCGTGCTGGAGCGCATGCGCGCCGCCGGTGACGACCTGGCCTGCGTCATCGACGAGTACGGCGGGCTCGCCGGCGTGGTCACCGTCGAGGACCTGGCCGAGGAGCTCGTCGGCGAGCTGATCGACGAGAACGACCCCGAGCCCGCCGGGGTCGTCGCCAACGACGACGGCACCTGGGACCTGCCGGGCACCCTCCGGCTCGACGAGGTCGAGCGGGCGACCAAGCTGGCGCTCCCCGAGAGCGACGGCTACGACACCATCGCCGGCCTGGTGCTCGCCACCCTCGGCCGGATGGCCGAGCCCGGCGACCAGGTCACCGTCACGCTGACCCTGGAGACAGATCTCCTGGAGAACGACAGCGAGGACGAGGCCGACGCGGTGCTCACCGTGCTGTCGGTGCACCGCAGGGTCCCCGAATGGGTACGGCTGGAGCCCGCGCCGGCGGAGGCCGCCGAGGACGGCGGTGAGCCCGCGATGACCGCGCCGCGGATGATCGGGCGCGGCGCCGACACACCCATGATCGAGCGGAGCGCGGTGGACGGCCGATGAGCACCACCGGAGCCCTGCTGCTGGGCGTGGCCCTGTTGATCGGCAACGCCTTCTTCGTCGCCGCCGAGTTCGCGGTCATCTCGGCCCGCAGGCATCGCCTGGAGGAGCTCGCGGGCAAGGGCGGCCGGTTGACCCGGGTCGCCGCCCGCGCCGCCGTACGCGGCGGCAGGGAGCTCTCCCTGATGCTGGCCGGGGCCCAGCTCGGCATCACGCTGTGTTCGCTCGGCCTGGGCATGGTGACCGAGCCGGCCATCGAGCACCTGCTGGAGCCGGTCTTCGCCGCGGTCGGCCTGCCCGAGTCGCTGCGGGTGCCCATCTCGCTGGTGATAGCGCTGGCGCTGGTCACCTTCCTGCACATGGTGATCGGGGAGATGGCCCCCAAGTCGTGGGCGCTGACCCACCCGGAGACCGCCGCGATGGGCCTGGCGCTGCCGTTCCGCGGCTTCACCTGGCTGGTCCGGCCGGTGCTGGCCTCTCTCAACGCCCTGACCAACGCGGTGCTGAGGCTGTTCGGCGTGCACCCCAGGGACGAGCTGGCCACCACCAGGACCCCGGTCCAGCTCGCCATGCTGGTCGGCGAGTCCGGCCGGATGGGCCTGCTCGACCGGGACGAGCACGACCTGCTGACCCGGGCCCTGCGGGTCCACCAGCAGCCGGTCGAGCGTCTGATGCTGCCCATCGGGCAGGCCACCTGCGTGGCCCGGGACGCCACCGACGAGCAGGTGCGCCGTACGGCCGCCGACAGCGGGCACCTGCGCCTGCTGGTCAACTCGGGCAGGCCGGACGACGTTCTGGGCGTGCTGCACGTCAGAGACGTCCTGGTCCGCCCGGGGGCGAGCCCCGCCGAGCTCGCCCGGCCGGTGCCCCGGCTGGACAAGAGCACGACGATCCCCGAGGCGGTCTCCGTGCTCCAGGACGCCCACGCCCATGTGGGCCTCGTCACTGACGGCGGCGGCAAGGTGGCCGGCATGGTCAGCCTCACCGATCTGCTCGGCGAGCTCCTGGACGTCCGGGTCCTCGTCACGGGTTGACGGACGGGACGGGCCGGGGGGAGAGACTCCCCCCGGCCCGATTTCTCTGTCAGCGTAATCAGCCCGGATGGGCGGCATGACGTGTGCAAGCGCCCGGAAAGTGATCGTCAAGCGGGACGGGGTAGAAGAGACGCACGCCATACCGGCACAGAATCGAGAAGACACCCACGTAACCGCCGGGACTTCTCTATAACGGAGCGAACGGCTACTTTGATCGATGATCACCCCGACCGGCACCAGACTCACGGACGGACCGATGAACGCGCGGATTCCCCGGAAAACAAGAGAGCCCCGGTGCGCTGACTGCGCTTCCGGAGCTCTGCTGGAGTGGGCGAGGAGGGATTTGAACCCTCACGTCCTTTCGGACACACGGACCTGAACCGTGCGCGTCTGCCGTTCCGCCACCCGCCCTTTTGGGTGCGGTGGAAACATTAGCACGGATCAGCCGGTACCCACGAACCCGGATACGATCCTCCTAGACGCGGAGCGGAACAGCTGGGTGCGAGAGAGCGAGGAACAAGCCCCCAAGCGGCCGTGACCTAGTTAGACGGAGGAAGGGAGGTACCCGGTGGGAGTCCTTCAGCGCTTCGAGCGGAGGCTCGAAGGTTTGGTTGAGGGAGCCTTTGCGCGGGCGTTCAAATCTGACCTTCAGCCGGTCGAGGTTGCCAGCGCGGTTCAGCGTGAGATGGACGAGCGTGCGGCGATCGTCGCACAAGGGCGCACGCTCGTGCCGAACGACTTCGTGGTCGAGCTGTCCACCACCGACAGCGAGCGCCTGGAGGTCTACGCGGACAGCATCAGCCACGAACTGGCCAACCTCGCCAGGGAGTACGCCAAGGAACAGGGCTACTCCTTCGTGGGACCGGTCCGGGTGCGCTTCGAGACGGCGGACGACCTGGCGGTCGGCCTGTTCCGGATCCGCTCCGGCGTGATCCGCGGCGCGACGGTCGAGCAGGACGAGATCCGCCAGCCGGTGAGCGACGTGCCCGCGGCCAAGCCGCACGCCTTCGGGGGCCGTCCCCGCCTGCTGGTCTCCACCCAGGACGACCCGCAGGGGCAGCGGTCCTATGACCTGACCACCCCGGTGACCCTGCTCGGCAGGGGCACCGACTGTGATCTACGGCTGGTCGACCCGGGTGTGTCCCGGCACCACGCCGAGCTGCGCGTGGAGGGCCCCCAGGTCGTGCTCGTCGACCTCGGCTCCACGAACGGCACCTTCGTCAACGGCCAGCCGGTACGCCGGGTCGAGCTCCAGAACGGCACTCGCGTGACGCTGGGGCGGACGACTCTGGTTTTCCGGCGCGATTAAAGGTAAACAGACGGTCCATGTCCGAGCTCACGCTGCTGCTGATCCGGCTCGCGTTCCTCGCGGTGCTGTGGTTCTTCGTGATTGCCGCGGTCGGCGTGATCCGGACAGACTTGTTCGGATCCCGCACGACCACCGCCGCCCCCGCGCGCAAGGCTGCCAAGCCGATCAAGCCCGCGGCCAAACCCAAGAAGGGGGAGCCGCGGCAGATGGTCGTCATCGGTGGTCCCCTGCAAGGCACCACCATCACCCTCTCAGAGACGCCGATCACCATCGGCCGGGCGACCGACGCCACGCTGGTAGTCAGCGACGACTACGCCTCCAGCAAGCACGCCCGGCTCTTCCCCCAGGACGGTCAGTGGATCGTGGAAGATCTCGGTTCGACCAACGGCACATACCTCGACCGCTCTAAAGTCACCCGTCCGACCCCGGTGCCGCTCGGTGTTCCGATCCGCATCGGCAAGACCGTCATCGAATTGCGCAAATGACCATCGCACTCCGTTACGCCGCCCGCTCCGACGTCGGCCTCCTCCGCGAAGGTAACGAGGACTCGGCGTACGCCAGCGGCCGACTGCTCGCCGTCGCCGACGGCATGGGCGGCCACGCACACGGCGAGGTGGCCAGCTCGGTCGCCATCGCCGCGATGTCCTCCCTCGACGAGGACCCGCAGGGGGGTGACCTGCTCAGCGCCATCGAGGCGGCGGTCAGGGAGGCCAACCGCAGACTGCACGAGATGGTGGGGCGCGACCCGAGCCTCAAGGGCATGGGCACCACCCTGACCGCCATGCTGTGGTCGGGCACGAGGGTCGCCCTGGTCCACGTCGGCGACTCCCGCGCCTACCTGCTGCGCGCCGGGGAGCTCTACCAGATCACCCACGACCACACCCTGGTGCAGTCGCTGGTGGACGACGGCCGGATCACCCAGGAGGAGGCCGCCACCCATCCGCAGCGGTCGATCCTGCTGCGGGCGCTCGACGGCAGCGGCGAGGTCGACCCCGACCTGTCCCTGCGCGAGGCCCAGGTCGGCGACCGCTACCTGCTCTGCTCCGACGGGCTGTCGGGGGTGGTGAGCGCCGAGACGATGCACCAGACGCTCTCCACGATCGACGACCCCGAGACGGTGGTCCGCGCGCTCATCGACCTGGCCAACCGCGGCGGCGGCCCCGACAACATCACCTGCGTGCTGGCCGACGTCCTGGAGGTCGACGAGGGGCTCGCCCTCCCCGTCGAGGCCGCCGTGGTGGGCGCCGCCGGGTCGGCCCGGCCGCGGACCCCGCCGCCGGACACCCCGGCCGGCCGCGCCGGCGTGGTCACCATGCCCCAGCCCGTCATCGTCGACGACGATCCCGGGGAGCCGGTCGTCAGGGCCGCCGGCCGGCCGGTCAGACGCCGCCGGGTGTGGCCGCTTCTGGCCTCGGTGGGAGGCGTCGTCCTGGTCGGCGGCGGCCTAGGCTGGTACTTCGGGAGCCAGTGGCTCGACGATCAATACTTCGTAGGGGCGAAAGGGGATGAGATCGTGGTTTTCCAGGGCGTGAAGACCAATATCGGTCCCATCGAGCTCTTCGACGTCGCCCGGAGCACCACCGAGTCGATCAAGGCCCTCGGCGCGTTCCAGCAGGGTCAGGTCCGCGACGGCATCCCCGTCGCCAGCGTCGACGCGGGCCTGAAGAAGATCCAGGAGCTCAAGTCGTCCGCGGCGAAGCCCGAGACGAAGCCCGAGACCAAGCCCGAGACCAAGCCCGACGGGAAGACCAGGCAGACCTCCCGGCCGGACGGCACCGCAACCCCGGAACCCACAAGGTCACAGTAGACACATGAGCACCCCAAGCGTCGAGCCCGTCCCCCTGCCCGCCAAACGTCGGCTGGCCCAGTTGGCGATGCTCGCCTTCGCGGTCGTGATCGTGATGTTCGCCTACGCCAACGTGGGGCTGGCGATCGACAAGCAGATCCCGTCGGGCATGCTCACCTACGGCCTCAGCCTGGGTGGGTTCATGCTGGCCGCCTACCTCGTGCTCGCCAGGTTCGCGCCCTGGGCCGACCCGCTGATCCTGCCCCTGGTGACGCTGGTCAACGGCCTCGGCCTGGTGATGATCTACCGCCTCGAACAGTCCAAGGCGTTCGGTGCCTCGGCCACCACCCAGCTCCTGTGGACGGCCGTCGGAGTCGTCCTGTTCAGCGTGACGCTGATCGTGCTGCGCGACCACCGCGCGCTGCAGCGGCTGACCTACACCGCCGGAGCCGTCGGACTCCTCCTGCTGATCTCGCCGCTGCTGCCGTTCATCGGCAAGAACATCAACGGCGCCCGGATCTGGATCGAGATCCCCGGTGTGGGCCAGCTCCAGCCCGCCGAGTTCGCCAAGCTCGCCCTGATCGTCTTCTTCGCCGGCTACCTGGTCGCCAAGCGCGACGTGCTGGCGCTGGCCGGGCGGCGGCTGCTCTTCATCGACCTGCCCCGCGCCCGCGACCTCGGCCCGATCCTCATCGTCTGGGGCTTCAGCCTGGGCGTGCTGATCCTGCAGAAGGACCTCGGCTCCTCTCTGCTGATCTTCGGCACGTTCATCGCGATGCTCTACATCGCCACCCAGCGCACCTCGTGGGTCCTGATCGGCATCCTGCTCTTCGTCGGCGGCGCGATCCTCGCCGGCATGCTCTTCGACCACGTGCAGGCGCGCTTCGAGGTCTACCTCAACCCGGAGGACCCGGAGCTCTTCAACAAGGTCGGCGGCAGCGCGCAGCTCATGCAGGGCCTGTTCGCGATGGCCACCGGCGGGATCCTCGGCACCGGGCTCGGCCAGGGCCACCCCAAGGAGATCCCGCTGGCCATCTCCGACTTCATCTTCCCCGCCACCGGCGAGGAGCTGGGCCTGACCGGGCTGATGGCCCTGCTGATGGTCTACGCCCTGATCGTGGAGCGGGGCCTGCGCACCTCGATCGCGGCCCGCGACCCGTTCTCCAAGCTGCTGGCCGGCGGCCTGTCGTTCATCCTGGCCTGGCAGGTCTTCATCATCGTCGGCGGCGTCACCAACCTGATCCCGCTGACCGGCCTGGTCACCCCGTTCATGTCGCAGGGCGGTTCGGCGCTGCTGGCTAACTGGATCCTTATCGCACTGTTGGTACGCATGTCGGATGCGGCGCGGAAGCCACCGCCCCAGGCCATCCAGGACGAAGGAATGACGCAGGTGTTCCAGCGATGAACAGTCCCCTCAAGCGCGTCGCCCTGGCCTGCCTGCTCATGTTCGGCCTGCTCATGATCAACGTGAACTACCTGCAGGCCGTGCGGGCGGACGACCTGCGTGCGGACTCGCGCAACACCCGCAACTTCTACGACCGCTACCAGGTCGAGCGCGGCCGGATCACCGCGGGCGACAAGGTGCTCGCCGAGTCCGTCGACACCGGCGACAACACCTTCCGCTACGCACGGCGCTACCCCGAGGGCAAGGTCTACGCGCCCATCACCGGGTTCTTCGCCCCGGAGAGCACCCGCGACATGGAGCAGGCCGAGAACGACCTGCTCAACGGCACCAGCGCCGACCTGCTCATCCGGCGCAGCATCGACCTGTTCACCGCCAAGAAGACCAAGGGCGCCAACGTCGACCTGACGATCAACCCCAAGGCGCAGGAGGCGGCCTACAAGGCGCTCGGCGCCAGCGGCAAGAAGGGCGCGCTGGTCGCGATCGAGCCGGAGACCGGGGCGATCCTCGCCATGGTCTCGATCCCCAGCTACGACCCCAACCCGCTGGCCAAGGCGGACAAGGCCACGGTCAACAAGGCCTACACCAAGCTGGCCGAGGACAAGGACCAGCCGCTGCTGAACCGGGCGATCGAGCGCACCTACCCGCCGGGCTCGACCTTCAAGGTCGTCACCATGGCGGCCTACCTGGAGAGCGACGACACCCTCGGACCGCAGAGCCAGGTGGACGCCCCGCAGCGGCTCGACCTGCCCAACACCACCGCCGACCTGCCCAACTACGGCGGCGCGGCGTGCGGTTCCGGGCGCGTGACCCTGACGTTCGCGCTGGAGCGCTCGTGCAACACGCCATTCGGCAAGATCGCCATAGATCTGGGCTACGACGCCATCAACGACCAGGCCTTCAAGTTCGGCGTCGGCGGTGACCCGCTGGCCATCCCGATGCCGGTCGTGGCCAGTGACTTCTGGAACGAGGAGGACAGCGAGGAGGACGCGGCCGCGCTCGCCCAGGCCTCGATCGGCCAGCGCAGCAACCAGATGACCCCGCTGCAGATGGCCATGGTCGCCGCGGGCATCGCCAACAACGGCGTGGTCATGAAGCCCTACCTGGTCAACAAGATCGCCGACGCGGAGGGCGGCGAGATCAAGAGCGCCGACCCCACCGAGCTCGGCACCGCGATCAGCGAGGACACCGCGCGCAAGCTCCAGGAGATGATGGTCAGCGTCGTCAAGAACGGCACCGCCGGCGCCGCGCAGATCCCCGGAGTGACCGTCGGCGGCAAGACCGGCACCGCCGAGACCGCCCCGGGCCGGGACCCGCACGCGTGGTTCATCTCCTTCGCCCCCGCCGAGGACCCCAAGGTGGCCCTCGCGCTCATCGTCGAGTCCGGCAGCGCCGGCGACGACGCCTCCGGGGGTCACACCGCCGCGCCCATCGCCAAGAGCGTGATGGAAGCGGTGCTGGGTAGATGACCGCGTTGCTCGGGGGCCGATACCGCCCGCTGGGGCGGATCGCGACGGGCGGCATGGGCGAGGTCTGGCGGGCCAGGGACGAGCTGCTCGGCCGCGAGGTGGCGGTGAAACTGCTGCGCCGGCACGTGGCGGCCGATCCGGCCTTCCGCGAGCGGTTCCGCCGCGAGGCCAGGATCGCGGCGGGGCTGGCCGACCCCGGCATCGCCCAGGTCTTCGACTACGGCGAGGCCGACGACGTCGCCTACCTCGTGATGGAGCTGGTCCCCGGCGAGTCGCTGGCCGGCATCCTGGCGCGCGACGGCAGGCTGAGCGCCGGCAACACCCTCGACGTGGTCTACCAGACCGCCAGGGCCCTGCAGGCGGCGCACAGCTCGGGGATCATCCACCGGGACATCAAGCCGGGTAACCTGCTGGTCACCGGGGCCGGGGTGATCAAGATCACGGATTTCGGCATCGCCAGGGCGCTGGAGGGCTCGTCGATGACCCAGACGGGCACCGTGCTCGGCACCGCCCAGTACGTCAGCCCCGAGCAGGCGTCGGGAGAGCCGCTGACCTTCGCCACCGACGTCTACTCGCTCGGCGTGGTCGCCTA
This sequence comes from Streptosporangium sp. NPDC048886, assembly GCF_055586905.1. NCBI lineage: Bacteria > Bacillati > Actinomycetota > Actinomycetes > Streptosporangiales > Streptosporangiaceae > Streptosporangium > Streptosporangium sp. NPDC048886. The sequence goes on from NZ_JBVJHH010000043.1 coordinate 42,986, forward strand.
CGAGTGCCTGGCCGGCCGCCCGCCGTTCGTCGCCGAGACGCAGGTGGCGATCGCGCTCATGCATCTCAGCGAGGATCCGCCGCCGCTGCCCGGGAGCGTGCCCCGGGCGGTGCGGGAGCTGGTCGCGGCGTGCCTGTCGAAGGACCCCGAGCGGCGGCCGGCCGGGGCCCGGGAGCTGGCCGGCCGGGCATACGCGCTGCGCGGCTCGCTCGCCCCGGCGGGCGCCGCCGACCTGGCCATGCTCACCGATCCGGCGGGATGGCGGGCGGAGCCCGCCGGCGAATGGCCGCGGGAGGTCACCTCCGCCCTGGCCGCCTCCCCACCGGCGCCTGCCGGCCCGGCCGCGGGGTCCGGCCCCGGCGGACCGGCCGGGGACTCCCGTCCGGCCACCGCGAGGACGGCACGGAGCGTCCCGCGGCGCCGGGGTCTGCGCCGGAGGACAGTGATCGCCGCCGCCGCGGGGTGCGCCGCCGCCGTCGGACTGGGCGCGCTGGCGGTCCACGAGCTGACCGACCGCCCCGGCGACAGCAGGCCGGAGGAGCCGGCCGTCCGGCCGAGCCCGATCACCAAAACCCCGACGGTCCGGCCTAGCCGGACCAAGCCGGCGACGAGCAGATCGCCCGTCCCACCGGCGAAGCCGACCCGTCCTTCGCCCACGCCGTCGGCTACGGTAAGCACATCGGTCAAACCCAGCCCCCGGCCGACCACGTCGCCATCGCCCAGCCCCAGCCCGACTACCTCGACTCCGACGCCCACCGCCCCGACGGCGACACCGAGCCTCACACCGAGCACCACTCCCGGCACCGGCGACACAGAGCCGCCGAACGGGGAGACGTGATGCGGCGAGGGGTCGATGATGGACACCGGTGGCCCAAGAGCTCACCGGCACCCAAGATGAACGGTAAGGGACAGTGCAGGAAATGACTCAGCCTCGACGCCTCGGCGATCGCTACGAGCTTGACGGCGTCGTCGGGCGTGGCGGCATGGCCGAGGTATATCGCGCCCGAGACATCCGGCTGGATCGGATCGTCGCCATCAAGACCCTCCGCGCGGACCTGGCGAGAGACCACATCTTCCAGGCCCGTTTCCGCCGGGAGGCCCAGTCCGCCGCGTCACTGAACCACCCGTCCATCGTCGCGGTCTACGACACCGGCGAGGACGTGGCGGGCGGGGCGCCGGTGCCGTACATCGTGATGGAGTTCGTCGACGGCCGCACGCTGCGCGACCTGCTCCGCGCCGACCGCCGGCTGCTGCCCGAGCGGGCGGCCGAACTGGTCGACGGGATCCTGCGGGCGCTGGACTACAGCCACCGCGGCGGCATCGTCCACCGGGACATCAAGCCGGCGAACATCATGATCACCAACAACGGCGACGTCAAGGTGATGGACTTCGGCATCGCCCGCGCGATGGCCGACTCGGCGGCGACCATGACGCAGACCGCCCAGGTCATCGGCACGGCCCAGTATCTGTCGCCGGAGCAGGCCAGGGGCGAGCGGGTCGACGCCCGCAGCGACATCTACTCCACCGGCTGCGTGCTGTACGAGCTGCTGACCGGGCAACCGCCGTTCACCGGCGACTCCCCCGTCGCGATCGCCTACCAGCACGTGCGCGAGGACCCGATCCCGCCGTCGCAGATCGACCCGGACATCCCCAAGTGGGCCGACGCCATCGTGCTCAAGGCGATGGCCAAGGACCCCGCCCATCGCTACCAGAGCGCCGGGGAGATGCGGGCCGACATCCAGCGGGCGATGTCCGGCATGCCGATGGACGCCCAGACGATGGCGCTGGCCAACAACTACGGCGCGGCCACCCGGACCATGCAGCAGGCCCCCGCCCCCGGCGGACCGGCCACCCAGCGCACCACCGCCGTCCCGGCCTACGACTACGGCACCGAGGAGGGCGGGCGCGGCGAGCGCGGCCGGCGCCGGCAGCAGAGCGGCGGGGGCAACACCGCGGTCAAGACCGCCGCGTGGATCCTGGTCCCGCTGCTGGTCATCGGCGCCTTCATCGGCGTGGGCTACATGTTCCTGAGCTCCCCCGGCGACTCCGCCGCCGGCAGCAAGGTCACGATCCCGTCACTGACCTCGCAGACCGCGGCCTCGGCGACCAAGACGCTGATGGGGCTGGGTCTGAAGGTCAAGCGGGTCGACAAATACGACGAGGAGCTGGAGAAGGGCACGGTCATCGACACCGACCCGGCCTCCGGCACCGAGGTCGACAAGAACAGCGAGGTCACGCTCACCGTCTCCAAGGGTGTGGAGAAGGTCGAGGTGCCCAACGTGGTCAACATGACCGCGGATGAGGCCAAGGCGGCCCTGGAGGGCGCGGGCTTCGTCCCGAGCCTGCGGACCAAGGCCTCCAGCGCCCCGCAGGGCAAGGTGATCGAGAGCGACCCCGAGGCGGGCAAGCAGGCCCCCAAGGGCAGCACGGTCCAGATCTACGTCCCCAAGGAGGCCGCTGAGGTGCCGGGCGTGGTCAACCTCACGATCGGCGACGCCAAGCGGATGCTCAAGGAGGCGGGCTTCCGATACAAGATCGTCGAGCAGGAGAGCGACCTGCCGGAGGGCACCGTGCTCAGCCAGGCGCCCGAGGCCGGCGCCAAGCTCCAGCCGGGCACCACGATCACGCTGGTCGTCTCCAGCGGGCAGGCCCCGGAGCCGACCGAGCCGGCGACGCCCCCGACCCAGGACCCGAACGTCACCGAGGACCCGCAGCCGGACACCCAGCCGACGGATCAGCAGACCGAGGACCCGTTCGTCGACGACCCGCCCAGCGACGACCTGGGCGGCTGACCGTCGGCCCGTGAGGGCCCATGAGGACGGCCCCCGCCGACCGGCGGGGGCCGTCCTGTCGTATACACGGGGGGACGGCTCTCCGGCCCGGGGACGGGGTCTGGCTGAGACGTGAGGGCCCGATCTCCTCGGGGCCGGGGGCACGCCCCGGCGGGCCCGGTCTCTCCGCGTCCGGGCTTCTCAGCGCCCGATCTCTCGCGCTCGGACTTCTCAGCGGTCGGGGCGCCCGTCCTCGGGGATGAGAAGAGCCCTTCCGCCACTCGGGGGCGATGGCGGAAGGGCTCACTGGTTAGTCGTTCAAGACGGTCGCGGCGTTACACGATTCCCGCGAGCCAATTCCCGAGCAGTCCGTGGCCGTGCTCGGAGATCACCGATTCGGGGTGGAACTGCACGCCCTCGACGGGTGCGGTGCGGTGGCGCAGGCCCATGACCAGGCCGTCGCCGGTGGTCGCGGTGATCTCCAGGATCTCCGGGACCGTCTCCGGCACCACGGCCAGCGAGTGGTAGCGCGTCATGGTCACCGGGGACGGCAGCCCGGCGAAGACACCGCGGCCGTCGTGCGTGATCGCGCTGGTCCGGCCGTGCATCAGCTCCGGAGCCCGCGCCACGGTGGCGCCGTGGGCGACGGCGATGGCCTGGTGGCCGAGGCAGACGCCGAGCAGCGGGATGCCGTGGGTCTCGCAGTGACCGACGAGCGGGACGCTCACCCCGGCGTCCTCGGGGGTGCCGGGCCCCGGACTGATCAGGACCCCGTCGAAGCCCGCCGCGTCCTCGGGCACGACGTGGTCGCGTGGGCGCACGTCGCAGGTGGCGCCGAGCTCACGGAGGTATTGGACGATGGTGTGGACGAAGCTGTCGTGGTTGTCCACGACCAGGATGCGGGCCATCAGCCCACCGTGGTGTGGTCGAAGGAGACGCGGGGTTCGAGCCAGGGGAACACGACATACCAGAGTACGGCCGCCGCCAGCCCCGCCAGCACCACCGCGACGAACACCTTGGCCGCCAGGCCGCCGGGGAACAGCCGCCAGATCCAGCCGTACATGGGACTCTCCTCATCTGCGACGGTCCTCACTCTCGTCCAGTTCCCCGAAGACGATGAGCCGCTGCGCGGCGGAGTACTCCGGGTGACAGGTGGACAGGGTGATGAGGGCCCTGGTGGGCTTGCGGCCGGGCTGGCCGGGGACCGGGGCGATGACTCCGACCTCGGTCGGTTCGACGACGCGGGTGCCGGTGACCCGGTAGGTGTAGCGGGCCTCGCGGGCGTCGACCACGATCTCGTCGCCCCGGCGGAGCTCGTCGATCCGGTTGAAGGGCGCGGCGTAGGTGGTCCGATGCCCCGAAAGCACGAAATTTCCTGTCTTCCCTGGCATGGCGGAGCCGGGATAGTGGCCCGGGCCCATCCGCAACTGGTCGAAGCCGACCCCCTCCACGACGGCGTAGCCGTAGTCGTCTCCGAACCGGGGGATGCTCAGCAGCGCCATCGCCCCGCCGAGCCGGATCCGGCCGGGCCCGGCGGGCTCTTTCCGCTCCTCGGCGAACTCCTTGAGGAGCTGCCCGCGCAGCACCGTCTGCTGCTGGACCGTGTAGGTACCGGTCCCCCAGAGGAGATATGCGCAGAAGAGCAGAATGATCACCCCTGCGGTGATGCTCAGCTCCCCGAACGTTCTCAGGGCGGCTCTCATGGGCTCAGGCTAATGACGGCAGATCATCCCGGACGAGTATGGACCGCGTGGTTGGTCCAAGGTTTGCGCTGCGATGATCCCTTCTGGGATCGCCATGTCCCGTGTGTGCCGACTATTCTTACTCGGGTCTTCGCCCACCAGCGATTACGCTAGCTGACACACCCTGCGCGCGATCCGGATCGCGCAGGGTCGACGCAGGAGAGACCCCAGTGCCCAAGCCCAAGACTCGCAAGAAGGCGGTCTACACCCCGCCGCAGACGACCCAGCAGGTCAAGATGAGCCCGCGCTGGCTGGCGCCGGTCATGGTGGCCTCCTGGATCATCGGGATCCTGTGGATCGCCGTCTACTACGTGGCGCCCAGCGCGCCCCTCATCGGCGCCCTCACCAACTGGAACCTGCTGATCGGGTTCGCTTTCATCATCTTCGGTGTGGTGTTGTCCACCCGCTGGCGTTAGTTTTTTCCACAGAATTTATCCACACCCTGGGGAAGCATCAGGGTGTGGATCAGCCGGAGAGGCCGTACTCGGCCTGCAAGGCGTACGGCGGCAGCAGCGCGACCAGCGCGAGGAGCACCACGAGCACCGCCACGCAGCCTCCCCACTGGACCGCGTTGCGGCTCTTCGGCGGGGCGTAGGCGAGGATCCCGCTCACCAGGGCGCCGGTGATCAGGCCGCCCAGGTGTCCCTGCCAGCTGATGTTGGAGATGACGAAGGTCAGCGCCGCGTTGATGCCGATCAGCCAGAGCACGCCGCGGGCGTCGTAGCCGAGCTTCCTGGAGACCACGAACAGCGCGCCGAACATGCCGTAGATCGCGCCCGAGGCGCCCACCGCGACGTTGCCGAACAGGTAGATGGCGACGGAGCCGCCGAGCGCGGACAGCAGGTAGAGCGCCAGGAAGCGCAGCGAGCCGAGGCGCCGCTCCAGCTCGGGGCCGATGGCGTACAGCGCCCACATGTTGAACAGGATGTGGGTGAGCGCGAAGGAGCCCGAGTTCAGTGGCATGTGCAGGAAGGCCCCGGTGATCAGCCGCCACCACTCGCCCCCGTAGGCGACGTTGCCGGAGCTCATCGCGAAATGGTTCAGCACCCAGCTCGGGCTCAGGGTCTCCGCGGCGTAGGCCAGGATGTTGACGATCAGCAGTGCCCAGGTGACCCGGGGCGTGGTGACCGCCCGGCCGCCGAAGACCGACTGTGCCTGCCTTACCGTCTTGTTGCCCTGGGACACGCACTCGGGGCACTGGAAGCCGACGGAGGCGTCACGCATGCAGTCTGGACAGATGGGACGATCGCAGCGCTGGCAGCGCACATAGGTCTCACGGCCGGGGTGCCGGTAGCACGTGGGAACGGCGGCGGTGTCAGGCTCGCTGGGTGGCTGGGTGGTCATGGCGTCTCGCTGGCCCCTTCGACCGTGCTGTTATCCACAGACTGCCAGCCTATTCATGATCCTGAGTGTCCGGGCACGTGAAACGGCGGCCTCCTCCCGGAGACCGCCGCTCCGCGGGCGTCAGCCCTGGACGCGGTCGATGGTGACCGACTCCAGCACGACCGGGTCCTTGGGCCGGTCACGGGCGTCGGTGTCGGTCTTGATGATGGCGTCGACGACGTCCTGACCCTCGACGACCTCGCCGAAGATGGAGTGCTTGCCGTTGAGGTGCGGCGTGGGCACCACCGTGATGAAGAACTGCGAGCCGTTGGTGCCCTTGCCGAACTGGATGCCGGCGTTGGCCATGGCGAGCAGGTAGGGACGGTTGAAGTAGAGGTCGGGGTGGATCTCGTCGTCGAACTTGTAGCCCGGGCCGCCGGTGCCCTGACCGAGCGGGTCGCCGCCCTGGATCATGAAGCCGTCGATGACCCGGTGGAAGATCGTCCCGTCGTAGAGCTTGGCGGTGGTCTTCTGACCGGTCTCGGGGTGCACCCACTCACGGGTGCCCTCGGCCAGCTCGACGAAGTTGCGCACGGTCTTGGGCGCGTGGTCCGGGAAGAGCTGGATCTTCACGGTGCCGCGGTTGGTCTTCAGGTTCGCGATCAACTTCTCAGCCACGATCGGATTGCCCCCTTCTGGTGTTGGCTAAAGCCTCTGCAACATAGTGCTCTTGTGGTGTTTTAACGGTTGCGGCCGTAGCCGGTCCATCTAGCATCCTCCCACGGCCGGTCATGATTGAGCCTCGCCCGATCGGGCAGGGGAGGCAACGGGGCCCCGACGACTGGGGAGGTTGAAGTGCCTCTTGCACAATTTGGAAAGCGTCACATCGAGATAGTGATACCGGACACGCGGCTGGGCCACATGAAGGCTCAGGTCGCACGCGCCGCCGACCGGGTGGGCCCGATGGCCACCCACGCCCGCGACGCGGCCACCCACGCCCGCGACGCGGCGACCAACGCCCGCGTCGCGGCCAACGAGAAGGTCTACCTGGCCAGGGGATGGGCGGCACCCAGGCTGGACGCCGCCGCCCACTCCTTGGAGGAGCAGCTCGCGCCGAAGGTCAGCGCGCTGCTGTCACAGGCCGCCACGAAGATCGATCCCACTCCGGCGGCCAGGTCACGCAGATGGCCGATGGTCCTGCTGTTCACCGGTCTCGCGGTCGGAGCCATCGGCTTCGCGATGTACCGCAAGAGCGCCGACCAGTGGACCGAGGCGATGAAGGACAGCACGTCCGACGCGTCCCGCTGGATGAGCGAGAAGGCGCACGCCACGGCGGACAAGGCCGTCGAGATGGCGCACGGGGTCAGGTCGAAGGCCGGTTCCACGGCAGGCGGGCCCGGCGAGAAGGTCGAGACCGCGGCGGATCAGGCCTCCACCAAGTTGCCCTGATTCATCGGATCACACCGGTTATCGGAGTACGGCCCGCGCCCCCGGTCGCGGGCCGTACTCCTGTGTGCCGGCCGTGTTGACTCTCGCACCAAGCGCTTGTTAGAACGTGTTCCTCAGGCCGAAGGAGCACCGATGACGCTGTCGCCGCTCGACGACTACCCCGTCCACCAGTCGCCCGACGTGATGCGGCACGTCGTGACCTCCGACCGCAACTTCTACGACCGTTACTACTTCAACTGTCACGCCGGCTCCGACGAACTGATGCTGATCGTCGGAGCCGGCCAGTACCCCAACCTCGGCGTTACCGACGCCTTCGCCTGCGTGCGCCACCGGGACCTGCACCGGGTCGTCCGAGCCTCCCGAGAGCTCGGCGACGACCGGATGGACACCCGGATCGGCCCGTTCCGGATCGAGGTGATCGAGGGGCTCAGGCGGCTGCGGATCGTGCTCGACCCCAACGAGCACGGCCTGTCCTACGACCTGACCTGGGAGGCGACGATCCCGGCCACGCTGGAGCCCCGGCACCATGTGCGCCGGCAGGAGCGGGTCGTGTTCGACTCCTCCCGGATGGCCCAGACCGGCCGGTGGAGCGGACACATCCTGATCGGCGACGAGCGCGTCGAGGTCACCCCCGACCGGTGGCAGGGCACCCGCGACCGCTCCTGGGGCATCCGGCCGGTCGGCGAGCCCGAGCCCCCCGGGATCCAGGCCCGCGACCCGGGCACCTTCTACTGGCTCTACACCCCCGTCCAGTTCGACGACCACGCCATCCTGTGCATCCTCCAGGAGGACGACAGAGGCCGCCGGGTGCTGGAGGAGGCGGTCAGGGTGTGGGGCTTCGGATCTCCCCGGGAGGGCGAGCGGGAATACCTCGGCCGCCCCGAGTACCGTCCCGAATACGTGGCCGGCACCCGGGACGTGCGAGAGGCGACGATCTCCTTCTCGCCGCCGGGCGGCAGGCCCTTCGACGTGCGCTGCACTCCGATCCTCCCGGTGCACCTGATGGTGGGCACCGGATATGGCCTGGAACCGGACTGGAGGCACGGCATGTATCAGGGCCCCGGCCCGGTGGTCCAGGGCGTCACCCACACCCTGCCGGAGGACGCCGCCCGCATGTGGGGCCTGGTCGACGCGGTCGGCCGGTTCGAATACGACGGCCAGGTCGGCTACGGCCTCTACGAGTACTGGGCCCTGGGCCCGCACCCGTCCTTCCCCGACGCCTGATCCCGCCCGGCGCGGGCCGCACCGCCGGAGCCCCGCCCCGGCTCCCACCGGGTACGGCCCGCACCGCCGGAGTCCCGCCCGGCGCGGGCCGCGCCGCCGGAGCCCCGCCCCGGCTCCCACCGGGTACGGCCCGCACCGCCGGAGTCCCGCCCGGCGCGGGCCGCGCCGCCGGGCTCCCTCCGGTACGGCGCCGGGCACTGTCCGCCACGGCCGCGCGTCACCGGGCTACCGGCCGCCGGCCTCCTCGGCCGGCTCCGCCTTGACGTCATCGGCCCGCTCCGCCTTGAAGCAGGTGACGATCGCGCCCTCGGCGGGCGGCACGGCCTTGCCGACCTCTGCCTCCTCGGCCGGCAAGACCCTGGCCGCGACAGTCTTGCCGTCCTTGAGCGAGAAGATCTTGCCCTTCTCGATCCCGGCCTGCACCGACGGGTCGAGCGGAGTGGCCGGCAGGGCGGGGACGGCCTTCACCGCGTCGGAGAGCCCGGGGGCCTCCGCCCCCTCAGGGAGCTTGGCGACCTCCGTCCCGTCGGGCAGCTTGGTGACCATCACCCCCTCGAGGAGCTTGGTGACCTTCATCCCGTCCGCGGGCATGGCGGGCGTCGCCAGCGTGCCGCCCTTGGCCTGAAGCTCCTTCAGCTCGGCGTCGGTGAGCTTGCGCGCGAGGACGGCATGGCCCTCGCCTCCCTCGCACGTGACGGCGACGGTCTTGTCCGGCGTGGTCGGGGTGGGGGCGTCGGAGGCGTTGGCCGCCCCGGTCAGGGTCGCCATCAGAGCGCCGGCGGTGACCACGGCCGCGGCGAGGTAACGGATGCGCATTCTTGCTCTCCTCGGTTGATCGGATCTGACGGCCACACCGTCCCGCGCGCCACCTGAACCCACGCTGAACGCGGCCGAACCCGTCTTCAGGTTGGCTTTAGGTGGGGTACGGCACGCTGGGCGGCATGCGCGTGCTGCTGGTTGAGGACGAGAAGCGCCTGGCCGACCTGCTGAAGGGCGGCCTGGCCGGCGAGGGGTTCGCCGTGGACGTCGCCCACGACGGGCGCGACGGGCTGTGGATGGCGAGCGAGAACGCCTACGACGTGATCGTGCTCGACGTCATGCTGCCCCGGATGAACGGCTACACCGTCTGCGCCAGGCTCCGCGAGTCGGAGAACTGGACGCCGATACTGATGCTCACCGCCAAGGACGGCGTGCACGACGAGGCCGAGGCCCTGGACACCGGGGCCGACGACTTCCTGTCCAAGCCGTTCTCCTACGTGGTGCTGCTGGCCCGGCTGCGCGCGCTGGTGCGCCGGGGCGGCCAGGCCAGGCCGGTCTCCATCACGGTGGGCGACCTGACCGTCGATCCGGCCGGGCTCCGCTGCCGCCGGGGCGAGGTGGAGATCTCCCTCACCCCGAAGGAGTTCGCGGTCCTGCACGGCCTGGCCCGCAGGCAGGGTGAGGTGGTCTCCAAGAGCGAGCTGCTGGCGCAGGCGTGGGACTTCTCCTACGACGGCGACCCGAACATCGTCGAGGTCTACATCAGCGCGCTACGCCGCAAGATCGACTCTCCGTTCGGCCGGTCGTCCCTGGTGACCGTGCGCGGCGCCGGATACCGGCTGGAGGCCTGAGATGTCGCACCTGTCGGTCAGGGTCAGGGCGACTCTCGCCGCCACCGCCATCGTCGCGGTCGCGCTGGGCGTCGCGGCGGCGGTGCTCGTCGGCGTGCTCCGGGGCAGCCTCGTGGAGAGCGCTTCGGCCGACGCCGTCCGGCGCGCCGACGTCACCGCCGGCCTGATCACCGCGAGCCCCGGCGTCCTCGTCAGCAAGCAGGCCGAGTCGCTGGATCCCGACATCCAGGTCCTCGACAGGGACGACCTTACGGCCGGGGAGTGGGGAGCGGTCCTCGCCCAGCCCGCCCAGCCCGCCCTGCCCGCCCGGTCGGTCACCCTCGGATCGGCCGTCCACGGGCCGACCGCCTACGGACCGACTGTCCATGGACCGACCGGCCCGGAGACGTCCGGTCCCACGCCGGACGACCCCGGATCGGGCGTCACCCGACCGGCCACGACCGAGCCGGACACCACCCGGCCGGGCGACCTCAAATCGGACACCACCCGGCCGGCCACAACCGAGTCGGGGCCCCTCCAGCCGGCCACCGGCCGGGAGGCGGCTGCCCTGGAGGCCGCCGTGACCGCCGAGCGGTGGGCGCCCGCGGGCATGTTCACGGTGGCCACCATGCCCGTCAAGACCGGTGAGGGCACGCTGCTCGTGCGGGCCAGGGCCTCCCTGGAACCCGCCAAGGCCGCCCTGGAGAGCCTGAACGGACTGCTGCTGCCCGGCATCCCCGGACTGCTCCTGCTGGTCGCGGCCCTGACCTGGCTGGCGGTCGGCCGGGCGCTCGCGCCGGTCTCGGCCATCCGCGCCGAGATGGCCGACATCACCGCCAGCGATCTGCACCGCCGGGTCCCGGTGCCGCGCTCCCGCGACGAGATCGCCCGTCTCGCCGAGACCATGAACCGCACGCTCGACCGCCTGGAGCTGGCCGTCGACCGGCACAAGCGCTTCGTCGCCGACGCCGCCCACGAGCTGCGCAGCCCGCTGGCCGTCCTGCGGACCCGCCTGGAGCTCGCCCCGCCCGGACCGCTGGCGGCCGAGGCGCTGACGGACGTGGAACGGATCCAGGCGCTCACCTCCGACCTGCTGCTGCTGGCCCGCCTGGACGCCGGTGAGCCGGCCTGTCACGGCGAGGTGGACCTCGGCCAGGTCGCCGCCGAGGAGGCGGCCCTGTCCCGGCCCAGGCCGGAGATCCGCGTCGGACTGGAGGTGGCGGCCGACGCGGTGGTCCGCGGCTCCGCCGAGGAGCTACGCCGCCTGGTGGCCAACCTGGTGGACAACGCGGTACGGCACGCGGACTCCGCGGTCACCGTCCGCCTGACCCTGGAGGACGGCGGAGCCGTACTCGACGTGTGCGACGACGGACCCGGCATCCCGGCCGAGCACCGTGAGGCGGTCTTCGACCGGTTCACCCGGCTGGACGAGGCGCGGGACCGGGACGCGGGCGGGTCCGGCCTCGGTCTCGCCATCGCCCGGGACATCGCGGTACGGCACGGCGGCGGCCTGCACGTCGCCGAGGGAGACCCCGGGGCCCGGCTCCGTGCCCGTTTCCCGCTCATCCGGCCGACAGGGTGAAGGATCCCGTCCCGCTCAGGCGATCGGCAGGGCGTAGGTGGTCGTGCGGTGCTCGACCTCGAATCCGGCGCGGGTGTAGACCCCGAGGGCGCCGGTCGGGTTGTCGGCGTCCACCCCCAGCCCGGCCTTCGCGTAGCCCTGGGCGCGGAACTCGGTGAGGGCGTGGGCGAGCAGCGCGCCGGCCACCCCCCTGCCCCGCCACTCCCGCAGGGTGCCGATGATCTGGATCCACGCCTCGCGGACCCCGGTGGCCTCGGTGTCGGCCTCGTAGTAGTAGGTGAGCAGCACCGCCACGCTCCCGCCCGATCGGTCCCGGACGAGGAAGGAGCTTTCTGGACGGAAGGCCCGCACGCCGACGACGGCGCGCCTCCAGCTCTCCGGGGTGTGGGAGGCGCTGCCCCAGTGGTCGGCGAAGGAGGCGTTGTACACCTCGCGGGCGGCCTCCTGGAGGTCCCCGCGACAGGTGACGATCTCCAGGCCGCCGGGCAGGACGGCCGCGGGCGGTGCCACGCCCAGGTCGCGGCTCATGCCGTAGAACCACCGGGCGGGGGTCATCCCCTTCCGGACGGCCAGCGCGGCCGCGCCCTCGTTGCTGTCGAAGGCGTGGAGGTGGAGTTCGAGCGGCCGGCCGGGGAAGCGGCGTCCGTGCAGCACCGGCGTGGTGCGGACGGCCCAGTCGAGCAGGTGGCCGCCGAGGCCGCGGCGCCGGTACGCCGGGTGGACCGCGCCCCACAGGGTCATCTTGTGGACCGGGTCGGCGGTGGGGCGGCAGGCGGTGACGCCGAAGGCCACCATCCTGTCCCCGTCCCACGCGGCCAGGGTGCCCTCGGCCAGGTCGAGCAGCGGGTTGTCGAGGTCGTCAGCGAGGTCGCCGGCGTCGTAGTTCTCGCCGACCCGGTCCGCCCTCTCGACCTCGGCGAGCAGTTCCGCCCATCTGCCCGCGTCGTCCCTGGTCAGCGGAGCCCAGTCGAACATCATGATCAACAGCATATGTTGACATATGACCGTACGGCCAAGGGTTTTCACCGCCGTGCGGGCCGCACGGTCTCCCCGTACGGCCCGCGCGGCCGTTCAGCGGCGGGTGAAGACGGGCACCCACGAGCCGGGCCGCTGACTGTTCTCGCGGTAGCCGGTGAGCGGCACGGCCTCGCCCCCGTTCACGTCCACCAGGAGCAGCCGGTTGCGGAACTCGCCGCCGACGCAGCTGTTGAACCCCTTGGACTCGCACGCCCACGTGATCACGCGGTCGTCGTCCGCCCAGGCGACGAGCTGCTCGACCCACTGCCCCTCGACCGGCTTGACCGAGATGACCTCGCCGGTGCGCACGTCCTTCAGGCCCATGGCCGCGTTCTTGTCCGGGCTCTGGGCCGCGATCCACCGGCCGTCGGGCGACACCCCGGCGGTCTCGTAGGTGTCGGCCGCGCCCGGCGGCCCCTGCCGCGGGTTGCCGTCCAGATCGTAGAACTTCTTGGTGCCGGGCGGGGTGCTGTCGTGCTCCCAGACCAGGGTGCCGTCCGTGCTCCAGGCGAAGTCCAGGCGGCCGCCGAAGCGGTTGTTCTCGTCCGGCTCCAGCGGGTGGAACGCGGCCTGCCCGCTGTCCATGTCGACGACGGTGTAGCCGGTCCGGGTCGTGGGCAGCATCTCCTGGCTGTTGTTCACCAAGGGGTAGGACTCGTCGGGGTTGCCGCCGTAGTTGGTGACCAGCAGCTTCCTGGCGTCGGGAGACCAGCTCACGGCCCCGGCCGGGCGCTCCAGGTCGATCCACCGGACCTCGTCCCCCGGGGTGGTGATCACCCCGACCCGCCGTGCGGGGACCGTCTCCATCACCGCGACGGACTGCCCGCCCTGCGCGACGTCGAGCCACGCCCACGGCGTCCGCTCGTAGGTCTGCCGGCCCTTGTCGTAGCGGTACCAGGTCCGCCTCAGCACCTGCCGCCCGTTGGGGATCCTCTCCTCGTCCCAGACGTAGTAGGAGTAGAGCGCCGTACCGCCCGCCGCCACCAGGGTCTTCGGCGGCGTGGACTCCGGGTCGCCCACGGTCTCCGTGGACGGGCTCGGATCGGTCAGGACGGCGATGGCGGGCCGCGCGTCGCCGCCCCCCGCTCCCTGGAGCAGTGCCGGGACAGTGAGCACGCCCGCCACGACGGCCGCGGTCGCCCCCGCGACCACCGCGAACGTCCTGCCCCTGGCACGCCGGCGCTTCCCGAGCGCCTTCGACGCCAGGTCCGTGGGGACCCGCGCCTCGTCGGACCAGTCGTGAAGGGTCCGCCTGACGAGCTCGTCGACGGTCATGCCGTGGCCTCCCCGAAGATCGTGTACGGCTCCCGCAGCTCGGGTGCGAGCTCGCGCAACCTGGCCAGGGAGCGGTGGGCGGTGCTGCGGACCGTGCCCACCGAACAGCCGAGGATGCCGGCCACCTCGGCCTCCGGCAGGTCCTCGTAGTAGCGCAGGATCAGCACGGCCCGCTGCCGGGCCGTCAGCCGGGCCAGCGCGCGGCGCATGACCATCTGCAGCTCGACCCCGTGCGTGCCGTCGGCCACGGCCCGGTCGGGCGGCTGGGCGATGACGGTCTCCCGCCGCCGCCGCCACCAGGAGACCTGCTGGCGGTACATCGCCCGCCGGACGTATGCCTCGGGTGCGTCCACGCTCCGCCACCTGGTGACCGTCCTGGCCAGCGCGGTCTGCAGCAGGTCCTCCGCCGCGTGCTGGTCGCCACCGGTCAGCAGGTAGGCCAGGCGCATCAACGCGGGGGACCGCGCCGAGACGAATTCGCGGAACCGTCGCTCCTCTGCGGCGTCCACGATCACCTCCACTGTGTGGTTACGCCCTACAGACGCACCGGGTGACCGCCGCTATGCTCCGCCTGCCGTACGGGTTCGGAGCGGTGCCCGCCCCTGCCAGGTCACGTGTAGGTGAGCGCGGGGTGGAGGAACAGCATCCAGGAGCCCACTCCGACCTTCAGCAGCGCGTCGATGCCGCCCACCAGGCGGAGCGGCGACCTCGGCGTCACCTTCAGTCCGATCCAGGCGTTCAGCGAGGTCACCACGCCGAGGATCGCGATCAGCGGCCCGTGCGCCATCCCCATGATGACGAAGTGCAGGCCGACCACGAACAGGATGCTCAGGATCATGGTCCGGTCGTCCCGGTCCTTGAACGTGGTGACCACGTAGTAGATGAGACCGGCCTCGACGACGAAGGAGACGACCAGTGCGGCGATCTGCACCAGGGAGGGCGTGCCCAGGGACGGCTTCAGCAGCGCGCTGAGACCGCTGGCGACGAATCCGGTGACGAACCCGCCGATGCCGAGCGGTATCCACTTGCTGGGGAAGATCCAGCCGAGCAGGAAGCCGAGGCCGACGAAGATGAGGAAGAGGCCGCCGCCGCGGATCAGCGGATAGGGATGGGGCGGGACGGCGTCCAGCGCGAGCAGGGGGATCATGACGCTCTTTCGGTCAGTGCGTTGACTCTGGCAACATGACCTTAAAGCCATAAACGAGATCTATCGCGTTTTGGCCAGAATGCGATCATGTCCGTACCCAGGGTGATCATCGGCCCTCTGCCGCGCGCCTGCCGCCCCCGCGCCGAGATCGCTGTCGCCGCACCGGGCCGTCACCAGCCCCTCCAGCAGCGCCTTCACTTCCGCCCGGGACGGCCCCGGGGGCCGCCGCGGTCGGCCGCGATCAGGGCCCACGTGATCGCGGCCTTACGTGATCGCGGCCCGTCTCACGGCAGGGCGGCCGAGGCGCCGGGCACGGCCAGGCGCAGCGCCTCGGCGAGCGCGGCGACGTGCGGCCGCGTCAGGCGCCGGCGCGCGACGGCCACCCCGATGTAGCGGGCGGGGCGCGGCGGCCCGACCGGTATGGCCACCAGTTCCGCGGACGGCCGGAGCGCGACCTCGGGGATCATCGCGATGCCCACGCCGGCGGCGACCAGCACCTGGGCGAAGAAGTAGTCGGTGGTGCTGGCCGAGACGCGCAGCTCGGAGCCGGCGAGCGTGGCGTAGCGGTGGAGGAAGTCCCCGGTCTTGAGGCAGCCGAGCACCCATCGCTCGGCGACGATCTCGGCCAGGTCGACCGACGCGCGGCCGGCGAGCCGGTGGCCGGCGGGCACGACGACGGACATCGGGTCCTCCATCAGCGGCGTCCACGTCAGGCGGGAGCGGTCGCCGGGCCGGACCGGCGGTGGACTGTCGAAGTGGTAGGCCAGCGCGAGGTCGGCCCGTCCCTCGCGGATCATCGGCAGGCTGCCCTCCGGCTCGTGCTCCAGCACGGTCAGCTCGACCTCCGGGTGATCGGCGGTGAAGCGGGCGAGCGCGGCGGGCAGCAGATACCGGCCTCCGCTGGTGAACGTCGCGATGGTGAGGGCGGTGCGGCCGGTCGTGAACCGGTCGATCTGTTCCTGGGTGTGCCGCAGCTCCGCCGAGATCGTCTCGGCGGCCTCGACGAGCAGCCGGCCCGGCTCGGTGAGCACCGCCCCGCGGGTGCTGCGATGGACCACCGGCGTCCCGAGCGTCCGCTCCAGCGCGGCGATCTGCTGGGAGACCGCCGACGGGGTGAGCAGCAGCGCCGCGGCGGCCCGGCTGAAGCTGCCGTGCTGGGCGACCTCGCGCAGGATCCGCAGCCGCTGGACATCGATCATCAGTTTCCCTAACAGCCGCTTAAGCAGATCACCACTTCTGCTTAAAACCGTATATGGACAGGATGAAGGCATGAAAGAGGTATGCGTCATCGGCGGCAGCCGCTACTTCGGCCGGCACCTGGTCGTAGGGCTACGGGACCGGGGTGTCGGCGTCACGCTCGTCAACCGCGGCTCGCAGGCGCCGCCCCCGGGCGTGACCCACGTCGTGGCCGACCGCGACGACGAGCGGGAGCTCGCCCGGGCACTGGGCGCCCGCACCTTCGACGTGGTCGTCGACCAGGTGTGCAACACGCCGCTCCAGGCCGCCGTCGCCGCGCGGGTCTTCGCCGGCCGCACCGGACGGTATGTGATGACCTCCACCATCGAGGTCTACGACCGCTCCTCGGCCGAGGGCGTCCCCATGGCCGCTCCCGGCGCCCCGATGGCCGAGACGGCCGTCGACCCGGAGCTGTGGCCGGTGGACCCGGGCCTGCCCTGGCACGACCGGGCGTTCCTGGAGAGCCAGTACGGCGAGGGCAAGCGGCAGGCCGAAGCGGTCTTCACCCGCGAGGCCGCGTTCCCCTTCGTCACCGTGCGATCCGGTCACGTCATGGGCGGCGGCCCGGCCGACTTCACCGGCAGGCTCCGGCACTACGTCGAGCGGATCCGCGCGGGCCGCCCCATCGTGGTCCACCGCGACAACCATCCGTCGTCGTTCGTCCACCACAGGGAGATCGCCGACTTCCTGCGGTGGACGGCGGGCGCCGACTTCACCGGCGCCGTCAACGCCCGTTCCCACGGCGAGTTCGACGTCTTCGAGCTGTGCGACCGGATCGCCTCGCACACCGCCACCCGGCCGGTCTACGACAGGTCCGGGGGCGCCGAGGTCTCGCCGTACTCGTTCGGCCACTACTACGGCATGGACAACGGCCGGGCCGGCCGGCTCGGCTTCGCCTTCTCCCACACCCGCGACTGGCTGCCGGACGCCGTCGCCCAAGCACTGTGAGGTCACCGGACATGCGTACCCGCCACATCGGCGACGTCCCGGTCAGCGCCGTCGGACTGGGCGCCATGCCCCTGTCGATCGAGGGGCGGCCGGACGACCGCCGGGCGGTCGCCACCATCCACGCCGCGTTCGACTCCGGCGTGACACTGGTCGACACCGCCGACTCCTACCACTGGCACGCCGGCGAGAGCGGCCACAACGAGGAGCTGGTCGCCCGCGCGCTCGCCGCGTACGGCGGCGGCACCGCGGAGGTGCTCGTCGCCACCAAGGGCGGCCGGGGCCGGCCAGGCGACGGCTCGTGGACGGTCGACGGCTCACCGGACCACCTCAAGCGGGCCTGCGAGGCGTCGCTCAAGCGGCTCGGCGTCGACACGATCGGGCTGTACCAGCTCCACAGGCCGGACCCCGCCGTTCCCTGGGCCGACTCCGTCGGCGCGCTGGCCGAGCTGCTCGACGAGGGAAAGATCCGCATGGCCGGCGTCTCCAACGCCGACGCCGGGCAGATCCGCCAGGCGCACGACATCCTGGGCGACAGGCTGGCCTCGGTGCAGAACCGGTTCTCCCCGGCCGTCCGCGCCGGCGAGCCGGAGCTGCGCCTGTGCGAGGAGCTGGGCGTCGCGTTCCTGCCCTGGAGCCCGCTCGGCGGCATCTCCCGCAGCTCGCTCGACGGCCGGTCCCGCTCCGGCGCGCCCGACCCGGCGTACGCCGCCTTCCACGCGGTCGCGCGCGAGCACGGGGTGAGCCCGCAGCGGGTCTGTCTCGCCTGGCTGCTGGCCCGGTCCCCGGCCACCGTCCCGATCCCCGGGGCCAGCCGCCCCGAGACGGCCCGCGACTCCGCGGCGGCCGCCGACCTGGTGCTCGGCGCGGACGAGATCACCCTGCTGGAGGCCGCCGGGAGCCGGTAGGCCCTCCTGAGCCGGTAGGCCCTCCTCCCCGCGGCCGCCCGGCCGGCCACCGGTCCTGACGCCGCGTCACCCGGCGTCAGGAGGGATCGTCACGGAGACCGCTCGCCGACAACCTCTGCCGGCGCGCGGCGAGGCGGCGGAAGCCGAAGAGGAGGAGCGGCACCGCGGCGGCGACGGCCACCAGCCCGGCGAGTGTGACCGTCAGCATCAGGGGGGAGTCCAGCGAGGCCGGCGGGCCCCAGGTGCCGGCCTTCTCCGGGAAGGTGAGGGTGCCGGTCACCGTGTGCTTGACCCGGCCGCTCTGGAGGGCGAGGTGGAACTTCCACGGCCCGTCCGGGAGGCCCTCTCCCAGGACCACGGCCATCTCCCCGCGTTCTCCCGGCGCCACGGTCACGTTGCGGGCGGCCTGGAAGGGGCCGGCGCTGAGCGAGCTCGGGCCGTCGGACAGCGACAGCTGCCCGCTGATGTCCAGGGCGCGTTCGCCCGTGTTGAAGACGCTCGCCACGATCCGCGGCCGGCCGTCCTCGGCGCGCTGCGGGAGCACCTCGCCGACCCGGAAGTCCGACGGGGGTTCACCGCCCGGCCCGACGTCGAGATAGGTGCGGATCCCGACCCGGTTGACGAGGGCGACGTTCCCCTGCGGACCGGGGGCCGACGAGGCGACCTCCGCCCAGATGACGGCGTACCGCTCTCCTTTGACGGCCATCGCCGGCACGTCGATCGTGGCTTTGGCCGTCGCGCTGCCGTGCGCCTTGAGGTCGACTCCGGAATGGCTGAGCGTGATCCACGAGCTCAGCTCGTTCGGGGTGCGGGCCTGCGCGAACGCGAAGCCGTCCTTGCCGACGGAGGCACCGCTCGCGTAGAGCTCCACGTGCTGGGGCCTGGACGAGCCGTTGATGACCTTGAAGCGCCTGGTGAACTCGGTGCCGGGGTTGACGTGGTCGACGATGAAGATGCGGGCCCGCGGGTCGTCCATGCGGTTGGCCGGGGCCTCCAGGAGCATGATCCCGATGGAGTCCTTCCCGGCCGCGCGGGTGTCCTTCCCGGCCATACGGGAGCCCGGTCCGGCCGGATGAAGGTCTCCGGCCGGGCGGAAGCCCCCCTCGGCAGGGCGGGAGCCCACGCCTGCAGGACGGGAGCCCGCCGGGCCTCCGTCCGCGATCGCCGGGGCGCTGACCGCCCCGTGCAGGATGAGCGCTCCCTGCAGGAGGAACGCGGACAGCGCCGCCGGCGCGCGCCGCCGCAACACTGGGTTACGCAACGGAGTGGTTCACCGTGCCGGTGTAGGTGCCCGCCACCGCCTGGGCGGGGATGTTGACCACGATGGTCGGGTTCCAGGTGGCGGAGTTGTTGCCGGACCCGCTCGTCTTGCTGAAGGCGGTGCGCGAGACGTCCAGCGACTGCGCGGCCGCCGCGTCCACCTGCCCGGGGACGAAGGTGCCGGTGCCGGTCGTCGCGGTGGCCGGACCGGACCAGTAGCGCAGCGCGGTGTTCGGGATGGTCTCCGCGGCCGTGCCGCCGCCGGTGGTGAAGCCGCCCGGGGCCGCGATCACCGACGCCGTCCACGTCGCGGTGAGCGCGGCGCGCTGGTCGGAGACCGTGACCGGGCCGAGCTGCCCGCTGATCTGGCTGCCCGGCGCGCCGGTGCCGATGTCGACCGGGCCGTCGGGCACAGTGATCGTCAGCCCGTTCGGGGCGGTCACCGTGAACGTCACCGTGGTGGGACACGTGGTTGAAACAGGGCATGTGCCGGCCTGGGCCGGGAGGGCCACTACCGCCATCGCCGCGACCAGGCTCGCGACACCTGCCAATGAGCTGCCGAGACGGCTTCCAGACACTAGCGATCCCCTTCATCGAACCCCGACCATGCCCGGGGTTGTCCTTGCGTGATCACATCCTGCTCAGCGCGCCGTCCCCGAAAACCGTCCAGATGACCGTCTGGCGACTTTTGGTGATCACTTGGTGACTATTGGCGATCACTGGTGGCAAACGTGACCATCGGTCACACCGGCCCGCGCTTCTCACTTCACGGAGCGGCCGGGCCCCTCAGCCCAGGCCGAAGGCCCTGTCGCCGGGTGTGGGCCTGGCGGGCCCGGCGGCCGGGAGCCCCTCCGCCGGCGCCCGTCCACCACCGGCGGAATTTTCCGACATACGGCCGCCTGCAGCGAAATTCACCGGCGTAAAGCCACCTGCGGGGAAATTCACCCAAGGCCCCTGAACGCGTACTGACAGGCAGGCGAAATTCGCGTTGTCACGGAAGATTCTATCGTCGCCTTACATGCAATTTGCCGTCCACGGACGGGTTCCGGAAGTGTCTCCCGATCACGTGGCCTAGGCTGCCATCGGCTTTTCTCCACACCGGCGGATAGACGCGCTACGCCCGTCCCCCGCAAGACGCTTTCGATTAATCGGAATGAGGAAAGGACAGTGCGGAAAACCCCGTCGCTGATGGCTCCGATCGCCCTGCTGCTCTGGCTCGGCGCCCCCGCGGTCTCGGCCGCCGACAGCTCGGCCGCCGACGCGGGGAAGGGGAGGGACGCGACACGCGTGCTGCGCGCCAACGAGCTGCTGATCACCGTGCCCAACTCGGCGAACCTCGGCACCGGCAACGTGGGCAGCACGATCAGCGCCTCCCTCGGCACGGTGACCGTGTCCGACACCCGGCCGGGCACCCGCACGTGGCGGGCCACCGCGGCGGCCACCGACTTCACCCGCACCGGCGGCGGGGGGACCATCACCAAAGCCAACCTCTCCTACTGGTCCGGCCCGACCACCGCCTCATCGGGCAGCGCCTCCCGGATCCCGGGACAGATCAACGCCGCCCAGCAGCGCCCGCTGTCGGCACCGGTGACCGCGTTCAGCTCCTCCAAGGGGTCGATCTCCAGCGCCACCTCCACCAGCTGGGAGCCGACGATCGTCGTCACCATCCCAGCCTCCGTCCCGGGCGTCTACACCGGCACCATCACCCACTCGGTCGCCTGAGCGCCGAGCCCTCCGCGGCGGGACGCGCGGCGCCGGCCGATCGGCGCCTCTCCCGTCCGGGGGAGCCTCCCCAGGGCCGCGATCCCCGGCGTACGGCGGAGCCACGCCTCTGATGAGAGCCGTTCCCTGCCCGCGGATCCAGCCATTGAGTTGGCGGTCTTATGACCAGCCACGAGCATAGATGGCCGAGGGCGCCCGGCGGGCGTGAGAGATATTTGGACAACCGGGCCCGGACAGGGATAAAGAATTCCCGCCGGATCGGGCTTTGAGGGTGTTTGTCGTAATGTCCCGGGATTCCGTCTTCGGCGCTCCGACACCGCGGCTCTCGGCTGTCCGATCGCACCCGGCTGCCCGCCCGCTTTTCTCTGTTCTTCTTTATGGAAGGGATGTCATGCGCCACTGCTACAGACGCCTCGGGTATCCGCTCGCGGTCATCGCCCTGCTCCTGACGGTGAACGTGCCCGTGTCCGCCTCCACCACCCCGCCGAACCGCCCCGCCCCCCGCCCATGGGTGAAGCTCTGCCACAAGCTCAAGCAGAAGCCCTCGCACCGGCACATCCGGTGCTCCCCACCGCGACCGCCCCGGCCCAAGCCGGCCCTCAGGTCCGGACTGGAGGCCCGGCTGGTAACGACGATCAACGAGATACCGGTGCCGACGAGCCAGGCGGCCGTCCTGGGGATCACCGCCGGCCCCGACGGGAACGTGTGGTTCACCGAGAACTACGCGAACAAGGTGGGGCGCGTCACCACGGCGGGCGTGTTCGCCGAATACACCATCCCCACCTCGAACTCCCAGCCGGCGGGCATCACCACCGGCCCCGACGGGAACCTGTGGTTCACCGAGGCCGCCGGCGACAAGATCGGGAAGATCACTCCCTCGGGGACGATCACCGAATACACCCTGCCCAACTCGGGGTCCTATCCCTGGGGCATCACCGCCGGCCCCGACGGGAACGTGTGGTTCACCGAGGCGGACGGCAACCGGATCGGGAAGATCACCCCCTCGGGGACGATCACCGAATACTCGCTGCCGACCAGCGGCGCCTACCCGCTATACATCACCTCGGGCCCGGACGGCAACCTGTGGTTCACCGAGCCGCTCGCGGCCGGCATCGCGAAGATCACCACCGGCGGGACGGTCACCGAGATCGCCGCTCCCTCCGGCGCGATGCCCATCGGGATCGTCACCGGGTCGGACGACAACCTGTGGTACACCGACGGCACCGGGAAGGTCAGCTCGGCCACCACCTCGGGCAGCTTCACCCAATACTCGCTCACCGACCCCGACGGCTTCCCCTGGGGCATCACCAGCGGGCCGGACGACAACCTGTGGTTCGTCGAGCAGCTCAGCAGCAGGGTCGACAGCATCACCACCGGCGGGACGCTCAACGAGTACGCGCTGCCGAGCGACTTCGCCGGGCCGTTCGAGATCACGACCGGATCCGACGACAACCTCTGGCTCACCGAGGACTGGTACGACCAGCTCGCCATAGTGACCCCCTGACCAGGCCGTCCCCGCGCATGCTCGCCGTACGCCGGCGGCGGTTCCGATCCCTCCAGACATGACCGCCGCCGGCGGGCACCCTGAGCACGACGGGCCGGGAGCACGACGGGCCGGGAGCGTGACCCGCCTCCCGGCCCGCCCCGGGAACGTCCGCCGACGGCGCCCCTCCCGCCGGCCGGGTCCGTGGAGATCCACCCGACGTCGACAACTCATCGAAGTACGTACTAAAGTGCCACTTCATTATGAAGGACGTACATAAATTATCGACCGACTTCGACCACGACCCCGACGGCCGCCTCTTCGACCCCCAGGCGAGGACCGCCATGTCCCGGTTCACCGGCGGGGACGACACCCTCGCCCTCGAAGCCGCGGCCTCCATCCGCACCGCCTTCCACGCCGTCGAGCGCATGCGCGCCCATGGGGCCCAGGGCCGCGGGCTGAGCTCGGGGGCCCTCGACATCCTGCTCCGCCTGGACGCCTCGGCCGACGACGGGACCAGCATCGGCGAGCTGGCCCAGTCGGCAGGGGTGAGCTCCCGCAACGTCACCGGGCTGGTCGACACGCTCGAACGCGACGGCCTGGCCCGGCGGGTCCCCGACCCCCACGACCGGCGCTCCGTCCTGGCCCAGATCACCCCCGCCGGGCGGGCGTGGATCGAAGCCTTCCGCCGGCCCAGCCAGGCCGCCATGGCGGCGATCTTCCGGGGCTTCACGCCCGACGAGCTGACCCAGTTACGCCACCTGTGCCTGCGCCTGGCCGACAACCAGCACCGGCTCGCCCGGCACCTGAGCCAGATCACCGGCCTGGACCAGACCGCCGACCTGGGCCAGACCACCGACTTGGGCACCCAGCCGTGAGCCCGCCCCCCACCGGCCGTCAGGACGGCCACGAGATCGGAGCCCGATGACCCCCGAGACCCAGACCCGGCAGATCGTCCGGGGCTACCACGAGGCCAGATTCCGGGGAGACGTACCCGGAGCCGCCGCGCGCCTCGCCGGAGCGTTCACCTTCCGGAGCCCGCTCATGAGCTCCACCGACCCCACCGGCCACCTGGCCGGCCTCGCCGGATTCCTCCAGGTGGTCACCGGCGTCGACATGATCAGCGAACTGTACGGCGAGTCCGAGGCCACTCTCGTCTATGACGTGCACACCGCCACCCCCGCCGGCACCCAGCGCACCGCCGAGCACTTCCGCCTCGACGGCGGCGAGATCACCTCGATCACGCTGATCTTCGACGCGACGCCCTGGCAGCCGATGAGGGCGATGGTGGACCAGGCCCCGACCGGCGGCTGACCCACGGCCGGGGCCGGGCGGCCACCTGTCCACGAGTGACCGTGGCCGCCCGCGCCCGACCGCATCTCGACCGCGGGGCCTCGCGCCCGGCCGCATCTCGACCGCGGGGCCTCGCGCCCGGCCGCATCTCGACCGCGGGGCCTCGCGCCCGGCCGCATCTCCACCGCGGGGCCTCGCGCCCGACCGCATCTCCACCGCGGCGCCCCACGCCCGACCGCATCTCCACCGCGGCGCCCCACGCCCGACCGGACCCCGCCACAGGGCCCCGCGCTCAGCTTTTCTCGCATTCGCATTTCCCAGGCAGGCCCGCCCGCGGTCGGATCCGCGGACAATTCCTTCGGGTATCTCCTCGGTGCCGGATCAGCCGGCCGATGGCATTCTGGCTTTCGATCGAACTCCATGCGCGCACGCGCAGAGAAGAGGTCTCGATGGCCGGAGAATCAGGGACTCACCACAATGTGATCATGGCAGGCCGCAGGTCTGCAGATCTGACGTTCGGCGTCCGATCAGCGCAGGTCGGAGGGGTGAGCGTGACGTTCCCCGGTGGCGCGGAATTTCCACCCGAGTATGCCGAGGAATCTCCCGATCATCGATGGATCCGGCCCTGGAGAAATCCGGAGGACCCGAAAAAATGATGCCGATCGATTTCCACGCCAGAAATTCCGCTGGAATCTTCGAGCGGGGAACCAACGGCGACGATTACCGCGCCGGCCGGTCCGGTCACGGCGGCCGCGGAACATGCGATGAGGAGCGGCGCATTCCGCGGGAGAACAACCGACCGCCGCTGGCCGGGCGGTCCACGGAACCGGAGTGCGAATCCCCGACCTATCTGCCTGGAGGTTGATCCCATGGCCCCCATCTCACCCATCAGCGCGCACGCGATGCTGCTGCTCCTGCTGCAGCTCGGTGCGCTGCTCTTCCTGGCACTCGCGCTGGGCCGCCTCGCCGTACGGCTGAAGATGCCGGCGGTGGTCGGCGAGCTGTGCGCCGGGGTCGTCCTCGGCCCCTCGCTCTTCTTCCAGGTGGCCCCCGACCTGGCCGGCTGGCTGATACCCCATGAGGCCGAACAGTTCCACATGCTGGACGCGGTGGGGCAGATCGGCGTGCTGCTGCTGGTCGGCATCACCGGCGCCCACCTGGACATGAAGCTGATCCGCAGGCAGGGTGGGGCCGCCGTGAAGGTCAGCGGCTTCGGGCTGGTGATCCCGCTCGGCCTCGGCGTCGCCACCGGCCTGCTGCTGCCCCAGGCGTTGAACGGGGGCAAGGACCAGACGGTGTTCGCGCTCTTCCTCGGGGTCGCCATGTGCGTCAGCGCGATCCCGGTGATCGCCAAGACGCTCATCGACATGAACCTCATGCACCGCAACATCGGCCAGCTCACCCTGACCGCGGGCATGGTGGACGACGCCTTCGGCTGGCTGATGCTCTCGGTCGTGTCCGCGATGGCCACCACCGGACTGCGCACGGGCACCGTGGCCCTGTCCCTGGCCTACCTCGTCGCCGTGCTCGTCTTCGCCGCCGTCATCGGCCGTCCGCTCGTGCGCAAGGCCTTCCAGCTCGCCGGCCGCTCGGCGGAGGCCGGCCCGACCATCGCGACCACGGTCGTGCTGATCCTGCTCGCCTCCGTGGGCACCCACGCCCTCGGGCTCGAAGCCATCTTCGGGGCCTTCGTCGTGGGCATCCTCATCAGCGAGTACGGTAAGCCCGACCCGGCCCGGCTGGCGCCGCTGCGCACCGTGGTCCTGGCCGTCTTCGCCCCGCTCTTCTTCGCCACCGCCGGCCTCCGCATGGACCTCACCGCCCTCGCCAGGCCGGACGTCCTGGGCTTCGCCCTCCTCATCCTCGCTGTCGCGATCGCCGGCAAGTTCATCGGCGCCTACCTCGGGGCCCTCGCCAGCCGCCTGAACAAGTGGGAGGCCCTGGCACTGGGCGCCGGGATGAACGCCCGCGGCGTCGTCGAGGTCATCGTCGCCATGGTCGGCCTGCGCCTGGGTGTCATCAGCACCGAGATCTTCACCATCATCATCCTGGTCGCGGTCGTCACCTCGGTCATCGCCCCGCCCATCCTGCGGATCGCCATGGCCCGGGTGGAGCAGACCCCGGAGGAGGACGAGCGCCACAAGGTCCACCTGGACCTGAGCACGCCGGTCAGGCCCGTCCTCGAACGCGTGGGCTGAGGGAGAGCGGTCAGCGATGGATCTCCAGCACTGGCTGGGCCGCGCGGTCGAGGCGGTGAACGGGTGGAGCACCGGCTTCGGCCCGTTCACCCCCCACCCCTCCCACCACGTCGGCGACGAGGAGTTCGGCGCGGCCTTCGCCGACCTCACCAAGCGCCTGCAGGACAACTACCCCTTCTTCCACCCGCGTTACGTCGGGCAGATGGTGAAACCGCCCCACCCGGCGGCGGTCGTCGGCTATCTCGCCGCGATGCTCGTCAACCCCAACAACCACGCCCGCGAGGGCGGGCCCGCCACGGCCGACATGGAACGGGAGGTGATCGCGGAGCTCGCCGCCATGTTCGGCCTCCCCGACCACCTCGGACATCTCACGACCAGCGGGACGATGGGCAATCTCGAAGCCCTGTACGTCGCCCGCGAGAGCCACCCGGGCGCGGGGATCGCCTACAGCGCGGACAGCCATTTCACGCACGCGCGGATGTGCCGCGTGCTCGGCGTGGCGGGCCACAGCGTGCCGGTCGACCTGCACGGCAGGATGGATCTCGACGCGCTGGAGGCCCTGCTGCGCCGGGAGCGCGTCGGCACCGTCGTGCTCACCGCCGGGACGACGGGGACGGGCGCGGTCGACCCGATCCACGGGGCCCTGGCCCTGAAGGAGCGCTACGGCGTGCGCCTGCACGTCGACGCCGCCTACGGCGGGTTCTTCACCCTGCTCGCCGGCCAGGGCCTGTTCGACCCCCGCCCGTGGGAGGCGATCCCGTCCTGCGACTCGGTCGTGGTCGACCCCCACAAGCACGGGCTGCAGCCCTACGGCTGCGGTGCGGTGCTGTTCGCCGACCCCACCGTCGCCCGGTACTACCGGCACGACTCTCCCTACACCTACTTCACCGAGAGCGACCTTCACCTCGGTGAGATCAGCCTGGAGTGCTCCCGCTCCGGCGCGGCGGCGGCCGCGCTCTGGCTCACCCTGCGGTTGCTGCCGGCGACCCCGGGCGGGCTCGGGCGGGTCCTGCTGCCCGGCCTCCGGGCGGCGCGGCGCTGGGCCGGGCTGCTCCAGGACTCCCCGTACCTGACGCTGTTCCAGCCGCCGGAGCTGGACATCGTCACCTACTTCCCGTCCGAGCCGACGCTGGCCGGCGTCGACGCCGCGACCGCCCGGGTGCTGAACGCGGGCATGACCGGCGCCGACCCTGTCTACGTCAGCGCCCTGCGCGTGGACGGCCACGCGCTCACCGGGCGCCATCCCCGGCTGGTGGCGGACGCCCCGCACGCCCGCGTCCTCCGCAGTGTCCTGATCAAACCCGAAGCCGGCGACATCCTCGAGCACCTGCACGGCCGCCTTGAGGAGCTCGCCGGAGGAAGGAGTCACCCTTGTCCAGTCCCGTCATCACCCTCCGACCGGCCACCGGCGCCGATACCGGACCCCTGACCACACTTCTCGCGGAGTCGTTCTTCGATGACGCGCTGACCGTCTGGGCCTTCCCCAACCCCCGTCGACGGCAGCAGATCCTTCCCGGCTTCTTCCGGATATTTCTTGATCTATCGATCTCGCAGGGGGGTGCGCTCACGACGGAGGACCGCCAGGCGGTCGTGCTTTCGACCCCGCCCGGAGCCGAGGACCCCGGTGCGGACTTCACCGCACGGCTGCGCGAGGTCGCGGGCGAGTACGCCGACGCGCTGCTGACCATCGTCAGGCTCCAGGAGGCGCACCACCCGGCGGCCCCCCGGCACCTGTATCTCGGTTTCGGAGCGGTCGCACCGCACCTGCAGCGCAGCGGTCTGGGCGCCCAGATGATGCGGCAGGTGCTGGAGGGCTGTGACCGCGACGGCGTCCCCGCCTACCTGGAGGCCAGCTCTCCGGGCGGGGAGGCGGTGGCGCGCCGGTTCGGGTTCGAGCACCACGGACCCGAGATCGTGATGCCCGGCGGCCCCCGTCTGCGTCCGATGTGGCGGGATCCGCATGTGCTCTGAACCACGCCTGTGGTCCGCCGCCGACGTGGCCGCGGGCTTCGACCACCCTCGCCTGCCGGAACTGCGGAAGATCCTGGAGTGGAGCCGCGGCTATCTCACGGCGGGCCATCCCGAGCTGGGCCGCCGTGGGCCGGTGTGCCCCTTCAGTGCCCCCTCGTTACGGCGTGACCTGTTCTATCTGGCCGTTGAGGACGACGTGACGGACGTCGAGCGGATAGGTGAGGCGCTGTCGGCCTTCCGGGAGCGGTTCCAGGCGATGGCCGGCACGTTGCCGCCCTCCGACCGGGAACTGCTGACCTTCGTCGTCATACTCCCCGACTTCGACCACGACGACTCCCGGGAGTTGGACGAGCTGCAGCGGCGCATGAAGCAGGAGTACGTCGCCGACGGGCTGATGATCGGTCAGTTCCATCCCACCTGCGCCGAGGCGGGTCTCTGGAACGAGGAGTTCCGCCCGCTGCGCTCCCCGATCCCGCTGCTGGCGATCCGCACGATGCTCGGCCTGGACCTCCCTTTCCTCTGGGACGAGACCAGCAACCTCGATTCCTATCTCGAACGTTTCGCCCCGCTGATCCCCGGCCGGGTGCGTTCGCAGCTCGTCAGCAGGATGGCGTCCAGATAACCGCCCCGACGGCCGGCGGCGTCAGGCTCTCCACGGCCCCCGACCCGGCCGGGATCCCCGCAGACGATCCCGGCCGGGCCGGACGGAACCGCCGGACTCCCCCCGGCGCCTGCCGGCCCCATGATCACCGCGTGTCCGAAGGATCGGCCGGCGGGTCCGTCTGCCGTCCGGCGGATCCCGCCCGGAGGGCGCCGTGGACGCTCTCCCTTTCGGGAGATCTCCCGCGGCCGGGTGTCCCAATAGAGTCGGCCCATGGATCTGGCCGCCGCGCTCCTGGCGCTCGCCGCGATGACCGTGGCGCTGGTGCCGCGCGTGCCACCCGCGTGGCCGGCCATGGCGGCCGGGGCGATCTCGATCGCGATCACCGCCGCGCATCCGCTGGGCGGATGGCACAGCGACGCTGTCTCCTGGACGCTGGCCGAGGTGCCGCCCCTGCTCGCGCTGACACTCCTGGCCGTCAGACACGCCCCGACCCCTCAGGCCGCCGTCTCGGCCGGGCTCGCGGGAGGCGCGGTCGCGCTGATGCTCGTCCGCGTGCTCTGGCCCGGCGACCTCGCCTTCGCCGTCGGATCCTGCGCGGGCTGGGCCCTCCTCGCGGTCGCGGCGGCGGGCGTCGGCCTCTACCTCCGCATGCTGGACAACGGCCGGCGCCGCGCGGTGGCCGAGGCCAAGCGGACGCAGCGGCTCGTGCTCGCCCGCGACCTGCACGACTTCGTCGCCCACGACGTGAGCGGCATCCTCGTCCAGGCTCAGGCCGCCCAGCTCGCCCCCGGACCGCTCCCACCGCAGGTCGCCGACGCGCTGCGGCGCATCGAGGAGGCGGGTCAGCGGGCGCTGACCGCCATGGACCGGACCGTCCAGATGCTCCACGGAGCCGACGATGCCGTGTCCGGCACGGCGGGACCGCTGCCGGGGGTCGACGGCCTGGCACAGCTCGTCGCCGGCTACTCCCCGTCGGTGCGGGTGGACCTCTCGGTCGATCCCGGGCTGGAGCGGCAGCTCTCCCAGGAGACCTCCGCCACCGTCTACCGGATCGTGACGGAGGCGCTCACCAACGTGCGCCGCCACGCCTCCGAGGCGACCTCGGTGGCGGTCGCCGTCGCCCGCGTGGGAGAGTCGGTCCGCGTACGCGTCACCGATGACGGCGGCGGCCACTCCGAGGCCGCCGGCCGCGGCGGCTTCGGCCTGGTCGGGCTCACCGAGCGGGCCGAGGTGCTCGGCGGTTTGCTGTCGGCCGGCCCCGAGCCGGGCGGCTGGCGGGTCGAGGCGCTCCTGCCCGCCCGTCCGCCCCGGAGGCTCCGGCACGCCGGCGCGCGCGTGAGCCGTCCGACCGCCGACCGTGGAGAGCCGACATGACCACCCGGATCCTGATCGCCGACGACCAGGAGGACGTGCGGATCGGCTTCCGGCTCATCCTCGGCTCCCAGCCCGACATGACCGTGGTGGGAGAGGCCGCCGACGGCCGCAGCGCCGTCGACCTGGCCCGGCACCTGCGGCCCGACGTGGTGCTCGCCGACGTCCGCATGCCGAAGCTCGACGGGCTTGAGGTCACCCGGCTGCTCGCCGGGCAGACCCGGGTGATCGTCGTGACGACCTTCGACCTGGACGAGTATGTGCACACCGCGCTGCGCAACGGCGCCTGCGGCTTCCTGCTCAAGCGGTCGGGGCCCACGCTGCTGATCGAGGCCGTCCGCGCGGCCATGGCCGGCGACACGCTGATCAGCCCGCAGATCACCGTACGCCTGCTGGCTCATCTGCGCGCGCCCGCCGCGCCGCCCGCGCCCGCCGAGCCGTTGACGGGGCGCGAGCTGGAGATCGCCCGCCTGGTCGCCCACGGCCGCACCAACGCCGAGATCGCCGCCGAGCTGTTCATCGGCTCCGGCACGGTGAAGACCCACGTCGCCAACGTCCAGCGCAAGCTCGGCGCGGCCAACCGGGTCGGCATCGCGGCCTGGGCGTGGAGCTCCGGCACCGTCACCGGTCCGTAGCCCGCGCCGGCCGCCGGTCGATCCCGGCGATCAGCTCCAGCTGTTCGAGCTGCCCGTCGAGGGTCGGGGCCGCGATGCGGCAGACCAGGTGCTCCGCGCCCGCCTCCGCGTAGCGGGCCAGCGTGCCGGCCACCTGCTCGGCGGGACCGGCGACCAGCACCTGGATCATCCGCACCGTCTCGTACGGCAGGCCGTAGGTGGCCCGGCAGTAGGCGTCGAGCTCCCGCTCGCCCCGCTCCGCGTCGTCGGTGACCAGCACCGTGACGAACAGCGCCGGGGTGACCGCGTCGGCCGGGCGCCCCGCCGCCCCCGCGGCCTGCCGTACCGACTGGAGACCCGCGCGGTAGTCGGCGGGGTCGGGCGGGTAGGGCAGCCACCCGTCGTAGTGCCGCCCGGTGCGTTCCAGCGCCGACCGGCTCGCCCCGCCCAGCCAGATCGGCGGCCCGCCGGGCCGGTAGGACGGCGTGGACTCGGGCAGCTCGTCGAAGTGCAGCACCTTGCCGTGGAAGGACCGCTCGCCCGCCCACAGCGCCCGCCACAGGGCGACCGTGTCGTCCAGCCGCGCGAAGCGGCGCTCCCACGGCACCTCCGACACCGCGTACTCGATCTCCGACCGGCCGGGGAAGCCCGCGCCCACGGTGACGGCCAGCCGTCCGGCCGACAGGTGGTCGATGGAGGCCAGCTCCTGCGCGGCCGTGACCGGACGGCGGAAAGCGGGCAGCAGCGCCGCGGTGCCGAGCGTGACGCGTTCGGTCACCGGCGCGAGGGCGGCGAGCATCGCCAGCGGCTCGACGCGCGCGCCGAGCAGGGTGTCGTTGGCCCAGACCGAGTCGTAGCCGAGCCGTTCGGCGTGGACGCCGAAGTCGACCAGCCGCCGGGCGTCGTTCCACTGACTCTGGTTGGTGGGGAGCAGGACCCCCAGTCGCGTGTTCATGGAACGGATCGTGCTCCCGGCTGTGAATATCAACAATTCCCTCAAGGGAATCGACGGACCCAGCAGACTGGGAGCGTGGACTTCTCTCAGACCCTGCGTGCGACCCGGCAGCGCCGCCACCTCAGCCAGCTCGACCTCGCCCTGCGCGCCGGCACGACGCAGCGCCACCTCAGCTTCATGGAGAGCGGCCGTTCCCGGCCCGGCCGGACCATGGTGGTACGGCTGGGCGAGTCGATGGAGCTGCCGCTCAGGGAGCGCAACGAGCTCCTGCTCGCGGCCGGTTACGCCCCCGTCTACCCGCAGACCCCCATCGACGACCCGAGTCTGGAACACGTGCGCACCGCGCTGGGGCACATCCTGAGCGGACACCTGCCCTACCCCGCGATCGTCGTGAACGCCAGGCACGAACTGGTGCTCGCCAACGACGCGTTCGGCCTGCTCACCGAGGGCGTCGCCGAGCACCTGCTGCGCCCGCCGGTCAACGTGCTGCGCCTCTCGCTGCACCCGGAGGGCCTGGCGCCGCGCATCGTCAACCTGGCGCAGTGGGCACGGCACATCCTCGACCGCATCCCGCGCGACGACCTCCACGACGAGCTGTCCGGTTACGTGCCGCACGTCGCGCCGGGGCCCGAGCATGTGGGCTTCGCCGCCCCCATGCGGCTGCGCTCGGCACGCGGCGAGCTGCGGCTGACGACCACGATCACGACGTTCGCGACCGCGCTCGACGTGACCGTGGCGGAGCTGAAGCTGGAGGCGTTCCTGCCCGCCGACGCTGCCACGGCGGCGCTGCTGGCGGAGTGACGGTCCCCGCTCGCCATCGGCGGGGCGGGAGAGCCGGCGGTCCATGATCGCCATCGGCGTGGCAGGGGAGACGGCGGCTCTCGATCGCCCGGCCTTGACGGCTGTCTATCGTCCGACCTTGACGGCTGCCTACCGCCCGGCCTGTCAGGCGCCGGGGAACATGTAGTCGGTGGCGATGCGGCCGTTCCCGTCGAGGACGAGGACTTCCAGACCGCCGCCCACCGCCGCACCGCCGCCGGCGGGGACCATCTCCCAGTTGAACTTGACGACGTCGTGGAGGCGGATGGCGTTGTCCACCGGCTGGAAGACGAACTCCCCGGGAGCGACGAACTTCTCGTAGCTGCGGGTCACCCGGACTTCGAGCTCGTCGTGCCCGTGCGCTTCGAGGGTGGTGGAGTCGAAGCCCAGCCCCGCGGCGATCTCCCGGATCTCCTGGGGCGGCTGAAGGATCTGACCGCCGTCCTCGGCCCACAGCTGCTTGATGGCGCTGCGGCGTAGCTCGGCGTCCGGCTCGTTCCACAGGGCGACGTAGCGGCCGGCCAGGTCACGAGCATCGATATAGGTCACTGCTTCTCCTTGGCGTGCAGGTCCGTGTCCCTCCCAAGCTTGTGAGAGGGGCCGCGGATCAACAATTCCTCGGAGGGAATGGCGGGCTCCACCCGGTCGGCGTGCCGGACGCCCTCGCCCGGCACGCGATCCACGGTCAGCTCCAGGTGGCGCGCCTGAGCACCCCCGACAGCCCCGGGGTGTTCCAGACGTCCACCACCAGGATCTTCGACGAGGGCAGGAACCACTCCCGCTGGGTGAAGCTCGCCGTCCGCCGGGCGCCGCTGTTTGTCACGCACTGATTGGGCCAGGTGGTGTACTTCGCCTTGTGGCCGGGTCCGACCTGGCGCAGCCCCGTCGAGGAGGCCTTCTCCCCGGGGTACCAGCTGGTCTTGGCGTCGAAGGGGCAGGACACCACTCCGCTGAAGGGGTGGAACTGCCTCTCGCCCGTGTAGGTGATGAAACCGCCTCCGACCGGGACCTTGGTGATCGCCCTCGGGCCGAACACCCAGAAACCCCGGCAGTTCGCGGCGAAGGGCTCCGGCCGCTTGCACTTCCCGGTCACCACCACGACGCGGTCCCCGTCACGGTGCGCCTTCCACCCGGCGGGGAACTTCAGGTTCATCCCCCGGAAGGAGAAGACCTCGGCCTTCGAAGCCGACTGGTCCAAGGAAACCGCGGCCACCGGTGATCCCGGTGCGGCCGAGGCCGCGGCCGGTGCGGCGAGTACGGCGGCGGCGGCCAGGCCGACGGCGAGGGAAGGAGATCGTTTTCTCATGCCGGGAAGCTACCGGCCCCCACTTGCCGATCTCTATGCTCTCGGTTGCGGCCCGGTGTCCCCGGCCGGATGGCCCGGCGCACCGGTGAAGTCCTCACGGGCCGTGTCGCCGGCCTCCGGGGGTGCCGTGGCGGTCGAGCTCCCGTCGGATGAACGGCCGCCGGGCGCGGGGCGTCACGCTCTGACAGCGCCACGGCAGCGCCCCGTCCGGGGCGGCGCCGACGGCGCCGCCGACCCGACCTACTTCTCGGCGACCGGCCGGTAGGTGCACACGTGCACGCCCGTGCCGCTGGTGACCGTGGAGACCAGCTCAAGCGTGCGCAGCGCACCGTCATCGGGGAAGATCGTCTTCCCGCCGCCGAGGATCACCGGTTCGATCATGAGTCGGAGCTCGTCGACCAGGCCCTCGTGCAGGAGGGTGCGCACGAGCGTGGGGCTCCCCATGACCAGCAGGTCGCCGCCGTCGGTCTCGTGCAGCTCCCGGATGCGGGCGACGGCCCCGTCACCGGGGATGCGTGTGGTGTTGTCCCACGTCAGCTTGTCGTCGCCCAGCGTGTCGGACACGACGTACTTCGGTATGGCGTTCATCTGGTCGGCGAACGGGTCGCCGGCTCGCCCAGGCCACGCCGCCGCCATCGTCTGCCACGTGCGGCGCCCGAACAGCAGCGCCTCGGCACCGGTCATCGCGTCGCCGAAGGCACCGCCCACCACCTCCGGGTCGAAGAACGGGTGCGACCAGCCGCCGTGGGCGAAGCCGCCGTCGGTGTCCTCGCCGGGTCCGCCTGGCGCCTGCACGACGCCGTCCAAGCTCATGAACTCAATGATCACGATGCGCATGGGTCTCGCTCCTCCGGGGTTGTTCCGCTGATTCGGGGTTGCGCTGCTGGGGATTCGGGGTTGCGCTGCTGGGTGGGACCGCGTTGCCGGGCTCCGGCACCGCTGGTCGGGACCGGCCGGTCAGCCGAAGCGCTCGGCCGTCCAGGCGTCCCACGCGGCCTGCTCGTCGCGGCCGGCGAAGTTCTGGTGGCCGAGGACGAGGGCGTCGCCGCGGGCGGTACCGGAGTGGATGAACCGGTACAGGCCCTCGTCCGTCCGGATGCCCAGATTGACGGGCAGGTTCGCGTAGTAGACGACCCCGGCGGAGCCGTTCGGGAGCCGGACGCCGTCGCCCTCGCCGACGTCGGGCGTGACGCCCAGCGACTCCGTGACGGTCTTCCAGACGGCGTCCGGGCCACCCGCTCCGGGCCGGACGACCGTGGTGACCGACGGGGTGCGGCCGGTGAAGTATGTGAGGTACTGCTTGAGGGTCTCCAGGTAGATGGGCCAGCCGGCCTTCATCGCCTCGAACTCGGTCTCCCAGTCGTCGCCGAGCATGCCGCTCTGCACGAGCCGCAGCACGGTCGTGCCGCCGCCGCGTCCCTCGACGAGGTATTCCACCGCCATGAACCGGCCGTCGGGGGCCTCCGCACCGCGGGTCGCGAGGCGGGCGCCCGGCTCGTAGGCGGTGATCGTGGCCTGCTCGGTGTGGCCCATCATCGTGAGGCCGGCCGGACCGCCGACGGACGTGCCGAGCTCGGTGCGTCCCATGAACCAGGAGTCGACGCCCGGCCCGGTCGCGATCGCGTCCCAGACCTGCTCGGGAGTGGCGCCGAGCTCGATCTCCTGGCTCAGCTCGAACGGGTGTGTCATCGGGCTTCCCTCATGCTCGGATGGACGGCGACGACGATCCGGTGGTCGCGGCCGTGCGCGGCGGACTCGTCGTGGTATTTGGACACCAGGGCCGTGACGGCCCCGGCGAGCTCCTCGGCGAACGCGGCCCGGTCGGCGGCCGAGGCGAAGCGCACCTCGCCGTCGATCGCGAAGGTCGCGACGCGCTTGCGCGCCTGGGCGGCGCCGGTGATGAGCGCCCCGACGTCGCGGACCAGCCGGGCCGCGACGGCCAGCAGCCAGCTCGCCGACAGCCGGTCGGGGGAGCGCGCCGGGTCGGGCTCGACTGACGCCAGCGCGGTCGGAGAGATCACGTAGGAGGCCGCGGTCGCGCGCATGATGCGCTCGTTGACGTTGCCCTTGCGCCGCTCCTCGATCATCTCGATGAGCCCGTGCGCCTCCAGCGTCTTCAGGTGGTAGTTGACCTTCTGCCTGGGCAGGCCGACCCTGGCGGCCAGCATGGTCGCGGAGCCGGGCTCGCTGAGCTCGGCCAGCAGCCGGGCCCGGATGGGGTCCAGCGAGACCTCGGCGGCGGCCGGATCCTCGATCACGACGATGTCCTGCATGACCGCAGGCTATGACCGACAAATTTTCTTGTCAAGAAATCTTTGTTTGCCGGTGGACCGGTCTTCCCGGCTCGGGTCCGGGCGAGCCCCAGGAGTCGGCACCGGTCTCGGATGGTCGGCACCGGTCTCGGATGGTCGGCGCCGGTCTCGAATGATGGCGCCGCCGCAGGTGAGGAGGTGGCGATGGCGGCGCGGGTCGGAGGAATATCTCCTCGTCGGCCGGGCGGGCGCCTCCTCGCCAACCGGGTGGGCCTCGCCTCGCCGGCCGGACAAGTGTCCCCCCGCCGGCCGAGCGGGCCTCTCCTCGTCAAGTGCGCCCCGGCTGGCAGACCAGCCTCCGCCGCAGACCGCGAGCCGGTGGACAGGCATGATCGTCGCGGCGGCCCGCACGTGGCCCGGCGCCCTGCGCAGCGACCGCCCACAGTGCCGAACGGGCCCTAACATGGCCACCCATGACCGAGCCGGACTTCCTCACCGCCACCCGCGCCGCCTACGACAGCGCCGCCGTCCGCTACACCGAGTTCATCGGCGAGCGCTTCCACTCCGATCCGCTCAACAACGGGATGATCCCCGTCTTCACCGGGCTGGTCCGGGCCTCCGGCGACGGCCTGGTGGCGGACGTGGGGTGCGGCCCCGGCCATGTCACCGCGCATCTCCGCTCCCTCGGCGTCACCGCCTTCGGCGTGGACCTGTCACCGGAGATGATCGCAATCGCCCGCGACGCCCATCCGGAGCTCCGCTTCGAGGTGGGGCTGATGAGCGCCCTTGAGGTGGAGGACGCCTCCCTCGCCGGACTCCTCGCCAACTACTCGATCATCCACACCCCGCCAGAGCGGCTCCCTGGAACGCTCGCCGAGTTCCACCGCGCGCTGGCGCCCGGCGGTCACCTGCTGCTCTCCTTCCAGGGCTACGACCACCCCACCGAACTGGCGGAGGCGTTCGACCACAAGGTGTCCCTCGCCTACCGGTATTCGCCCGACCGCGTGGCCGAGCTGCTGCTCAAGGCCGGGTTCACCGAGGTGGCCCGGCTGATCGTCGCCCCCGGAGAGGACCCCCAGCGAGGCTTCCCGCAGGCCCACCTCATCGCCCGCCGTACGGCCTAGCCCTTCAGCTCCTGCCGCTCACCGCCGCAGGGGCGTCTGGCTCGTGTCGCTCGAAGTCCTCGCCGGAATTCCTCCGTTCTCGGGGGAACCGGCGGAGACGCGTCGCGGCGCATCGAGCCGGCAGGCCACGTCTCGGGCGAGACGCCTTCGAGGTATGCGGCGATCTCCTTGGCGGCCTCCACGATGTCCACCGGGTAAAGGCTCTCGTACTGCATGCCGTCATGAAGTGCGGGCTCAAGATCTCTGAATGCGCTTTCCGCGCCTCCCTTCCCAGGATTCCGCCAACGATGTCGCCGATTTCCTTGCCTGCCATTTCCGTCCCTGTGGCGCCACACTGAAACCCCCGGGGAAGTGCCGTCCAGGATCCCACCGGCGACATGAATCCGCAGCCCAAAGGCCGACGGCAGCCAACTGGGGCGTAATGCCGTATTTCTCTGTGGATGCGGATAATTACATTTATGTAGCGATGAAGCAGAAGTAACTTTTTGCCGCCAGCTGGGAGATTTAACCTGACAGCGCGATTAGTGTGAGTGATGTTCAGCGCCGCATCGGCGTATCCCGGGACCCGGAACCGACGCTCGTCATCCCCGTCAATCGGGGTTCGGTCCTCACCTCAGGGAGTGATCTCTGATGCTCAAGCGTTTGCTCTTCGCCGTCGCGCTCGCGGCGTCCACGCTCTTCGTCACCGGAACCGTCACCGGAACCGTCACCGGCACCGCGCAGGCCTCCGCGCCGAGCTCCTGCGCGTCGGCCCGGCACGGCACCCTCATCTCCCCCAACCCCAACCTGTGCAAGTGGAGAGATGACGGCTGCTACTACTGCTACAGCTACAGGGACGCAAGGTGGGACCAGCAGTACTGCAACGGCGGCTCCGATGGCTAGCCGCCTCGGCGACTAGCCCCGATGGACAACGGCAGCCCGGCGGAGCACCGCCTCGCGGGGCTGCCCCGCGTACGGAGGAACGCCTCGCGGACCCAGCCGCTGTCCCGCGCCGGGCAACACCGAGGCGCCAGGGTCGCTCAACCCTCGATACGCCTCGCGTAGTTCTACGGCCCCCGGCAGATGGCGCGTTTCGATGGCACCGACCACCTCGCGCGCCATCCGGTAGGTGGACGGCACCAGCACACCGCCCGTCATGGTCGTGCGGGCAAGCCGGCCGGCCTCATCGAGTCGATCAGTGACCGGAAGCGCCGGAGCAAGTCCGGGCCGGACCCCGGTCGCGCCACCCGGCCTTCCCGCGCGGTCGCCTGGATGTAGGCGGAGCCTGTGCGCGGTGCGATCACCTGCGCCCCTCGGGTCAGGGTCAAGGCGCGGCGGCAGTCGCCGACGGTGACCGCCCGCCATGCCTGTGTCTCCAGGCACCACGAGGCGATCTCGGGATGCTCGGCGTGCCTGGCCAGCTGGGCGGTTGCCGGAAGCAGGGCGCACGATATGGACCACCATGGGCACCGGAGGTCTCCTGCGATGCATCCCGCCCGTTCCCCCCGCCGGCAGCGCATGACTGCGGCCACCAAGTCCGCGCTCGTCGTCCTGAGCGTGTTAACCGTTCTCTACATCTGCGTGACGCAATTATGTTTCGAGACGTTCGAGGTCGATCCGGCCACTGTCAGCGAAGTGCGCAGTATCGACAGGGTCTTAGCGCAGACCAAACATGAGTTCTACCATGACGGCACCACCAACGTGGATTATTTTTTGTTTATCGATGTCGGATCCCCGAACTTCGAGGAGGCACGAGCCACGGCAAGCGACCGCCTGCAACAACAGGGCTGGAAGGTGACCGGAAGCGCTACCGACTCACCTTGATGGAGTCGACCGACTGGGAGCACACAAACCTCGAGATCGACTCATTTGAGAATTATCATTCTTACGGCGACCCCCTGGATTCGCACATAAAGGAAAAATACGGGAAGATCAAGCCAGGAAGAATGCATATTCAATCGTGTCCCTGACCCAGGTGGAGTAGAACTTAAGCGCACTGCACCACCCACCAGCCTCCCTTCGGGCATACGCATTGCCATGCATAGGGCTGCCACCCAGTCCTGCTCCATGACGACCTCGGATTGTTTCGGCTGTCGCCTGGGGCGGTTGAGCGCGTGGACGGCGCCGGCCGCGACCGGCCGAAGAGCCGCAGCACGGCCGGCGGCCGCCCGACGCGCGGCGAGGCCCCGCGGGCGGATCGCCTTCGAAGACGTGGAGACCTTCAAAGACATGGAGAAAGGTCTCATCCGGCCGAGCTTCGAGCCACTGACCTGGCCCGACACCGCGCTGAGGGTGCCGCCGAGGCACCTGGAAATGCTCATGTATCAGGCGGTGTCTGCCTGCTTAGAGCTCATTGCAGGATGAGGTTCATGACCTGTGAAGGCAGATGATGTCGCAGGTGATCTATATCTGAACCGATCAGCCGGTGCCCCGGTCTCCGAAGGCGGGATATCCCGGCAGCGGAGCGACCGCCCAACCTCCGGCGACCTTCTGCAGCAGCAGCCGCATCGTCTCCGCGAGTGCGGGAAACTCCTCAATCGTGCTCGCCATCTCCCAGCGATGCCTCAGCAGTTGCCGTCTCGTCGGGACCGGTCGGCGGGTCCGGTGAAGCGGCCCGTCCTCCAGGGTGCGCGGCAGCAGCGCCACCGTCGCGTCCACCGTCCAGACCGCGGTCGCCCGCCGCATCCCGGCCTGCCATACCGCGTCCTCGGCCAGCGCGGGATAGACCGCCACGATTTCCGCGCGGAAGGCCTGCTCGATCTCCTCCGCCAGCCCGGCCGGCAGTCTGAAGACGCACCAGCAGGTGGAGAACGGCATACGGCAGTATGCGGCCGTCAGGAAGACCGACTGGAAGCAGGCAGCCTCGAAGTCGATCAGCCGCAGACCCTCGGGGGTAAGCAGGTTGTTGTCGGGGCAGGTGTCTCCCGGAGTGAACGCCGGGTATTCCTTCCCGACCGCCGTCCCGATCTCAGCCAGCTCCGCCGCCAGTTCTCGCGGCACGGCGATTCCGGCCCCGGTGAGCAGCGCGAGTAGATCGGCGGCGTTCTGCTCGATCCACGGCTCGTCCTCCCACGACGCCATGCCCTTGTCGTATCGGAGGCGCAGCTGCGCGAGATCGGCGCGCCTGTGCACCGACTCGGCAGCCAGTCGCCCGAGCCCGTGGGCCCAGGCCAGCAAGCCCTCTGCGGCGGCTTCGGGGTCGTCCCCGAGCAGCACGTCCGCCAACGTCGGCGCGCCCCCGAGATCCGCCATCACCAGTAGCGGTACCGCGGCGTCCACGCCCAGTAGCGCAGGTCCGGCCAGTCGCAACGAGAGCCCGGCCGCCTCGGACGTGAAGGAGCGCAGTGCCTCCGGCTCGTTGGGGAACGACTTGACGATCACGCTGCCGCCGGCGGCCGTCCGGCAGCGCAGCACGGTGCTGCGGGTGCTACCCCCCAGATCGACCGGATCGAACAGCTCGGTATCCAGCAGGGTGCCTGCAGCGCGCAAGATCAGATCCACCTCGGCATCCTGCCACTGCCGGCCAGGACATCGCCCCTGCTTATCCGACTCGCCGGTTCCGTTTCGAAACGATCGGTCTCTCTTCCGCGACAAGTGCCGGCTACCTCTCTGCAGCCTTCCTGGCCGAGGTTCCTCCTCATCGGCGACGCTGACGGAGCTGCCGAGGTTGGGCACGGGGTAGACCTTGACAGTTGCCCAACGTGGAACGCCCGACGCATGCTCACGGTCGTGAGCAGTCTCCCTGAGCCCTTGCCCGAATTCTTTGACTGCGGCTGCCCGGACGTCTACTACTGTCCGCGAGTCGGTGGGATCGAATGCCCTCGACACAGCGGCTTCGACGTCTGCTGCGACGCGCTTGGTCAGCATCTCCCTCCAGCTGCCCGCTCACGCTGAAAAGGGGGACCTCCAGAAGGAGCCGCCCGACGGCCTCACTTCCGAGCCCGAGGACCACGGGCTCGGACGCTCGCGTGGCGGCCTGACCACCAAGCTGCACCTGGCCGTCGAACAGGGCCAGAAGCCCATGTCCATCGTGATCACGGCCGGCAGCGTGGGGACTCTCCTCAGTTCGAGCCCGTACTGAAGAAGATCCGGGTGCATCGGCTGGGGCCCGGTAGGCCCCGCACCCGGCCGGACCGGGTGCGGGCCGACAGGGCGTACGCCTCCCGCAAGAACCGTGCCTACCTGCGGCGTCGTGGTATCCGCTGCACCATCCCGGACAAGGCTGACCATGTCCGCAACCGCAAGAAACTTGGCTCCCGCGGCGGCCGTCCGCCGAAGTTCGACAAGACCGATTATCGCGAGCGCCACGCGGTGGAGTGCGGGATCAACCGCCTCAAGAGGCATCGCGCGGTGGCCACCCGCTACGAGAAACCCGCCGTCCGCTACGGAGCGACCGTCCTCGTCGCGGCCATCAACGAGCGGCTGTGACCAGCACTTTCGCAACCGGCTGCGCGGCCAGTGCGAGAAAACGGCTCGCGAGGCTCATGGGACGGATGGCAGGGTGCGGCGCATGGCACCCCAATATCAGATTCGTGCCGACTACGACGCTCGCACGATCGTGGTCTACCAGGCGTACGCGCCTGCCATCGCCGACGCGGCACTGCGGGCAGGTCGCTTCGTTACACCGTTCTCATTCCACAGGATGACGTGGATCAAGCCGTCGTTCATGTGGCTGATGCACCGCAGCAACTGGGCCCGCAAACCCGGTCAGGAGCGCGTTCTCGCGGTCCGGATAACGCGTGAAGGCTGGGAGGATGCCCTGACCCAGGCCGTACTCACGACCGCAGACCCAGCGGCCGTCGCCGAGGCGGCCGTGCATGTCCAGTGGGACCCGGAGCGCTCGCCGCGCGGGGCGGCGCTTAACCATTACAGCATCCAGGTCGGCATTGGCCGCCATCTGATTCGCACGTTCACCGACGACTGGATTGTCAGTCTCACCGACCTCACCCCGCAGGTCCGCAAGGCTGCTTCCCTGATACAGACTGGGCATGCCGCAAAAGCCCAGCGGCTGTTCCCCACGGAGCGCGCCTACCCGCTGCCTCGGGCACTGGAAACCCGCCTTTCCTCAGGTGGGTGACCACCGACTGCCACGAAACCAGGCCACACCGCACCGATTGACACCGGACATCGATGAACCGACCCCTACCAGCACTTTCGCCACAGGCCCTTACGAAGCCCCCGAAAGAGCCGTGAAACGGGTGAGACCGGTGGTCGAAGCGATTTTCGGACGGCGGTGCGTCGCCAGAGTCGGCGAGTGAACTGAGTACGGTGGGCGCGTGGCGCGGCTACGGGCCGGGGCGCCGCCGGCCGGGACCGGCACCCACGCCGCACACCCGGGCGGCGTGCGGGCGGAGAGCCGGACGGCGACGACGCTCCGCGCCGCCGCCTTGACCCCTAGCCGCCGCCTTGACCCCTAGCCGCCGCCTTGACCCCTATAGGAACAATTCGGCGAGAGGTCCCGTGTTGCCTCGTGTTGCTCTCTCGACACCATCCGGGGGACGTCAGCTCAGCAAGCGACAGGCGGGGGTCCCTACAACTTGCCGACCAGTGGGATCCAAGCAGGCTCCGTTAGAGCAGGGGCATGAGTGGTGAGATACACCCCCGGAGCCGGCGGGAGAGCCCCGTGCCTCCACCGGAGCGCGAGAAGCGGACGGTTCCCCTTGACGCCTCCCTACCCGACGTGTGTGTGCACCAGAAGACGTGCTTCGCGCTGTACGTCCAATCGGAAGACGGTGTGGGCTGGCTGCTGGGCGGACTGGCGTTCCACTGGGCGTTGTACGGGATCCTGTGGACGGGGGTGATCTGGTGGTGGGGGCCGCTGGGGCTCGCGCTCATGCTGGCGGTGACGCTCCCGCTCCTCCTGTTCTCGTCTGTGATGTACCGCAGGCAGGGGCATCGTGGTTGGTGCTGGGCGCTGCGGTCGCTGGACTTGGCGGAAATCTTCC
Organism: Streptosporangium sp. NPDC048886; assembly: GCF_055586905.1. Lineage (NCBI taxonomy): Bacteria > Bacillati > Actinomycetota > Actinomycetes > Streptosporangiales > Streptosporangiaceae > Streptosporangium > Streptosporangium sp. NPDC048886. Next base: position 86,090 of record NZ_JBVJHH010000043.1, read on the forward strand.
CTGCCGTATTGAAGCCGTTCAGCTGGATCGAGCAGTTCTTCGTGTGGATCCTGTGGCCCTTCCGTCGGCTCTGGCACCTCTTCGCCTGGATCTGGAGGCTCTTGTCCGGACTGGGAGATCTCTATGCCTTCAGGACTGAGCAATCGCCAAGGCTTGTCCGCCCGTGATCTTGACCTCGGATCCTTCGACGACGCGAAGCGGCCCGCCCCCGGCAGGGGAGCAGGCCACGATGACCTGTCAGAACTCGACCGACGAGCGACAGCGAGAGGTGGCCCGCAAGTTCGACGACCTCGCCCGTGGGGCACTCAGGGAGGGATCGGGCACACAATGGGCACGGAGGCCGGAGAAGACCGAAGGAAGATCGAAGCCCAGGTTGCGGAAACGTGCCTGACCTGGGCTTTTTCGTGCCCTGAGGAGGGCGGAGCCTAGGAGATTCGAACTCCTGACATCCTGCTTGCGAATCGGTCTGATCATCAGGGGAAACACCCACGACCTGGGCGAGAGGCAGTCCGCGAGTCACCATGACTGACCCTTGTTGACCGCCCTTGACGGCTTGCCAATGGCCCGGCGATCACGTTCGCGACCTGCGGCAGCGTGCCATGCGCGGCCCGCCTCTTGAGGAAGTACGGGCATGTTGAGGGAGTGCGGGCATGCTACTTGACCTGGACGGATGCATTTTCGGCACCCGTGATGCCGAGCTACGCCCCGGGCCGGCACGTCCCGGTCAGCCACGGCGCGGTGGAGCCGCTCACGCGCCGGGCCGTGCTGGAAAGACTCAGCGGCCGGCCCAAATGACGGCGGACCGAACCGGACCAGATCGCCACTTCCATCGGCTGACTAGCGCTGCTTGAGGCGCTGCGCCTCCTTGCGCACCTCGGCCTGAACCGACCGCTCGCGCTTCAGCCACTCGGGGTCCTCCGCCTTGATGGCGTCGATCTCGGCGGTGGTGAGCGGCCCGGTGATGCCGCCCCTGGCCAGGCCCGAGTTGGAGATGCCCAGCTTCACGGCGACGACCTGCCGGGGGTGCGGCCCGTTGCGCCGCAGATCGGCCAGCCATGCCGGCGGATCGGCCTGTAGCGCGTTCAGCTCATCCCTGGAGACGACTCCCTCCTGGAACTCGGCGGGAGTGGCCGAGAGGAGCACACCCAGCTTCTTGGCCGCGGTCGCGGGCTTCATCGTCTGAGTGGTCTTGAGCTTGGTCATGGTGTCAAGGGTATGGCGCGAAGCCGCTTTCCCTGACACCGGTACCGTGAGGAGGTGACTGACAGGGAATTCCGGCTGGCTTACGTGCCTGGGGTGACGCCCACCAAATGGGTCAACGTCTGGGCCGAGCGTGTGCCCGACGTGCCACTCGTCCTGGTCTCCGTTGCCGCCGCCGAGGTGGTGAAGTTCCTGCACGACGGCGGCGCCGACGCCGGGTTCGTGCGGCTGCCCGTGGACCGCGAAGGGCTCAGCGTGATTCCTCTCTATGCCGAGACCACCGTGGTCATGGTGCCGAAGGATCACATGGTGGCCGCCGCCGACGAGGTGACTGTTGCCGATCTCGCCGACGAGGAGGTGTTCCGTCCGATGGACGACACCCTTGAGTGGACGGCCCTGCCCGGACTGCCGGCTTTCACGCGTCCGGACACGACGGTGGAGGCGATCGAGCTGGTGGCGGCGGGGGCCGGGCTGCTGCTGGTCCCACAGTCGCTGGCGCGCCTGTATCACCGCAAAGATCTGACCTACCGGCCGGTTGTGGAGACGCCGCAGTCGCAGATCGCGCTGGCCTGGCCCACGGAGGCGACGACTGAGCTGGTGGAGGACTTCATCGGCATTGTCCGTGGGCGTACGGTGAACAGCTCGCGGGGCCGTACCCCCGCGCCTGCCCCGGGGAAGGCCCGGAAGCAACCGCGGAGTCCCGCTCCGGACGGGTCGGGTCGCCGGGGCGCGCAGACCGGCCGGGGCAGGAAAGGCCGCCGTCCCCGCTGAACCGTGTAGCGCTTCAAAAGTCGTTGTAGGGCGCTTGACCTGCGGATCGACCTGATGCGGCGGTACAGGCAAGATCGGTTCTCGTGTCTCTCCGTCTCCTGCATCTGATCGCGCTCCGGGCGTTCGGCTGGCTGGTGCTGCTGGGCCGAAGCGAGGCGGCCTGACGAGCAGGCCGTCATACCGCTGGAAGACCGGATCGAACACCGGTAGGTGCTCGGCGGGCTGATCAACGAGTAACGAATATCGCCGAGCCGCGTAGCCACTCCGGAGAACTCCCAGCTCAAGCCCTACGCAGTGGATTTAAAAACCAGTAAAGAAACTCTGAGCCATCCACGATCGGCGTCTATGTTGATGGCTAAGTACTCCAGCCGTAGATCGTGACCTTCCGTCTAAAGCGCCCTCGTGGGCACCCATGCGTCAGGACGCCTTGGCCGTTTGGAAGGGAGACGGCGGTCTCAGACCTCTACCAGTCCGAGGGCGTCGCTACATCATCGGCGGAAGGAGCCGCGATGTCGGTTTCGGCGCCCCAGCCGGTGAGACGAGCATCAACGACATACGAGATGCGGACGTCACCATTTTCGGAGAACGGTTCGCTCCACGAACCCCAGGCTCTGCGCACCAGCTGGTCCTCGCCGAGCCAGAGCCGCCAGGAGATCTTGGCCTTCGCGGCCTTTCCGGTGGGCTTCTCCATGAGTCCGAAGGGGAATCCGGGAGAGGCCTTGTAGAGCTGACCGAGGGTGATCGCTCCCTGGTAGAGCGTGGTGTGCGTGCCGTCGTAGATGCCCGCGGGGCGTTTGACCTTGGTGGTGGCCAGCACCGTCTTCAGCATCACCGGATCGGCGAGCTTGATCCAGTCGGAGCCCAAGACCGGCCGGATCTCGCTGTCTTCGTTGAGGAGCCAGCTTTTGCCGTCGGGCAAGTGGTCGTCCTGGATGTACTGGCGGCCCTCAATGATGATCTGCCGTATGGGGTCGGTCCAATTTCTACGGTCGGAGTCATATGTCATATCGATGGCCCTGATCTTTCCCTTGCCGAACTCGACAACGGCCTCAGTCCAAAAGTGCTCCTTCTCTCCGCCTGTTGTGAAGGTGCGGACCTTCGACATCTTCACACCCCGGTTTTCGACGAGCTGGCGCTTCAGCGCGTCGATCGGGTCGGCCGAAGCGGCCTGGGCGTTCGCGGTAGTACCGAGTCCAGCCACCACCATCGGGACAACCAGCATGACGGCCGGCGCAGCGACCCATCGCCTCATCTGAGGACGTCCTCCCGTTCGTGCCCCACACAGCGAAGGGCTGCAGCGTGATCTTTACACCCTGACATCTCGCGCCAATCACGGCGCTTCGCCACCAAGCCAGTTGCTCCGGGTGACAATCAGCCAGGTGATCGCCGCCGGAGTGTTGTTTCTGGGTGACAACCGACCTTCAGGTACCCCCACCAGCAACATCACGCTCTCGGCTGGAGTATTAGGTTTAGATCACCAGGGCGATGCCGTTGTCGGCGAGTTCTTCGGGGGTGAAGACCGCGCTGGTGTCGTCGGCGAGTTCGGCGCTGTAGCCGATCTCGTGCGGTTGGCGGGGGCCTTGACCTCGGTGACCTCGATGGGGTGGCCGTTGGCGTAGGCCATGGTGCGGCGGATGATCAGGAGGGCCTCGGCGTAGTCCATGCCCAGATGGGCGCGTTCGTCTTCGTGGGCGATGCGGGAGGTCGTCAGGGTCATCCACCGGATGGGGCCGTGTTCGCGGATGAGTGACTGGTAGAAGAAGCCGGGTCGCTTGCGGTACTGGGCGAAGCGCTTGGGGTCCTCCCAGTCGGGGAGCATGTCGGCGTTGGCGTAGGAGTTGATCTCCAGACGGGCCGATGCGCCGTGGATGGTCGCGGTGTGGCCTCGGTGGAACATGCTGCGGCGGTGGATGACGGGGTGTCCGGTGCGGACGCCGAGCATGATGGTGATGTCGCGATTGGCGGTGATCTTCTCGCCGGTGAACAGCGGGGCGTCGGGGTCGGCGTCGCGTAGGGCCAGGTCCCAGCCGAAGGCTTGGATGTCGGGGTGGTTGCCGGGGGCGGCCAGGTCGGGCCGGTTCTGGTGGCTGATGAGGATGGCTTGGCAGTCGGACTTCTTGCGGGAGACCGCGTGCCTTTCCCGGTAACGGGACGCGCCGAACGGGTTGATCGCGAACACCGGGCGGCCCGAGGCGCGCAGGCAGGCCACCAGCAGACCGTGAGGCGTTTCGATCGCGACCGGGATCATGATGTCCACATTGTTGTCCACCTGGGCGAGCATCTCCAGTAGTTCCTGATAGCCCTGCACGGTCTCGGTGATGCGCCGTCGGACGATCACCGTGCCGGTCTCATCCACCAGTGCGATGTCGTGGTGGTGTTCGGCCCAGTCGATTCCGCAGAAGGCTCTCATGGTCACCTCCGCTGCATGCGGTTGCTTGGCTGCCCTGTGGCGGAGTCATCCGGCGCCCTGATGACAAGGCTCAGTAGGCCTATCATCCGATGAGCCGTTCGTGACTCCAGCGACCCGCGCAGGCCCCGATCTTGTCGAGAGCCGGCCGCTCACCAACGAATGAAAGGGGTTCGCCTTGCGCGGGCGGGCTCAGATCACGGTCTACCCGGCGGGCGCGCCCCCATCTGGCGGTTCGGGGCACCGGCACCAGCCTCAGCCAAGAGACCTCGAAGATCCTGGAACGAAAAAGGCATCCAGTCCCGCGACCGTACCGGGGAACGCGCCCACACCGCCATTAGGAACGAAGTCCCGAATCGCCGATCGCCCCCGACCCCGTACGGAGATCAGCCCGCATCAGGCGATCGTGAGGCTGGTACCGGTTTCAGCGCCACATCACTGTCTTGAAGACAACACCTGTCGTGGGATCGGCGGTGGACAGCGTGGGCGAGGGCAGGCAGGCTGATCATACGGCGATGAGGGAGAGATCATGAATTTCAGCGCCTCGGGTGTGAGCGTGCTCTTTATGCTGCTTGGCGCTCTCATTCAGTTCCTGGTCATCTACTTCGCCGTACGCCTGGCGCTAACGCATGACCGTGAACGTTCCGAGCGTGGTTGGCCGCAGAGGTAGCGCCCTCGGAGAGCGAAGCGGCCGACGCCAATGCGAAGCACTCCAAAGGGGCCGTGAAACGGCCGGGGCCAGCAGCTGAAGCGATCTTACGGACAGCGGTGCAGCCCCGGTGCGGAGGCGCGGCGCGCCGCCGCCTTGATCATCGAGGACCTGCGGGCACACGTGAAGGACTTCACCTGGGATGGCGACGAGGGACTGATCTTCGCGGGGCCGGATGACGGGCCGCTCCGCAACACCGACTTCAACCGGCGTGTCTGGGCTCAGGCGCTCGTGGACGCGGGCCTTCCAAAGATCTACTTTCACGACCTGCGGCACACCGGAAACACCCTCGCCGCGAACGCCGGGGCGCCGATCCGGGAGCTGATGGAACGCATGGGCCCCTCCAGCACGCGGGCAGCGATGATCCATCAGCACTCGACCGACGAGCGGCAGCGGGAGGTGGCCCGCAAGCTCGACGACCTCGCCCGTGGGGCACTGAAGAAGGGATCGGGCACGCAACGGGCACGGGAGCGGAAGAAGGCCGAATGAAGATCGAAGCTCAGGTTGCGGCAATGTGCCTGACCTGGGCTTTTTTGTGTCCTGAGGAGGGTGGAGCCTAGGAGATTCGAACTCCTGACATCCTGCTTGCAAAGCAGGCGCTCTGCCAACTGAGCTAAGGCCCCGAGATTCAAGCCGTTGGCCTGCGCACCTGCTCCGCATACGGCTTGCTTCAGTCGTACACCGTAGCAACATGACCGGCTTGTGCGCCACTCGGCCCCCGGCTCCGTGCCGTGGCGGGCCGGAGGTCTCGCGGGCGGGGCCGCATTCCGCGTTATCCACCACCCATTATTGCAATTTAGTGCTCTTCTTTATGTCTATGAATTTCCCGTTTAAAACGGTCCAAATTCTGCTACTGAGCTTGAAAGGCTGGTATTACGACGGGGTCGGCTTGTGATGGCCTGCGGCAATCGGCTATCCCGGAGGTATGAGGTATGCCGAGGGTGGCGGGCTGACCGCCGCGGAACGCGACCGGCGGGAGCGGTTG
>NZ_JBVJHH010000044.1:0-83986 GCF_055586905.1 Streptosporangium sp. NPDC048886
CGCCGGACAATTTTTTGTGGAAAGGCCATCCCTTCGGGGGTGGCCTTTCCTGTTTTCCGGGGACTTTTACCCGAGACCGACACCCGGGCCTCCGCTTGGGCCTTTCTCCGGAAAGCCCGCCCGGCGGAGGAGACCGGGCGGGCCGGATCGGGAGGTCTCTCAGGCGGCGACGAGCGAGGAGTATGCCGAGGCGTCGCCGGACAGGGCCGTGCTCGGGCGGCCGTCCACTCCTACCGGGACGTCACCCGCGACGGTGACCCGGTGCAGGCGGCGGGGCCGGCCGTCGAAGTCGTGCACGACCCGGTGCTGGGTCGCCCGGTTGTCCCAGATCGCGACGTCGCCCGGGGACCACCGCCAGCGGACGGTGTTCTCGACCTGGGTGACCTGCTCCTGGATCAGGCGGATCACGGTGGCGGAGATGTCCGCGGGCAGGCCGACGACGCGTTTGGCGAAGTCGCCCAGCAGGATCGACCGCTCGCCCGTCTCCGGGTGGACACGGACGACGGGGTGCTCGGTCTCGAACACGGTGGAGGCGAAGACCTCGGCGTATCGGCGGGTCCGCTCGGGATCGGCGGAGGTGGCGATTCTGGCGTAGTCGAACTGGTTGGTGTGGACGGCGCGCAGGTTCTCGACCAGGCCGGCCAGCTCCCGCGGCAGGTTCTCGTAGGCGGCCACCGTGTTGGCCCACAGGGTGTCGCCGCCGGCCGGGGGGACGGTCACGGCGCGCAGCACCGAGGCCAGCGGCGGGCGGTCGACGAAGGTCACGTCGGTGTGCCAGCGGTCCACCTTCTGACCGTTGCCGTAGTCCAGGTCCAGGATGTGGGCGTTGTGGTGCAGCGCAGGCACGGTCGGGTGAGCCGTGGTCAGATCGCCGAGCAGGCCGGCGAAGGCCACCTGGCCCTGTTCGTCGAGGTGCTCCTGGCCGCGGAAGAAGATCACTTTGTGGCGGAGCAGTGCCGCGCGGATCTCTTCGACGGTCCCGGCGGGCAGGTCGCCACCGAGCCGGACGCCGCTCACCTCGGCGCCGATGCGACCGGCTACCGGGGTGATGACAGGGGATGACATGGGGGTCTTCCTTCCAGACGAAGATCTTCAGGGGGATCGAGGTCGGACGGAAGGACACAGCGCGCTGGCCACGCGGCAGAGGTCCACGTGGTGGCGTGTCGTGAGATACAGCCGGGAGGTCACACGTTCAACGTAGGTCTCCCCGTCGATAATTGTCAACTAATCAAGTAGGAAATACCTGTTTTATGGTCGGGCCCTGTACGGCCCGCACCCGTCTACGCGGGGGCGGGCCGTACAGGGGTCAGGAGGTGGTGAGGTCGAGGTCCTTGAGGCGGGGGTCGCCCTCGTCGGCGAGGTAGTGGTCGGCCCGGGTGGCGTCGTCGCCCTCGGCCGCCTTGAGGCCGCGGGCGACGAACGTGCCGGCGACGGCGACGATCAGGTTGACGCTCAGGGCGAGGGCGCCCGTGTAGATGGTCATCTTGGTGTCCAGGCCGAGCTTCTCCAGCGGGAACGCCGACCCGGCGAAGTGCAGCTTGCCGGTGACCGGGTTGCCGGTGTTGTAGAGCAGCAGCATCCCGGCGGTCATGCCCGCGACCCACCCGGCGATGAGGCCGCCGCGGTGGAACCAGCGGGTGTAGAGGCCGAGGGCCACGGCCGGGAGCGTCTGAAGGATGATGACGCCGCCGATGAGCTGGAGGTCGATGGAGAAGCCGGTGTCCAGGAACAGGATGCACAGCACCGCGCCGACCTTGACGAGCAGCGAGGTGATCTTCGAGACCCGGGCCTCGTCGGCCTCGTCGGCGTCCGGCTTCAGATACTCCTTGTAGATGTTACGGGTGAACAGGTTCGCCGCGGCGATCGACATGATCGCGGCGGGGACCAGTGCGCCGATGCCGATCGCGGCATAGGCGACGCCGGTGAACCAGTCGGGGAACATCTTGTCGAAAAGCTGGGGCACGATCGTGTTGTTGTCGGTGCCGATGGGCTTGACCCCGGCCGCGATGGCCATGTATCCGAGCAGCGCGATCAGGCCGAGCAGCAGGCTGTAGGCCGGGAGCGCGGACATGTTCCGTTTGATCACGTCACGGTTCCTCGAGGCCAGCACGCCGGTGATGCTGTGCGGGTAGAGGAAGAGGGCCAGTGCCGAGCCCAGGGCCAGGGTGATGTACTGCAGCTGGTTGTTGGCGTTGAGCAGGATGCCGTCACCCGGTGCGGGCGTGGCGTCGAACTTGGCCTGGGCCGCGCTGAAGATCCCCGACCAGCCGCCTTCGATCTGGGCGGGGATCGCGAAGATCGCGACCAGGATCACGATGTAGATCAGCGTGTCCTTGACGAAGGCGATCAGTGCCGGGGCGCGCAGGCCCGACTGGTAGGTGTACGCGGCCAGGATGGCGAACGCGATGATGATCGGCAGATGGCCGGTCACCCCCATCGACTTCAGCACGGCCTCGATGCCGACGAGCTGGAGCGCGATGTAGGGCATCGTCGCGACGATGCCGGTGATCGCGATCAGCAGTGCCAGCGTGGGGGAGCCGAAGCGGGCCCGGACGAAGTCGGCGGGGGTCACGAAGCCGTGGACGTGCGAGACCGACCAGAGTCGCAGCAACACCAGGAACACGATCGGATAGACCACGATCGTGTAAGGCACGGCGAAGAAGCCCATCGCGCCCGCGCTCCAGAGCAGGGCGGGCACGGCCACGAAGGTGTAGGCGGTGTAGAGGTCGCCGCCGATGAGGAACCAGGTGATCCAGGCGCCGAAGTTCCGGCCGCCCAGTCCCCACTCGTCCAGGGTGGCCAGGTTGTCCGGGCGGCGCCAGCGCGCGGCCACGAAGCCCATGCCGCTGACGAGCAGGAACAGCACGGAGAAAATGATGATCTCAGTCAGGTGTTCGCTCACGGGGTCACCGCCTCCGCTTGGTCATCTGGTAGACGACCGTGGTGCACACGACGCCGACCGCGATGAAGGCGAACTGGAGCCAGTAGAACCGTGGGAAACCGAAGAGCCGGGGCTCGTCGAAGTTGAAGAGAAAAGGCAGCAAAGGTAGGATGATCGGTAGGATCAACAGCCAATTCCATGGACTGCGATCGCCCCGATCCTTGTCGGGAGTGGTCAACACGCTCTCCTCAAGTTGGAGAGGAGGCGGCTGGCCAGAGCCGCCCCCTTAGCTGACCGGCAGCGTAATTATGCGAGCGTTGCATTGCGGTCACCGATCGCCGAGCGGAGTGGTTGGCGCGACGAACGGTAGGTCAGCCCCCGACATGGAGGTCGTCCGCGATGTCGCGGGTGCCGTAGCCGTCAGGAGCGTCCACTTCGACGACCTGTTCGGGCCGGTCGTCGAATTCCAGACGCAACGCTCTTGACATCGTGGCATGCATTTCGTACAGGCACGTGATGTAGGTGAGCTCCAGGATCTGCTGGTCGGACAGGTGGGCCTTGAGCACCGCGAAGATCTCGTCATGCACCCGGCCGCCGTCGAGCACCAGACCGTCGGTGTAGGCCAGCACGGCCCGTTCGATCTCGTTGAAAAATGGGCTGACCTGCCAGTAGGCCACTGCCTGGACCTTCTCGTCCGGCACCCCGAGCGCCCGCATCTGCTTGCAGTGCTGGGAGAAGACGAACTGGCTCCCCCGTGCCCATCCGGCCCGCGACTGGCCCAGCTCGCGCAGTACGGGATCGAGCCCGGCCTCCCGATAGAGCTGAAAGCCCTTCACGCAGTGTTTGAGGATGGCGGGGTCCAGGGCGAAGACCGTCCACCAGTCGCCGGGGGAGCCGGTCGCGGTGCCGGGATCGGCCGCCGGGTCCCGGTCCGGGCCGAACAGGCGGTCGTAGAAGAACAGTGTCAGCGGATCGGTCACCTCGTCACGGGGTACCTGGCGCAGCCGCGGCATCACACGGTCCTGTCCGCCGCGGTCCTGGGCTCGTGGCGGACGTCGCCGGGCCGGCCGACCTCGCGGGTCCAGGCGGCGAACTCCACCAGGATCCCGTCGGGATCCTTGAAATAGATCGACCGGACGAACACCCCCTCCTGCATCACGGGCGCGATGCCGAACTCGCTGTCGTCGTGGTTGAGGAGCACTCCGACGTCGACGCCCTTGGCGATCAGCTTGTCGCGGTATTCCTCGATCTTGTCCGGAGCGACGTCGAGGGCGATGTGGTTCATCGAACCGACCGCCGACAGCAGTTCTCCGCGGTCGGGCAGGTTCTTCGGCGCCGAGACGCCGGGCACCGCCTCCGGGGCGTCGGGGAACCAGAAGAACGCCAGCGCGTTGCCGCCGCCGCAGTCGAAGAAGAAGTGCTGGCCCCAGCCCATCGGCAGCTCGATCGTCTTGATCAGTGGCATGCCCAGGACGCCGGAGTAGAAGTCGACCGTCCGCTTCATGTCCGAGCACACCAGCGCGAGATGGTTGACCCCGCGCAGCTCGAACTCGGTGTTGTCGCCCATGGCCCCTCACTTGTCGAAGTAATGAGTTACTTATCACCCGTGGGGGCACCCGAAACATGGCCGGAAGCGGCAATGCGGCAGCAGGGTCACGCGGAGGGGCCGGCGCCGGGAACGGCCTGCCTAGCCGCGCATCCCGAACAGGGACCGGGTCACCCTCGTACGGCGCACCAGCAGGTCGTAGGCGGCCACGGTCAGGGCGAGGGAGGCTACGACGATCACGGCGTATTTGACCGCCATCGGCGCCTGCCGGCCGACCACGCCGTAGGCGACTCCGACGACGATCGGCTGGTGCAGGATGTACAGCGGCAACGCGGCGACGGCCAGATAGCCGTACAGCCGTCGGCCCCGGCCCCGCGGCGAATCCGGTGCCGGTGCCGGTGCCGGCCGTCGGCGGTCGAGAAGTCCCGTGATCGCGACCAGCCAGCACCAGCCCGCCGCGCCGTACAGCGTGCGGACGCCGATGGCGAGCGCGGTCATGTCCGTGAAGGGGTCCCCGCCGGGAGTGTCGCCCACGGCCAGGAAGCCCACCATGCCGATCGGGAACAGGGTCAGGCCGAGCACGGCGGCCGGCACCGCGTCGCGGCGCACCGCCGCCCGGAGCCGTTCATCGGAGGCGAGCACGAATCCGTACAGGAAGAACAGCAGGTACGCCCATCGGCTCCACCCGGCGTACGCCTCCTCCAGGCCCAGCAGCGCGCTGACGGCCGCGACCGGGACGGCCGGCAGCAGCACCGCGCCGCGCCGCCGTGCCGCGGTGGCCAGCCGGTCGCGGATCCGGCGGCCGCGGTCACGGGGGAGCCGGCCGGCCAGCGGCGCCAGCAGGAGCGAGAACGCCAGCAGCAGCACCACGAACCACAGATGCCCGGTCTCGAAATACCTGCCCTGCACGACGAAGGGGAACTCGGCCGGCTCCAGGTGCACGTCGAAGAAGCGCGGCAGGAATCGCAGGTAGGACTCGTGGTATCCGGGGTCGGCCCGCAGCCGCAGCCACTGCGGCACCGGGATGATCGTGAGTGTCGCGAACACCAGCGGCACGCCGAGCCTCCGCAGCCGCTCGGCGGCGAACCCGGCGGGGCCGCGCCGGCGCAGCGAGTGCCAGGAGCCGAGACCGGCGATGAGGAAGAGCATCGGCATCGCCCACACCACGCCGAGACCGGCGACGACCGTGGTCGCCTCGGTGGTCTCGGCGTTCTTCACGTAGAAGTCGTCGCGCGTGTCGAACACCAGCGCCGAATGGAAGAACACCAGCCCGACCACCACCAGGGTGCGGATCGCGTCCAGTTCGGGCCGTCGCCCCGGCCGCGCCGCCTGGGGCCCTTCGATGCGCTCCGTCGTCATCCTGCCTCCGCCGCCTCCGCCGCCGCGCATGACAGGACCAGTCTCGGCCCGCCCGGCGCCGGGCGCCAGACCATCCGGCGGCCAGGAGACGGGATCCGCCGGCCGGAGCGCTCGGCCGTGGGACCAGGCCCCGCGGACGCGCGCCGGTCCGCGATCCTCTGCCGGCTCAGAGCTCAGAGCTCAGAGCTCAGAGCTCAGGGGGCCGGGGGCGGATGCCGGGGGCCAGGTGTGGGGTCAGGCGTCGGTGCGCAGGTCGTCAGTGGCCTCATGGTAGGCGTCGGTGGCGCGGGTGAAGTAGTCGAAGAGCACTTCGAGCTGTTCGGGGGAGTAGCCGCGGAGGATCTCACCGATCCTGTGCCGGGCCGGGGCCATGACCTCGTCCAGTTTGGCGGGCTTGGCGACCGGCTCGACGATCACTTTCCGGCGGTCGTCGGGTGAGGGGGCCCGGTGCACGTATCCGGCCTGTTCCAGCCGGTCGACCAGCCGGGTGGTCGGACCGGTCGTCAATCCCGTGCGCGTGCCCAGCTCGCCGGGCGTCATCGGTCCGGACAGCTCCAGGATGTTGAGCGCGTACAGGTCGGTGGCGCCCAGCTCGCAGGCCTTGGCGCTGGCGTGGCCGTGCAGCATGACCGCGCTCAGGTAGCGCCGGTAGACCGCGCCGGCGTCCGGTCGCATCGCAGGTGTTGACATCGGTTGACCCTCTCCCTAATCTCTTCCTTAGAGAAGATAAATCTCCAATGAAGAAGCTTCATTTAGGAAGCTATCATGGAAGGGTGGGGATCATGAACCACATCACCGACGTCGAGGCCGACACCGCCGCCATCCGCGCCCTGCTCGAGCGGACCCGCGACGCCTGGGACCGCGGCGACGGCGCCGCCTACGGCGCGGCCTTCGCTCCTGACGCCACCGACGTCACCTTCGTCGGCACCGTCTACCACGGCTCCGCCGAGATCGGCCGCGCCCACCAGGTGCTGTTCGACAGCTTCCTCAAGGACACCCGGCTGGCCATGGAGGTCGTCGACATCCGCTTCTACGGCGCCGACACCGCCGTCGTGGTCACCCGTGGCGACACCTACAAGGACAGGCCGAAGAAGCTGGGCAAGGTCCAGACCTACACGATCGTCCGCGGTGCCGACGGCGACTGGCGGATCGCCGCCATCCAGAAGACCAGGCGTCAGGGCCTGATGGAGGCCATCTCCTTCAAGTTCCAGCCCGCCACCAAGCCCTCGGCCCGCCACTGAACCCCATAAGTCCGGTCCCGCCGGTCCGGCCTCATCGGTCCGGCCTCATCGGTCCGGCGTCACCGGTCCGGCGTCACCAAACCGGTCCCACCAGTTCAGACCCACCGGTCCGGCCTCACCAGGCCGGAACCCATCAGTCCAGACCCGCCAGACGAAGGAAGTGTCCGCCATGGCGTCCATCGCCGTCATCGCCGCGACGGGCCGCACCGGCCGGATCATCGTCGAACAGGCCCTGGCCGCCGGGCACACGGTCACCGCCGTCGCCCGCCGGCCTGACGTGCTCGGCCTGAGCCACCCCCGTCTCACCTCGCGCGCCGCCGACGTGCTGCAGGCGGACGCCCTCCGCGCGGCGCTGGCCGGCCACGATGTCGTGATCTCCGCGCTCGGCGCCACCGGGCGCGGGCCCACCACCGTCTACTCCGCCGGCACCGCCGCGATCGTCTCGGCGATGCCCGCCACCGGACGGCTGATCGTGATCTCCTCGGCGGGTCTGGCCGTCCCGGCCGACGCCGGTCCGGGCACGCGTCTCCTGGGGCGCCTGCTGCACCGCGTCATGCGCCATCTGTACGCAGACATGGCCCGCATGGAACGGCTCCTGGCCGCGACCGACCTGAACTGGACCGCGGTGCGCCCCACCGGTCTGAACGACGGGCCGGCCGGCGGTCACCCGCGCGTCTCGATCGGCGCCACCGCAGGCGTCGGCCCCCGGACCTCCCGCGCCGATCTGGCCGCCTACATCCTCGACCAGATCGACAACAGCGCCACCTACCGCGTCCCCGTCGCCGTCTCCTCGTGACCACGGTAGGGCCGGGCCGGCGGGTCGCCCGTCATGCCCCCGCCGCCATCTTCCCGTGGCGGTGAAGGGGCCGGCCCGCCCTTATCGCCGGACCTGCCGTGCATGGCCATCTGCATGACGGCGCCGGTCAGCGCGCCGCACTGTCCGGGGTGGCGTATCTCGCGGCAAGGGCCGCGGCCACCGGCTCGACGCCGCGGCACTGTGTCACGCTGTCGCAAAGCGCGACACGAGAGGCTTTCCCATGGACCTCACTCAAAACCCGGCGGACTCACTTTCCGCCCCGCTGCTCGTCGTCATGGGCGTGACCGGTTCGGGCAAGACCACTGTGGGCGCCGCCCTCGCCCGGCGGCTGCGGGTGCCCTTCGCGGACGCCGACGACTTCCACAGCGAGGCCAACGTCGCCAAGATGTCGGCCGGCATCCCGCTCGACGACGACGACCGGCTGCCGTGGCTGCGGGCGGTCGGCTCCTGGCTCGCCGGGCACGCCGCGGGCGGTGGCGTGGTGAGCTGCTCGGCGCTCAGACGCGGCTACCGCGACGTCCTGCGGCACTCGGCGCCCGCGGTGGGCTTCGTCCATCTCGCCGGCGACATCGAGGTCGTACGCAGGCGGGTGGCCGGCCGGCCGGGGCACTTCATGCCGGCCTCACTGGTCGCCTCGCAGTTCGAGACCCTGGAGCCGCTGGAGCCGGACGAGGGCGGGATCGTCCTCGACCTCGGCAGGCCCGTCGAGGAGCTCGTGGAGGCATATCTCGCCGCGGTCCCGTCCTCCCAGGAGTGGTCACACACCGCGGTGCCGTCCTCCGGGAGGCGGTCGCGCGCCGCGGACCCCACCGGCCCGCAACCGGACGCCGAAACCCCGGAAAACCGAGGAGAGTGACATGAGCACCGCCCTGATCGCCCTCGCCGCCCCCGCCACGGCCTCCCCCGGCCGGCTGGTCCCCGCGGCGCTCGTCGGCATCGCGCTGATCGTCTTGCTGATCACCTATTTCCGGGTGCACCCCTTCCTGAGCCTGACCCTCGGGTCGCTGGCCGTGGGGGCCATCGCGGGGCTGTCGATGGCCGGCACCATCACCAGCTTCACCACCGGGTTCGGCAGCACGGCGGCCGGCGTCGGCACGCTCATCGCGCTCGGTGCGATGTTCGGCAAGCTGCTCGCCGACTCCGGCGGGGCCGACGAGATCGTCGACACGATCGTCGGCCGCTCCAGCCCCGGATCCCTGCCCTGGGCGATGGCCGTGGTGGGCGCGCTGATCGGTCTGCCGATGTTCTTCGAGATCGGCCTCGTCCTGCTGATGCCGGTCGTCTTCCTCGTCGCGCGCCGCTCCGGGCTGTCCCTGATCCGGGTGGGGATCCCCGCGCTGGCCGGCCTGTCGGTGATGCACGGGCTCGTGCCTCCCCACCCGGGACCGCTGGTCGCCATCGACGCGCTCAAGGCCGACCTGGGCGTCACCCTGGCCCTCGGCGTGCTGGTCGCCGTCCCGACGGTGGCCGTCGCCGGGCCGCTGTTCTCCAAGTACGCCGCCCGGTGGGTGGACGTCCCGGCGCCGGACCTCTACATCGCCAAGCCCGAGGCGGAGAACGCCCGGCGACCGTCGTTCCCCGCCACCCTGGTCACCGTGCTGCTACCGGTCGTGCTGATGATGGGCAAGGCCCTGGCCGCCATCTTCGCCCCCGAGGACAACGCCGCCCGCGCGGCGCTCGACTTCCTCGGCACCCCGCTGGTGGCCCTGCTGATCGCCGTCATCGTCGCGATGTTCACCCTGGGCGGCGGCGCCGCCATGGACAAGAAGTCGATCGCCAAGTCCCTGGAGCAGTCGCTGCCGCCGATCGCGGGCATCCTGCTGATCGTGGCCGCCGGCGGCGGTTTCAAGCAGACACTGATCGACACCGGCATCGGCGGGCTCATCGCCGGGTGGGTGGAGAACGGCGGGCTGTCGGTGCTGCTGCTGGCGTGGCTGGTGGCCGTGCTCATCCGGCTCGCCACGGGGTCGGCGACCGTCGCGACCGTCACGGCCTCCGGGATCCTGGCGCCGCTGGTGGCCAACCTCGGCACCGGGGAGACCTCGCTGCTCGTGCTGGCCATCGGGTCGGGCTCGCTGTTCTTCTCCCACGTCAACGACGCGGGCTTCTGGCTGGTCAAGGAGTATTTCGGTCTCACCGTGGGCCAGAACATCAAGACCTGGTCGGTGATGGAGACCATCATCTCGGTGACCGGCCTGGTGCTGGTCCTGCTGCTGGACCTGATCGTCTAGGCCGTGTTCGGAAGCGGCATCCGTTCAGGGCTGTGACCGGGAAGTTTCACCCGGTCACAGCCCGCGCGCCCTCACGAGCTGCCGACGCGGAGCGCTCCCTTCGGAACAGGGCGCGTCACGATGACAGACAGAGCGCGTCACGGGCCCTGAGGACCCACCGGCGCCGTCCGCCGTGCTCCGCCGAGTTCCCCGGGCGGAAGGTCTTCCGCGCTCATCCAGGCGGATCACGCGGTCGCCGGTGGGTGGGTCTCAGATGCCGTCGCGCAGGATGGGGCAGGTCATGCAGTGGGTGCCGCCCCGGCCCTTGCCCAGCTCGAAGCCCTCGATCTCGATGACCTCGACACCGTGCTGGCGGAGCTTGCGGTTGGTGAACTGGTTCTTGTGGTATCCGACGACGACGCCGGGCTCCAGGGCGAAGAAGTTGTTGCCGGAGTCCCACTGCTCACGGGCCTGCTGGCTGTCGTCCCCGCCGGTGGGGATGATGTTCAGTTTGGAGATGGCCAGCGCGTCCTCGACGGCGCCGACGAAGCTCCTCTCGGCGTGGACGTCCAGCGTCCGGGCCCTGTCGCCGGGGCGCAGCGAGTGGGTGGTGGCCGTCTCCAGGAAGGGCAGGTAGGCGGAGGCCTTGTCGACGTCGAGGAAGGTGAACACGGTGTCCAGGTGCATGTAGGAGCGGCGCTTGGGGACGTTCACCGCGATGACGCGCTCGGCCGCGCCGGCGGCGAAGGTCGCCAGGGCGATGTGCTCGATCATCTGCGGGGTGCTGCGCTCGCTGATGCCGATGACCACGGTCTTGTTGCCGATGGGCATCATGTCGCCGCCCTCCAGCGCGGCCTTGCCGTAGTCCTCCTCGTCGAAGTCGGCGTCGTCGCCGCTCGGCGGGTACCAGTAGGAGAAGTCCGCGCCGGTGAACATGGGGTGGTGGTGGTAGATCGTGCTCTGGTTCATGGTCTCCAGCAGCCGCGCGTGCCAGAACATCGGGTTGAGTGAGACGCCGCCGTACAGCCAGGCGGCGGGATCGCGCTGGTAGAGGGAGTTGGGCAGCGGCGGGAGCACGAACTGCTGCAGGCCGGCCGAGGCCGCGACCAGGGAGCGGGTGTCGAAGCCGCGGACGTCGAACTCCTCCTTGGTGAGGCCGCCGATCAGGTGGGCCGCCAGGTCCTTGCCGCTCCAGGTGGACAGCTCCTCGCGGACGGCGTCGACCAGGGCGGGGCCGACGGTCAGATGGGTGACGGCCTGTTCGACGGCCCGCCGCTTCACCTCGGGGGCCGCCTCCAGGGCCTGTGCCAGCAGTTCCTGGTGGAAGAACACCTCGACGCCGCGTTCGCGCATTACGGTGACGAACGCGTCGTGCTCCTTCTGCGCGTGCTCGACCCACAGGATGTCGTCGAAGAGCAGCCTGTCGTTGTTCGTCGGCGTCAGCCGTTTCAGGCTCATGTCGGGCCGGTGGACGATGACTTTGCGGAGTGCGCCGACCTCGGAGTGCACGCCGAAGGCTGGAGTGGTCATGTGATGTCTCCGTCCGTGATGCGGTGATGCTCCGTTCCATCGAGTCCATCGAGGAGGGGCGACACCTGGGGTCGATCGGCCGCTGCCCCGTGGGCCCTGGCGGATGGCCGTCAGCGCGATGGTGGTGATCCTCTCCGCCGGCCGAAGAACATATTGGCGTTTTCCCCTATATGTGAGCTTTGAACACCACCCCTCGCGCCGTCCCCGGCGCGAAACGGCCGCGCCGTCCCTGACAGGAAACGGGCCGCGAAAACATGACATGGGATGTCCTGTTTTCTTGCCAGCATCGTCGGCATGCACACCACACCGAAGTTGAAGGGGAAGGTCGCTCTGGTCGCCGGGGCGACGAGGGGGACGGGGCGGGCGATCGCGGTCGCGCTGGGCGGCGCCGGGGCCACGGTCTACTGCACCGGGCGGAGCACCCGGGAGCGGCGCTCGGAGATGAACCGCCCGGAGACCATCGAGGAGACCGCCGAGCTGGTGACGCGCGCGGGCGGGGAGGGGATTGCTATCCAGGTCGACCACCTGGACTCCGAGCGGGTGCGGGAGCTGGTGGAGCGGATCGACCGCGAGCAGGGGAGGCTCGACCTGCTCGTCAACGACATCTGGGGCGGCGAGACGCTGGCGGCGTGGGACACCCCGCTCTGGGAGCACCCGCTGGAGGACGGCCTGCGGCTGCTCCGGCTGGCGATCGACACCCACCTCATCACCAGCCACCACGCCCTGCCCCTGCTGATCAGGAACCCCGGCGGCCTGGTCGTCGAGGTGACCGACGGAACCACGGAGTACAACGCCGCGAACTACCGGGTCTCGTTCTTCTACGACCTGGCCAAGGTCTCGGTGAACCGCCTGGCGTTCTCCCAGGCTCACGAGCTCCGCCCGCACGGCTGCGCGGCGGTCTCGCTGACGCCCGGCTGGCTGCGCTCGGAGGTGATGCTCGAGCACTTCGGCGTCACCGAGGACAACTGGCGCGACGCCACCGCCCGGCAACCGCACTTCGTGATCTCGGAGTCGCCCGCCTACACCGGCCGCGCGGTCGTCGCGCTGGCGGCCGACGAGGACCGGGGCCGCTGGTCGGGGCAGTCTCTCTCCAGCGGGCAGCTGGCCCAGGTGTACGGCTTCACCGACGTCGACGGCAGCCGGCCGGACGCCTGGCGCTACCTCGTGGAGGTCCAGGACAGGGGCGGGCCCGCCGACGCGACCGGATACCGCTGACGGGCCGGGGCTGTCAGGCCGGGCCGTACAGGGCGTGCAGCTTCGCGGCGGCCCGGGCCAGGTCGGCGCGGAGCTCGGGCGGGTCGAGGACCTCGGCTTCCGGGCCGAACCGGAGGATCTGCGCGTAGGCGACCTCCAGCGACTCCACGGGCAGCGAGAGCGTGACCCAGCCCCGGCCGTCGGGCTCTCCGGCCGAGGCCAGCGCGTCGTCGAGGGCCGCGGGGTCGGCGACGTGGGGGAGTCCGCGGCAGCCGGCGGGGCTGAGCCGTAAGGTGACATGCATGGTCAGCAGGGAGTGGGCGAACTCGGCGGCGCGCTCACCCCAGAACGCGGCCAGGTCGAAGCCGCGGTCCCGCTCGAAGCGCCGGCCGGAGTGGATCTCGACCCCGGCGAAGCGGTCCACCCGGTAGATCGCCGACCGGGTCGCCAGATACCACACCCCGGCCTTGAGCACGAGCCCGTACGGCTCCAGCGTCCGCTCCGCCCCCCGGTAGAGGGCGGTGACCGGATGGTCGCCCCACACGGCCCTGGCCAGCGGGGCCAGGGCCTCCGGCGGCGGTCTCTCGCTCGCGAACCAGCCGGGGGCGTCGAGGTGGAAGCGCTGCGCGGCGGTCGCCGGCGCGTCGCGCAGGCCGGGTGAGAGCGCGGCCGAAGCCTTCAGCCGGGCCGTGGCCGCCACCTCGCTCAGACCCATCTCCCGCAGGGCCTCCGGCACGCCGGACAGGAAGAGCGCCTCGGCCTCCGCGCGGTCCAGCCCCGTCAGGCGGGTGCGGTATCCGTCCAGCAGCCGGTATCCCCCGCCCCGGCCGCGGTCGGCGTATACCGGCACCCCGGCCTCCGCCAGGGCCAGCACGTCCCTGTGGACGGTCCGCTCGGAGACCTCCAGCTCCCGCGAGAGCTCCGCGGCGGTCATGCCTCCCCGGGCCTGCAGCAGCAGCACCAACGACATCAACCTGGCGGCGCGCACCCCCCGACCCTAACCCGCCCGCCCCCGGAGCCGGACGCCCCGGCCCGGCCCCGGGGCCGCCCTCGGCCGGGCCCCGTCGGCCGGGCCCGCTCATCCGGGGACGAGGGGGAGCACGACCGCCGAGGGGCGGGCCGGGTCGTGGAAGACCTCGTGGTCGGCCGCGACCATCGCGCGGCCGGTGCCGAGCGGCTCCCCGGTGCCGAGGTTGCGGGCGATGCGGGGGTAGGCGCCGCCGGCCACGTGCAGGCGGATCCGGTGGCCGCGCCGGAAGCGGTGGCCGATCGGCCACAGGTCCACCTGGACGCGGCGGACCCCGTCGGGGCCGGCCGGGGGAGCGCCGGGCGACAGGCGGCGCACGCCCTCGCACACGTTGTAGGACGCGCCGTCCGGGTGCACGTCGCAGACCCGCACGACCAGGTCGGCGTGCTCGCCGCTGGAGCGGACGTACAGGTCGGCGGAGACCGGCCCGATCATGTCCGTGTCCTCGCGGAGCTCGGGGCCGGTGTAGACCAGCACGTCGCGCCGGGCCTCCAGACGGCGGTTGTCGCGCGGCTCGGAGTTGCCCAGCAGGACGGGGCCGCCCAGCGCGGGGGTCGGGTGCGCGGGGTCGTAGCGGTAGCGGTCGGGCCCGCAGTCCTGGGGGTTGTCCGGCGAGAGGGCGGAGCCCGGCTGCAGGTGCCAGCGCTGCTCCCGCATGCCCGGCACCGGCCAGTCGGGATAGTCGCGCCACTCGTCGGCGCCGGTGACGTACAGCCTGACCGGCTGCTCCCGCAGCCCCGACGGGTCGCCCAGCAGATGCGCCCTGAACCAGGCCAGCGCGTCGGCGTTGGCCACCCGGCCGTGCCGGACGTCGGCGTGGTACCACGGGCCGATGGTCAGGTACGGCCGCCGCCCGGCGGCCCGCATGGCCGTGTAGTCCTTGACCTGCCACGGCAGGAACACGTCGTACCAGCCGCCGACCATGGTGACCGCCGCCTCCACCCGGCCCACCGCGGCCGAGAAGTCGCGCCTGCCCCAGTAAGGGGCCGGGTCGGCGTGGTGGGTCAGCAGGTCCTGGAAGAACGGCAGGCCCCTGCCGGCCGACAGGACGTCCAGCTCCCCGAGCGGGCGTCCCGACAGCGCCGCGCGGCGGGTCCTGCGGGGGGCCAGCAGCGCGCCCGCCCCGCCGAACCGGGTCTCCAGCGAGGCGGTCAGCGTGGTCCAGATCAGCGAGGACTCCAGGGCGAACGCCCCGCCCACGTAGGCGGCGTCGCGGAACTGGGAGGCGGTGACCGAGGTGGCCATGGCCCTCAGGTCGGGACCGGCGAACGGGGCGATCGCCCACTGGGTGTAGCCCAGGTAGGAGGGGCCGTGCATCGCCAGGCTCCCGCCGTACCAGGGCTGCCCGCGCAGCCAGGCCAGCGTGGCCAGCCCGTCCTCGTGCTCGTCGCCGAGCGGGTCGAGCAGGCCGCCGGAGCCGAAGCCGCCCCGGCAGCTCTGCAGGACGACCTGGAAACCCCGCCGGGCGAACGCCCGGCCGAAGGCCAGCCCGAACACGCCGCGCCTGCCGTACGGCGAGCGGACCAGGACCGTGGGCGGCCGCACGGCGCCGACCGGCACGTGGCGGTCGGCCAGCAGCGTGACCCCGTCGCTCATCGGCACCGGCAGGTCACGCTGGACAAGAACGCGATACGGGGGCATCCATCACTCGTAACAGATCACGCCCCGGGTGGGCCAGAGGCGGCCGGTGTGAGCCCGGTCATGCGGTCCCCGCCCGGCGGGCCGCGCCGTCCGGCGGGGACGTCCGGGCCGGTCACGGCGCCGGGCCGCGAATCGCCGTCCTGCCGGTCACGTTGCATGATCACGGTTTCCGCCGGTACTGTGGGCGGTATGCGATACCCCGACACCCTTCAGTGGTGGCGTCGCTTCTAGGCGGCGCAGGTTTCGCATTCGCGAGCACACAGACGGCCGCCCGGACAGGCGGCCCTCTCCATGTCCGCCTCCTCTGGGCACAAGTAATGACAAAGGGGCGAGGCTGCAAGTGGAGACGAGCGGATATACCACCGCCGGTGGCATCAAGGTCGAGGTCACGGCGTCAGATGTGCCCGAGACGGTGCTCGAAGACGTCGTCACGACGCTCGGCGAACGTCGCGGAGGCGTGCTCTCCTCCGGGATGGAGTATCCCGGCCGCTACAGCCGGTGGCACCTGGCCTACGTCGACCCCTGCCTGGAGATCGTGGCCAGGGGCCGCAGGATCGCCGCCCGCGCCCTGAACGCGCGGGGCAGGGTCGTGCTGCCGGCCGTCACGTCCTGCCTGCTGGCCGCGGGCAAGCCCACCGGGGAGGTGAGCGCCGACCACGTCGAGGTCTACGTCGCCGAGTCGGAGGACATCCTCCCCGAGGAGATGCGCAGCCGCCGCCCCACGGTCTTCACCGCGATCCGCGAGGTCATCGCCGCGTTCAAGGGTGAGGACGAGCACCTGGGGCTGTACGGCTCCTTCGGATACGACCTGGCCTTCCAGTTCGAGCCGGTCCGGCAGGTCCTCACCCGGGCGGGCGACCAGCGCGACCTCGTCCTGCACCTGCCCGACCGGGTGATGGTGATCGACCGCAAGCGGGAGACCAGCAAGGAATACCGCTACGAGTTCACCGTGGACGGGACCTCCACGCACGGCCTGGCCCGTGAGGGGGAGAGCGTCCCGCTGCCCGCCGCCCCCGTCGAGCTGCCCGCCGACCCGGAGAAGGGCGCCTACGCGAAGGTCGTCGCCGCGGCCAAGGAGAAGTTCGTCCGCGGTGACCTGTTCGAGGTCGTCCCCGGCCAGGTCTTCCACGCCCCCTGCACCGACCCCGCCGCCTTCTACCGGGGGCTGCGCCAGGTCAACCCCGCGCCGTACGAGTTCCTGTTCAACCTCGGCGAGGGCGAGCACCTGGTCGGCGCCTCCCCGGAGATGTACGTCCGGGTCAGCGGCGACCGCGTCGAGACCTGCCCGATCTCCGGCACGATCGCCCGCGGCGGCAACCCGATCGAGGACGCCGAGGCGATCCGCACCCTCCTGTCCAGCGTGAAGGAGGAGTCGGAGCTGACCATGTGCACCGACGTGGACCGCAACGACAAGTCCCGCATCTGCGTGCCGGGCAGCGTCCAGGTCATCGGCCGCCGCCAGATCGAGATGTACTCCCGGCTGATCCACACCGTCGACCACATCGAGGGCCGCCTGCGGCCGGAGTTCGACGCGCTGGACGCCTTCCTCACCCACATGTGGGCCGTCACCGTCACCGGCGCCCCCAAGTCCTGGGCGATGCAGTTCATCGAGGACCACGAGGCCACCACCAGGCGCTGGTACGGCGGGGCGGTCGGCTACATCGGCTTCGACGGCTCGATGAACACCGGCCTGACCCTGCGTACCGCGCAGATCCGCGGCGGCGTCGCCACCGTCAGGGCCGGGGCCACGCTGCTGTTCGACTCCGACCCGGAGGCCGAGGAGCGGGAGACCGAGCTCAAGGCCAGCGCGCTGCTCGGCGCCCTGGCCGCGGTCGGCGCGGCCCCGCAGGCGCAGGCCGCGCCGGAGCCGGTCCGGGAGCAGCCGGGCGAGGGGATGAAGGTGCTGCTCGTCGACCACGAGGACTCCTTCGTCAACACCCTCGCCGACTACTTCCGCCAGCAGGGCGCGGAGGTCGTCACGCTCCGGCACGGCTTCCCCGTCGGCATGATCGACGAGATCGCGCCGTCGCTCGTGGTGCTGTCACCCGGCCCCGGCTGGCCGTCGGACTTCGGCCTGACGGAGCTGGTCAGGGCGCTCTACGAGCGCGACCTGCCGGTGTTCGGCGTCTGCCTGGGCCTGCAGGGCATGGTCGAGCAGGCCGGCGGCACGCTGGAGCTGCTGTCCCACCCCGAGCACGGCAAGCGCGGGAGGGTGCGCCGGATCGGCGCCAGCGCCCTGCTGGACGGGCTCCCGGAGGAGTTCACCGCCGCCCGCTACCACTCGCTCCACGCCAAGCAGCCCGGGGTCGCCGGCTTCACCGCCACCGCCCTGACCCCCGACGGCGCGGTGATGGCGATCGAGGACGTGGCGAACAGGCGCTTCGCGGTGCAGTTCCACCCCGAGTCCATTCTCACCGCCGAGGGCGGAGCCGGAGCCAGGATCATCTCCAACGTCCTGCGGCTCTGCCGTACCTCTGCGTAGTGGCACGCGTGCGTAAAGGCACCCGAGATCACGCTCGGTAGCCATAGAGTGCTCCTGCCGTAGGACCGTGGGCGGGCCGGCCGGGCCGGCCCGCCCGCAGCCGTGGGAGGAGCCGACATGAGACCGCGGGACGCGCTGCCCGTCGAGCTGCCCGGCCCGGTCCGGGAGGCCCTGCTGGCGCCGCTGGTCGACCACCACTGCCGCGGGGTCCGCCGCGACGACCTGACCCGCGCCCGCTTCGAGAGGTTGATCACCGAGGCCGGGACCCCGGCGCCACCCGGCACCACCCACTTCGACACCCCCGCCGGGGCCGCGGTCCGCCGCTGGTGCGCCCCGGTCCTCGACCTGGACCCGCACGCGCCGCCGGCCGTCTACCTGGCCCGCCGGACCGAGCTGGGGCCCGCCGAGGTGAACCGGCGGCTGCTGCGCGCGGCCGGGATCGTGGCCTTCCTGGTCGACACCGGCCGCGACGGCCCCGAACTGCTCTCGGCGGCCGAGATGGGTCGGCTGGGCGACGCGGCGGCGGACGAGATCATCCGGATCGAGCAGATCGAGCAGGACGTCGCCGAGAAGGCGTCCTCCCCGGTCTCCTACATCTCCGCCCTCGGTCAGGGGCTCGCCGACGGCGCCGCCCGCGCCGTCGGCCTCAAGTCGGCCATCGCCTACCGGCACGGCCTGGACTTCGACCCCGCGCGGCCGGGCCGGGGCTCGGTGATCGCGGCGGCCGGCCGGCGGCTGGCCCGCCCCGGCGCGCGGCTCACCGATCCGGTGCTGCTGCGCCACCTGCTCTGGGCGGCCGTGGACGTGGCCAGGGAGCGCTGCCTGCCGCTGCAGTTCCACACCGGCTACGGTGATCCCGGCCTGGACCTCCACCGTGCCGACCCGGCGCTGATGACGGGCTTCGTCCGGGCGCTGCAGCCGATCGGCGTGCCGGTCGTCCTGCTGCACTGCTACCCCTTCCACCGCCAGGCGGCCTATCTGGCCAACGTCTTCCCGCACGTCTATGTGGACATCGGCCTCGTGCTGACCCGCACCGCCGCGGGGTCGGCCGCGGTCATGGGGGAGCTGCTGGAGCTCGTCCCCTTCCACAAGCAGCTGTTCGGCTCCGACGGCCACGGCGTGGCCGAGACCTGCCACCTGGGCGCCCTGTACTACCGGCGGAGCCTGGCCAGGGCGCTGGCCGTACGGCTGGCCGACGACGAGTGGAGCGTCCCGGACGCGGCCCGCGTGGCCCACCTGATCGGCTCCGGCAACGCCCGCCGGCTCTACCGGCTGTAGGCCGCGCCACCGTTGCGCGGCGCGTGGGATCCGTCCTCCGGCGCACTCCGCCCCGCCGGACCCGCTCCGCCGCGGCCCCGTCCGGACCTGGTCCGCCGCGCCGCGCGCGGCCTCGTCCGGGCCCGCTCCGCCGCGCCGCCCGCGGCCTCCGCCGGGGGCGGCGCTAGGCTTGCCTGGATCCCGTCCCCGTCACCGGAAAGGTCTGCGCCCATGGACCTGAGTCAGCCGCGTTTTCTCGACGACGTAACCGTCGAGCTGGTCAAACACAGCGCCTCGGACTCCGACGTGCTCTGGGCGGCGCGGGTGTCGACCGCGGGGGAGCAGTCCCTGGAGGAGCTCCACAAGGACCCCGAGCGGTCCAAGGGGCTGATCAACTTTCTGATGCGCGACCGGCACGGCAGCCCCTTCGAGCACAACTCGATGACCTTCTTCGTCAGCGCCCCGATCTTCGTCTTCCGCGAGTTCCACCGTCACCGGGTCGGCTGGTCCTACAACGAGGAGAGCGGTCGCTACCGGGAGCTGCAGCCCCACTTCTACGTGCCGGGCGTGGAGCGGAAGCTGGTCCAGGAGGGCCGTCCGGGCAAATACGTCTTCGTCGAGGGCAGCGAGGAGCAGCACAAGATCACGATCGAGGCGATGGAGGCGGCCTACCGGCAGTCCTACGCCGCCTACCAGGAGATGCTGGAGGCCGGGATCGCCCGTGAGGTGGCCAGGGCGGTGCTGCCCGTCGGCCTGTTCTCCTCGATGTACGCCACGTGCAACGCCCGTTCGCTGATGCACTTCCTCTCCCTGCGCACCAAGAACGAGCAGGCCAAGGTGCCCTCGTTCCCGCAGCGGGAGATCGAGATGGTGGCGGAGAAGATGGAGGCCGCCTGGGCGGAGCTCATGCCCCTCACCCACGCGGCCTTCGTCGCCAACGGCCGGAGCGCTCCCTAGCCTTTCCGTCGCCCCCGGCCTTCCCGATCTCCTGCGGGCGGGGCCGGGAGGCCGGCGCGGAGAGCGCCGAGGGCCGGGTCGGAGGTCTCCCGGCCGGTGCGGCCGGCCATCGGGAGACCTCCCCGGCCGGAGCGCGCCCGGCTCAGAGCGCCGCCGCGCGTACGGTCAGCACGTCCGGCAGGTGCCGGGCGACGGAGAACCAGCTCTCCCCGTCGTCGCGCGAGCCGTACACCTCGCCGTCGCGGGTGCCGAAGAAGATCCCCCTCTCCGAGGCGCACATCGCGTCACGCAGCACGGCGGCGTGGACCGGGCCCTCGGGCAGCCCGTCGGCCAGGGCCCGCCACGACGCGCCCGCGTCGTCGCTGCGGAAGACCCGGTAGCGGTGGTCGACGGGCGTACGGTCCACGTCGGCCTGGAGCGGGAAGACATACAGCGTGTCGGGCCGGTCGGGGTGCACGACCAGTGGGAAGCCGAAGTCGGAGGGGAGCGGGTCGCCGACGGAGGTCCACGAGCCGCCGAAGTCGTCGCTGCGGTAGACGCCGAAGTGGTGCTGGAGGAAGAGCCGCTCCGGCCGGGACGGATGCATGTCCACCTTGTGCACGCACTGCCCGAACTCGGGGTACTGCGACCCCTCAGGGAGGAAGGGGGCGCGGATCCCCTGGTTGGCGGCCTCCCAGGAGACTCCGCCGTCGGTGCTGCGGTAGAAGCCCCCGGAGGAGACCGCGACCGCGATGGTCTTGGGGTCGCTCGGGTGGAGGAGCACCGTGTGCAGGCACAGACCGCCGAAACCGGGCGCCCACTGGGGCCGGTGCGGATGGTTCCACAGGCCCTCCACCAGGGAGAAGGTGACGCCGCGGTCATCTGAGCGGAACAGCGCCCCCGGCTCGGCCCCGGCCCACACCACCTCCGGCTCGGACGGGGAGGGCTGGAGCTGCCAGACGCGGGTGAGCGCCGCCCCGGTCTCCTCGGGGAAGGCGATCGGGGCCTTGCCCGCCTCCTGCCAGGTCTCGCCGAGGTCGTCCGACCACATCACCGAGGGGCCGAAGTGGCCGTATTCGATCCCGGCGAGGATGCGGGGCACCGGACCGCAGGTGTCGATCGCGACCGAGTGCACGCCGATGGTGGAGAAGCGGACCGGCTCGACCTCGAACGGTCCGCCCCCAGCTGAGCGGGCCAGGAACAGGCCCTTGCGGGTGCCTATGGCGAGGAGCGTGTCGTGCATGACGGGTCTCCCTTCGGATGTGGCCTCATGCTGTCATCTCATGAGGTGCCCCGCCCGGATCTCGGTGGCTCTCCGTGGGTTGCGCCCGCCCCGGGCCGTGAACGCCGTTCAGGGCTCGCCGTGGACGACGTCCCTGCGGATGTCGGCCAGGGGCACCCCGCCCCGCTGGAGCCTGCGGACGGTCTCGTTGACCATGGCCGCCGGGCCGCAGACGTAGACGTCGTGGTCGGTCCAGGAGTGGAAGCGCTCCATCACCTCGGGCACCCGGCCCCGCAGGCCGTCGTAGCCGGGCTCGTCGGAGACCACGGGCAGCACCCTCAGCCAGGGGAAGGACGACTCCATCCGGATCAGGTCGGGCAGGTCGTAGAGCTCCCGCGAGTGCCGCGCGCCGCACAGCAGGTGGATGCCCGGCCGCCGCCCCGAGGCGATCACGTGCTCCACGACGGCCTTGAGCGGGGCGAGCCCGGTGCCTCCCGCGACGCACAGGATGTCGCGGCCGGAGTCGGCGGGGGCCATCGAGCCGACCGCC
Source organism: Streptosporangium sp. NPDC048886 (assembly GCF_055586905.1). Classification (NCBI taxonomy): domain Bacteria; kingdom Bacillati; phylum Actinomycetota; class Actinomycetes; order Streptosporangiales; family Streptosporangiaceae; genus Streptosporangium; species Streptosporangium sp. NPDC048886. Next base: position 21,894 of record NZ_JBVJHH010000044.1, read on the forward strand.
GGGCCGAGCATCAGGGTGTCGCCGATCCTGGTGTGCTCGACCAGCGCGGTGGAGACCCAGCCGCCGGGGACCGCCCGCACGTGCAGGCGGATGGTGTTGTCCGCCCGTGGCGCGTTCGCGATGGAGAACGCGCGCCAGACACGCGGCCAGCGCGCGGTCTGCACGTTGACGTACTGGCCCGGCAGATAGGGCAGGTGCTGGCCGGGACGCAGGGTGATCACTGCGATGTCCGGCGTGCGGAGCTCGTGGTCGATCACTTCGGCCAGCCACCACGCGGGCGAGACCCCCGAGTCGGACTCGGCCGACTCGATCATGAGATCGGCGGCGGCGGTGTACGCGGCGACCCACGCCGCCTCGATCTCGGCGGTCCAGATCTCGGCGGCGAAGCGCCTGACCGTGGCAAGCAGCGCGTTGCCGACCGCGGTGTAGTGCTCGGCGATCACCCCGTACTTGCGGTGGTCGCGGCCGAGCTGCCCGAGGAACGACGACAGGCTGCCCGGGCTGTCGAGGCTCCAGACGATCCTGGTCAGGGCGCTGAACAGGCGATCGCGCTGGACGTTCATGGCCGGCGGGAACATCCCCCGCAGATGCGGGCTCTCGGCGAACAGGCGGCCGTAGAAGTATGCCGCGGCCTTGTCGGCGACGGGCTCGACGACGGCGAAGCTCTCCTTGACGAGTCGCGGATTCAAAGACATGTGATCGAACCCACCCTAATTGATCGGACCAAAGTCCGATCATGCTGATCCACCTCCCTGACGGCTCCGGGTGACGAGCGTCCAGCGGCCCCGGCACACCTGGTCGCTCAAATTCGAGTCTTCCATCACCATGTGCACGTCACAACCGTTTCTCCATAATATAGCGGGAATTGCAACTATCGGTAATTGTGTTGTTATTCTCTGTGACCGAGCTACTTGTATTCGAAGGGATAAGTGAATAAGAATCGCATTTACCCGAAGTTGACGGTTTACCCGTTCTGTGGATTCCTGTCATGGCCCACGCCTCGGGCCTCGGGGAGACCGGCTCCTGCCGGCCGGCTCGGACGCCGTGCGAGGACCGGGCGGGCCGTCGCAGGCAACGATGGAGGACCTGGAGGGGGTCGGGCTGATGGGCTCGCGTGTTCGGCTGCCGCCGGTTCCGTCGCTCCGGATCGCGTCAGATGCGAGATGTCCGCGTCCTACGCCGCCGCCCGGCCGTGGCGCGGGCCGGGAAGTGGCATCGGCATAAGCGGTGACCTGCGAAAAGGTCGCACTTCGCGGCCACTGACCGCGGCCGCGCCCTCATCCCCTTCCTCGAGGCCGAGTGGCGCGCGACCGAGGCGGCCGTCGCGGAGCTCGACGACGAGATCCCCCATGCGCTCAGCGCGGCTGATCGACATCCGCCCCCTCGGCGCCAACCGGCCGTGCTGCCGGGAGGCGCGCTCCGCGGTGCTGCCCCATCTCGGGCAACGGCTGTGCAGCGAAGATCAATGAAGTGAACCAGGGCGGGTCCGCCCTGTCCGAGAGGCGGCGACCGGGCGCCTTCGGAGTCACCGACCGCCTGTGCTCCTCGCCTCGACGCCGGCCATGACGGCTCGGGCCACCTGTGCCGGCGGGGTCCCGGTCGTGTCGATGATCTCTGCTCCCCGGCTCAGCCAGGACAGGGCGGTGTGATAGTCCGGGACATGGTCGAGCCGCCATTGCCGGGCTCCGGTCTCGACGGTGTCCGTCTCGATCCGGTGAATGAGAGTGGCCTGGTCGGTGTGGAGCAGGAAGTGGTGGACGGGGATGCCGGCCTTCTCGAGTCCGGAGCGGATCTCCGCCCAGTACTGCTCGACGAGGACCGTCTGCGGGACGACGAGAACACCGCCGACATAGTCGAGCAGCTGCGAAGCCGTCTCTACGACCAGCCCGCGCCATGGCCGCCAATCCTGGAAGTCGCCGACCTCTGGCAGGCCGGGGACGTGCCGCAGCATGAATCCGACCTCTTCGGGGTCGAAGATCCGTGCTTCCGGGATCAGCCTGACAAGCTCCTTGGCAGTGGTCGTCTTGCCCGCGCCGAAGGTGCCGTTCAGCCAAATGATCATGGTGGCGAGTGTATCCACGCGGATGAGGTCACACATATGAATCGATCTCGTTGACCAGCTGGACGCTCGGCCGTACAGCCGCGAAGTGGCCACCTCCGCGGTGCGCGTGTCCTTGTCGCACCGAATGATCCCGCTCATCCTCGCGTGCCGGGTCTCCTGAGTGCGGTCCGCGCGGGACGGTCTGGGCGGGGTCGCCGGTGCCCTGCCCGGCGGTGGACCGCGCGTGAAATTCGACAGTCGTGAGATCCACGGAGTCGTGCACCGCTCCGCGGCCCCCGGTGGCCGCAGCGGGCGAAGAAGCGCAGGTAGCGGTGTTTGCGGCCGGTGGTTTCTGCGACCGTACGGGCCGGTGGTCCTGTGACCGGATGAGGGCCGCGTCACCCGGAGAGGCTCAGACGATCGGGGGGCGACCGGCGCGGGTCAGCCGTAGCACTGTGGTCCAGGACATCGGTCGGCGCTGTCCGTGTCCGCCGGTGAGGCCTTCGCGCAGGCCGGCGAACCAGACGGCGAGGTTGGCACGGGAGCGGATCCGGGTGAGGCTGAGCAGGGTCCAGGCCGTCAGATAGAGGGGGATCAGGGGAGCGGGCAGGCGGCGGTAGGCGAGCCAGACGCGGTTGCGGGCGACGAGGCGGTAGTAGCCGGCGTGCCGGGCGGGGTCGGTGGCCGGGTGGTGGATGACGACGTCGGGTGCGTACCAGCCGGTGCGTCCCAGGTCCCACAGCCGCCAGCTCAGATCGATGCCCTCGTGGAAGAGGAAGAAGTGGCCGGGCCAGCCGCCGGCCCGCTCGTAGTCGGCGCGGCGCACGAGGACCACGCCTTCGGCCATGACGGTGATGGTGCCGGGCCGGGCCGCGTCGCCGGCGCGTAGCCGCGGCACCCAGCGGCGCACGGTGACACCGGTGTCGGGGTCGGCGATGCGGGGTTGGATGTAGGCGGCCTCGGGGTGGCGGCGGGCTTCGGCGACGAGCCGGGCCAGGATGTCGGGGGCGGGCAGGACGGCGTCGTTGTCGAAGAAGAAGATGAACTCGCCGCCTGGCTCGGCCAGGGCGTCGGCGCCGACGTTACGGCCTTCGGGGATGCCCTCGTTGACGGGCAGTGTCACGGTGCGCACGCCGGCGGGCACATGGTCGGGCTCAACCCCGTTGCCCACGATGACCACACGCAGTTCGACGTCCTGCTGGGCGAGGAGGGAGGCCATCGCCCGCGGAAACACGGCGGGCCGATCGTTCATGGTGAGGACCACCACGTCGATGGTGGTCGTCAGGCTGGTCATCACGTCTCCGGACGGGGTGAAGCGCTCGGCGCGCAGGAGGGGTGCCACCCGGTGGGGGACGGGCGAGGTGGTCGTGTTCGGTGGTGCTGGCCACCCTAGCGCCGCACTCGCTGGATCTCGCCCGGACAGGCCACGAGGCGGCGGGCACCCGCTCGATGGCCGTCATCCTGGGCGGCTTGACCTGTCGGCAACGGCCGTCAGCGGGTATGGGGGGGCGCCGCCCGTGGATGGAGGACGAGATCGCATACGGCCACCGACGCCGTCCGTGCCGGGTGTGACCGGCCGTACGGCGCTGACCGGCCGTACGGCGACTCCGTGAGACGGCATATGGGCGCCGAGCTCAGTCCTTGACGACCTCCACCCAGTAGCGGCCGTCGCCGTCACGATGGGCGCCATGGATGTCGGTAGCCAGATCGGGGAAGGCCCGGTCGAAGTCCTCCAGAGCCTGCAGGTATGTCATCAGCGGGCCGTCGGCCGGGCCGGTCGCCTCGCCGGGCATCAGCATGGGGATCCCGGGCGGGGTGACCACCACCGTGGCCGCGGCGACCCGGCCCGGCAGGCCGGCCAGCGGGACGCGCTCGGTGCGGGCCCGGATCATGGCCTGGTAACAGTCGGCGGGAGTCGACACCGGCTCGGGCAGGGTGGTGAAGACCTGGTCGAGAAGCTTCCCGACCCCGGAGTCACGCAGTTTCTCGTGGACCAGGGTGCAGAACTTCTGCAGCGAGGTCGCGGGCGGCCCGAAGCCGGGCAGCACCTCCGCCAAGGGCAGATCTCCGTCGTAGGCGTTCTTGAAGTCGGTGAGCGCGTCGATCAGCGTGCCCCACTTGCCCTTGGTGATCCCCATGGAGAACAGCACCAGCAACGTGTGGTCGCCGGTCTTCTCCACCACGATGCCACGCCGCTGCAGGTAGGCGGCCACGACGCGGGCCGGGATGCCCCAGTCGAGCGTGCCCGTGGCGGCGTCGGCACCCGGGCAGGTGATCGTCACCTTGACCGGGTCGAGCATGCAGTAGCCCCCGGACATCCCGTCGAACCCGTGCCACGCGGCCCCCGCCTCCAGGGTCCAGCACCGGGGCTCGGCGCACAGCAGCGCCGGGTCGGCGTCGGCGAACGAGACGGTCTGGCCGGTGCGCGGGTCGGTGACCGTGGAGGGCTGCCAGACGCCGAAAAACCAGTCGGGCCGCAGGCCGTCCTCGCGGATGCGGGCGGCCAGCCGCACCATCGCCTTGCGGAACCGGACCGCCTCGACGATCGCCTCCCCGGTGAGGAACGGCCCCGACGGGCCGTCCATCATCGCCGCCGCGACGTCCAACGAGGCGATCATCGGGTAGAGCGGCGACGTGGAGGCGTGCATGAGGTAGGTCTCGTTGAACGCGTCGTAATCGACCGGCGCCCGCTCCGCGGGGCGGACGTGCAGCATCGCCGCCTGCGACAGCGCGGCCAGCAGCTTGTGCGTCGACTGGGTGGCGAACACGGTGGGGCGGCCCGGGCCCGGTAGCGTGCGCTCATCGACCGCCATGCCGTACCGGCCGGCGTAGAGCGGGTTGAACCGGGCGTAGGCGGACCACGCCTCGTCGAAGTGCAGCCGCGGCACGCTGGCGCCCAGCAGCTCGCCGACCCGCACCGTGTCGTAGCACACGCCGTCGTACGTGGAATTCGTGATCACCGCGTACGTCGGCTCTCCGGCGGCGAGGGGATGAGCGGCCACCCGCTCACGGACCGCGTCGGCCTCCAGTGCGGCGGGCGGGATCGGGCCCGCCAGCCCGAGCCCGTTGCGCTCGGGTACGAGATAGACCGGGCGGGCGCCGCTGATGGCCAGCGCGTGCTGGACCGACTTGTGGCAGTTGCGGTCCACCAAGACGGTGTCGTCGCGGGCGATCGCGTGGTGGCCGACGATGCGGTTGGCGGTGGAGTTGCCGTTGACCACGAAGAACGTGCGGTCGGCGCCGAAGACGCGGGCGGCGTTGCGCTCGGCCTCCCCGATCGGGCCGGTGTGGTCGAGCGGCGACCCCAGCTCGGTGACGGAGATGGACAGATCGGTGCGCAGCAGCCGCTCGCCGTAGAAGTCGAAGAACGCCCGCCCCACCGGCGACTTGAGGAACGCCACGCCGCCGGCGTGCGCCGGCGTGTGCCAGGAGTAGCGATGGTGATCCTGAAGGCGCCGCAGCGCGCCGAAGAAGGGGGGAAGGAGCCTTTCGGCGTACTGGTCGGCCGCGTAGGCGATGCGCCCGGCGATGAACTGCGGGGTGTCCTCCAGCGGGAAGACGTAGCCCTGGATGACCTCGTACACCCACAGCGGAAGCTCCTGCTCCTGGGTCATCAAGAAGACGGGCAGGCCGCGGAACCGCCTGGCCACCGCCTCCAGCAGCTCCTCGGCTCCCGGCGCGTCCCACGCCGCCAGCACCGCCGTCAGCGAGGCGTCCGACCCGACCACCGCCAGGGCGTCCTCGGCCCGGTGGGTCCAGCGCACCTGGAGCCCGAGCTCGTCCATCGCCGCGCACACGCGGCGGATCTGTTCGGCGAGCGCCGAATCGGCGTCAGGACGTTCGGTGACGGCGGCCAGAACCGTTCGCTCCATGCGGCACTCCGAGATCGAGGGGAAGGGGCGGGAAGGTCTTGCCAGCCCCACGCAATAGTAGCTGTGAGCAATTGAATTGCAACACTCCGTAATGACTGTGACGGCCTGGCGGCCCATGAGGTAGGGGGAGCCGTGGTGACGGCCGAAAATCGGGCGGATGCGGGAGGAGGCCCGCAAGGTGATCGAGCTGATCCTCGACCACGGTCCCGGAGCCGGCGTGAGAGCCCAAGGGTGTTTCCTGCTGGGAAGGACGGGGAAGGACCTGTCAGCTCTGCGTGAAGGCAAGGGGTACGCCGCAGGCGTCCTCGTCGGCGACGTAGAAGCGGTCAGGCGTGGTCCGGGTGGCGATTCCGTTGCTCTCGATGAGCGCGCCCTCGGGTGTGTGGGCCGCGTCGATGCGGACGCTGTCGGCCCGGACGGTGCGGATGCCTTCCGGGGGCGACGATGCCGAGCGGTTCGATGAACGACCTGCCGAAGTAGGCGCACCGGTTGGCGGTGCAGGTGCGCGTGAGCGGGTCGCCGGGCCGTTCGGTCAGCGGGTGCGGCGAGGCCGGGCTGAGCGTGAGGCCGAGAGCCTCATGGCGGGCGGAGGCCGGTCGAGGTCGGTGGTGATGAGCACGGTGTGGCCGATGTCGGCGACCTTCTCGGAAGGGTTCATGGCCGTTCTCCTTCGGTCGATTCCCTGGGCGCGGTGGGCTGAGAGGCGATTGGGCGGGTCACACGGCCGCTGCGATGGCGGCGGCGACGAAGAGCACTTGCAGGGCGGTGCGGGCGGGCAGCGGGGTCACCGGTCTGCCCGCCAGGGTGAGGCCGCGGCGGGCCGCTGAGACGTTGGCCGGGAACATGGCGGCCATGAGCAGCGCGAGCCCGGTCGCGGCGAACGGCGCCACCGGTGGGAGCAGCAGTCCGGCGGCGCCGGCCAACTCCAGTACTCCGGTGGTGGTGACCAGCAGGGCTGGGCGCGGGAACGCCGGCGGGATCATCGCGACGAAGTCGCGGCGCCACGAGGGCAGGAAGTGCGGCACGCCGGTGAAGGCGAACATCAGGGCGAGAGCGCCGCGCAGCGCGGGCTGCCACCCGTCCAGCATGTCGACCCCCGCTATGCCGAGCAGCCGCAGGACCACGAAGCCGCCGGTCAGGGCGATGAACGGAACCATCCGTCCTCCAATCTTGTCGTCGACAAGATTGGAGGACGTTCCCCATCTTGTCAACGTCAAGATAGGCTGGATCCGTCACATGAGATCATTGAGCGCGGAGGTGAGACAGATCGACCAGCCGACCTACCACCACGGCAACCTGCGGCGCGCCATCATCGACACCGCCCTGAAGGCGATCGGCGAGTCCGGCCCGGCCGGGTGGAGCCTGCGCGAACTGGCTCGCCGGGCCGGCGTCTCGCACGCGGCCCCCGCCCATCACTTCGGGGACAAGACGGGGCTGCTGACGGCCGTGGCCGCCGAGGGGTTCGAACTGTTCGCCGACAACCTGGAACGGGCGGCCGGGGACGTCTTCGAGGTCGGCGTGGCGTACGTCCGCTTCGCCGTCGACCATCGGCCCTACTTCGAAGTGATGTTCCGCCCCGAGCTGTACCGCGCCGATGACCCCGGCATGCAGGCGGCGCGCGAGCGCGCGGCCAACGTGCTCGTCGCCAGCGCGGGCACACTGTCGCCGAGCCCGGCGCAGGCCCGGTTGACCACGATCGCCGCCTGGTCGCTCGCCCATGGTTTCGCCGGCCTGTGGCTCAGCGGCAACCTTCCCGAAAGCGTCCACGACGATCCGGAGAGCACTGCCCGCTCGGTGATCCAGCTCATCTTCGGCCGGCCCTGAACCGCGGTACGGCGAGATCCCGGATGCCCGCCCGTAGCTGTCGGCGGGCACCCGCCTCGTCTCCCGCAGGGGCGTGTTTCCTGCGGGCCCGCCGTACCAGGCCATCAGGACGAAAAAGCCTCACTGATACCTCAGATGCGTGACACAACCGAAATCGCGTGCGCCATGATAGGGATCCTGCCGGAGATGGGATGGGTGCCGCCCGAAACGGGGGACACCGCCTTCCGCAAGGCCCCCTGGAGAACGCATGTCCCGACCCCTGATCGGTATCACCGCCTACCTCGAGGCCGCCCGCTGGGGCACCTGGGTCCGTGAGGCCGTCCTGTCGCCGCCCTCCTACGCCCGCGCCGTCGAGAAGGCGGGCGGCCTGCCGGTGCTGCTGCCGCCGCTGAACGCGGGCGGTGTCGACGACTACGTGCGCGATCTGTCCGGAGTGATCTTCGCCGGCGGTGGCGAGCTCGACCCGGCCCTGTACGGCGCGGCCCGCGAGGAACGGGTCGAGGAGCCCCAGCCCCACCGCGACCGCTTCGAGCTGGCGCTGGCCCGCGCCGCCGTCCAGGCCGACCTGCCGCTGCTCGCGATCGCCCGGGGCATGCACGTCCTGAACGTCGCCCAGGGCGGCAGCCTCATCCCCTGGCTCCCCGAGGCGGTCGACCACGACCGCCACGCCGCCGGCCGCGCGCACGTCATCCAGATCAGCGTGTCCAGCAAGCTGGGCAAGGCGGTGGGCGACCGCGCCGAGGTGACCGCGCCCCACCACCAGGCGGTCAAGCGGCTGGGCGCCGGCCTGCTCGCCGTGGCCTGGGCCGACGACCAGATCGTCGAGGGGGTCGAGCTCCAGGGGCACCGCTTCGCCGTCGGCGTCCAGTGGCACCCCGAGCGCGGGGAGGACAACCGGCTCGTCGAGGCGCTGGTCGAGGCCGCGGCCGGCTGACCCGGTCGGGCCGCCGATCCGGCCGAGGCGTTGCCGGCCGGTCCGGGGGCCGCCGGGTAATGTGCGGTCATGCCGTTGCACCCCCAGGCCGAGGCCTACGTGAAGCTGTTCCCGACGGATCTCGACACTCCCGTCTCCTTGCTCACTCCCGAACTGATCGCCCGGATGCGGACCATGGACGGCCTCGCCGAGCAGCGGGGGCCGGCCGTGCCGCTGCCGTCCGTCAGGGACGAGGTCGTGCGCGGGGTGCCGGTCCGGATCTACCGGCCGGAGGAGGGCGAGCACCCGCTGCCCGTGATCGTCTACTTCCACGGCGGCGGCTGGGTGTTCGGCAGCGTGGCCCGCAACGACGCGCTCGGCCGGGACCTGGCCGCGCGCACCGGGGCGGTCGTGGTCTCGGTGGACTACCGGCTCGCCCCCGACCACCCCTTCCCGGCCGCGGCCGACGACGCGTGGACGGTGGTCGAGGACGTCTTCGCCCGCCCCGAGGCGTATCTCGCCGACCCGGAGCGGATCGCCGTCTGCGGCGACAGCGCCGGGGGCAACCTGGCCGCCGTGGCGGCCTGGCGGGCCCGTGACGCGGGCCTGCGGCTGGCGCACCAGGTGCTGGTCTACCCGGTGACCGACGTCGCCATGGACACCCCGAGCTACCGCGACTACGCCACCGGTTTCGGGCTCGCCGCCCACGAGATGGCCTGGTTCGTCGAGCAGTACGGCGGGGATCCGGCCGACCCCGGGCTGGCCCCGGTCCGGCTGGCCGACAAGGCGGGGCTGGCCCCGGCGACGGTGATCACCGCCGAGTTCGACCCGCTGCGCGACGAGGGCGAGACCTACGCCGCCCAGCTCGCGGCGGCGGGGGTCCCGGTCGAGGTCAGGCGCTACGAGGGGGCGATCCACGGCTTCTTCGGCCTGCCCGGGTTCTTCGACCAGGCGGCCGAGGCGCGCGACTACGCCGCCGCGCGGCTCGGGGAGGCGTTCCGGTGAGGGACTACGAGAAGCTGAAGATCGACTGGGCCGCCGACGGGGTGCTCCGGATCGTGATCAGCGAGCCGCGCAGACTCAACGCCGTGGACATGACCGGCCACCGCGAGCTGGCCGAGGTATGGCGGGACGTGGACCGCGACGACGACGTGCGCGCGGTCGTCGTCCGCGGTGAGGGCGAGGTGTTCTCTGCGGGCGGTGACCTGTCGATGATCGAGGAGATGACGCGCGACCACGGCACGCGCATGCGCGTCTTCACCGAGGCACGCGACATCGTCTACAACGTGCTCAACTGTTCCAAGCCCGTCGTCTCAGCCATCCAGGGCCCCGCGGTGGGCGCGGGACTGGCGGTCGCGCTGCTGGCCGACATCTCCGTCGCCGGCCGTACGGCCCGCATCATCGACGGCCACACCCGGCTGGGCGTCGCGGCCGGCGACCACGCCGCCATCATCTGGCCGCTGCTGTGCGGACTGGCCAAGGCCAAGTATCACCTGCTGCTGTGCGAGCCGGTCAGCGGCGAGCAGGCCGAGGCGATGGGCCTGGTCAGCCTCTGCGTCGACGACGACCAGGTGCACGCGAGGGCAGTGGAGATCGCCGTCCGGCTGGCCGGCGGCTCGGCCGAGGCGATCCGCCTGACCAAATACTCCCTCAACAACTGGCTCCGCCTCGCCGGTCCCTCCTTCGACGCCTCCCTGGCCATGGAGTTCCTCGGCTTCACCGGCCCGGACGTGACCGAGGGCGTGCGGGCCGTCCGGGACAGGCGCCCGCCCAGGTTCGGCTGACCCCCGGGTCCGGGACAGGCGCCTGCCCAGGACCGGCCGGCCGTATGGCCGGTGAGAAGGCGTACATCCCGGTCCGGCCGGCCGGAGATACGCGATCAGGCCGGACATCCGTCCGGAAGGGGCGGGTGATATCCGTACGATGTTCGCTCCTGCTCGGAATTGCGCCATATTTCCGACCGTGTGCACATCAGGGGGTAATTTCGGACAGTCATCTGGCTACCTTCGTCGGCATGTCACCGGCCGATCGGAAGGAAGCGCTGATGGCGAAGACACAGGTGGTGCCGGCGGGGCCCGCGGAGGCGGCGCCCGGTCACCGGCTCGGACTCGCCCAGGGCACGGCCCTGTTCCTGGGCGCCGTGCTCGGGCCCGGTGTGCTGGCGATGCCGCACCTGGCCGCGGCGGCCGCGGGCCCGGCCTCCGTCGTGGCCTGGGCCGCGCTGCTGGCGCTCAGCGTGCCGGTCGCGCTGACCTTCGCCGCGCTGGGCGGCCGCTTCCCCGACGGCGGCGGGGTGGCCACGTTCGCCGCCCGGGCCTTCGGGGGCCGGGTGGCGGCGGTGACCGGCTGGTGGTTCTACTTCGCCGTCCCGATCGGCGTGCTGGCCGGAGCCATGGTCGGCGCCCGCTACGTCGCCTCGGGCCTGGGGCTCGGCCCCGCCGGGACGGTGGCGGTGACCTGCGCCCTGCTGGCCGCGGCCTTCGCCGCCAACTACGCCGGCCTGCGCTTCTCCGGGCGCCTGCAACTGATCCTGCTCGCCCTGCTGACCGCGCTCCTGGTGGCCGCCGTCGTGGTCGCCGCCCCCGCCGTGCGGCCGGGCAACTTCACCCCCTTCGCCCCCCACGGCTGGACCGGGGTCGCCCACGCGGCGGGGGTGCTCTTCTTCGCCTTCGTCGGATGGGAGGCCGCCAGCCACCTGTCGGCCGAGTTCGCCGACCCGCGCCGCCACCTGCCGCGGGCCACGGCGCTGACGCTGGCGACCGTGGGCGTGCTCTACCTGGGGCTGGCCGTCGTCACGGTCGGTGTGCTCGGCGGCCGGGCCGCCTCCTCGCCGGTCCCGCTCGCCCTGCTGCTGGAGGAGGGCGTGGGCGCCCTGGCCGGGCCGCTCACCGCGGTGGCGGCCGTGCTGCTGAGCTTCGGCGCGGTCAACGCCTACATCGCCGGGGGAGCACGGCTGGGCGCCGCGCTGGCCCGAGACGGCGCCCTGCCCCGCCCCCTGGCGAAGGGGGCGGCGCCGGGAGAGGTGCCCGCCCGCAGCCTCACCCTCCTGGCCGTGCTGACCGCCGCGCTCACCGCCGCGGCGACGCTCGGCGACCTCGACCTCGACACGCTCATGCGCGCCACCTCGGCCTGCCTGGCGGCCGTCACCGCGGTCGGCGTCGCCGCCGCGACCCGGCTGCTGCCCCCGCCGGGGCGCCAGGTCGCCACCGTGGCCACGGCCCTCACCCTTGTCCTGCTGGCCTCCTGCGGGCCCTACCTCCTCGTGCCCGCCGTGCCGGCGGCGGCCGGCCTCCTGGCCGCCGTGCGGGGCGCGGCGGGCGGTCTCAGGGCCGCAGGCGCTCGTGCAGGCCGGCCAGGCCCGGCTCGAAGATGGCGCGGGTGAGGATCCTGGTCATCTTCGCCTCGTCGTCGGCCTCGAAGGCGGCCGACCACTCGACGAAGGCCCGGCCGCTGTCGGTGACCGGCGAGACGCGGTAGGAGCCCCGGTAGTCCCGCAGCGGCAGCGGGCTCTCGACGATCTCGTAGGTCGCCGAACGGGCGCCGTCGTCGAGGGTGAGCAGCCGCTCCCGGAAGAGGCCGCCCGCGCCCTCGACCCTGCGCACCGCCCCGGGCCGGGAGCCGTCGCCCTCCTCGATCTCGCAGAGCGCGACTCCGGGCAGCCACTCGGCCAGGTTGCCGAAGTCTCTCAGATAGGCCCACACCTCGTCGGCTGAGGCGTTGACCACGGTGCTGGCATAGGCGGACATCGGCCACTCCCTCGTGTGCGTCCCGACCTGCCTACGGTCCTGCCCGTACGGCCGGCCCCGCAACCGGCTCAGAAGCTCCTGGGCAGCCCCAGGACCTGGGTTGCCAGGTAGTTGAGCAGGAGCTCCTCGGTGACCGGGGCGACCTTGCCGATGCGGGCGTCGGCCAGCAGGCGGGCGACCGGATACTCCAGCGAGTAGGCCATGCCGCCGTGGGTCTGGAAGGCGTGGTCGGCCGCCTCCCAGGCCGCCTGGGAGGCGGTCAGCTTGGCGATGTTGGCCTCGGTGCCGCACGGCCGGTGGTTGTCGAACAGCCAGGCGGCCTTGTAGAGCATCAGCCTGGCCAGCTCGATCTTGGCCTTGACCTGGGCGAGGGGGAAGGCGATGGCCTGGTTGGCCCCGATCGGGCGGCCGAAGACCTCGCGCTCCTTGGCGTACTGCACGGCCACCTTCAGCGCGACCTCGGCGCCGCCCAGGGCGGAGGCCGCCAGCAGGACGCGCTCGGGGTTGAGGATGTCCCACAGCACCAGCGCGCCCTGGTCCACCTCGCCCACCACGTTCGCCGCCGGCACCCGCAGGTCGTCGACGAAGACCATGTTGGACGGGGTGGTGTTGGCGCCCATCTTCGGGATCGGCCGGAAGGACAGCCGCCCGGCGGCGACCGCCTCGGGCACGTTCACCAGGAAGACCGTCAGGCCGTTGGTGCGGGGCCTGGCCTCGGCGGCCGGGACGGTCCGGGTGACCAGCAGCATCCAGGTGGCGCGCTGCACGCCGGTGATCCAGATCTTCTGGCCGTTGACGACGTATTCGCCGCCGTCGCGCCGGGCGAAGGTGGAGATGCCCAGGGCGTTGGAGCCGGCGTCGGGTTCGGTCAGGGCGAAGCAGGTCTCCAGCTCGCCGGTGGCCAGCTTGGGCAGCAGCTCCTCGCGCTGCCACCGGCTGCCGTGCCGGGCCAGGGTCATGGCGCCGAAGCCCGGCGTCAGGACGTAGGTGAACGCCGACCCCCCGGCCGAGCCGGAGGCCGACAGGGTCTCGGTGGCCACGGCCAGCTCCAGCAGGCCCTGGCCGCCTCCGCCGTACTCCTCGGGGACGGCCAGGCCGAGCCAGCCGCCCTTGGCCAGCTCCGCCCAGACCTCCTCGGGCCAGCGCTTCTCGGTCTCGCAGCGCTGCCAGTAGTCCAGGTCGTAGCGTGCGCAGATGTCGGCTATGCCGCGCTGGACGGCGAGGGCGCTGTCGGGAAGCGTGAAGTCCACCGTGATCAACTCCGTTCAGTTGCGTGCGCAATGGTAGAACGGAGTTCTGTTCGGGTTCCAGCCCCGCCGCGCGACGACCTGCCGCGGCCCGGCCGCGGCAGGTGGCCCGCCGCCGCTCAGCCCTGGCCGACGACCTGCTCCCGCGGCCTGCGCGCGTGGTAGACGAAGGCCGGGGGGAGGTTGCCCCACACCGTCCGGCCCACCACGACCTCCTCGAAGGTGTCGAGCAGGCGCTGCCGGAAGCGCTGCGCGGGGGGCAGGCGCTTGGCGAAGCTGTAGGCGAAGGTGGTGAAGGCCGTGTTGGAATCCATGATCGCGATGACGGCGTCCATCAGGCGCGTCTGCGTCTCCTCCGAGAACGCCGCCCAGGGGAGCCCGCTCACGACCGCGTCGGCCCGGTGGAAGCCGCGCTCCTGCAGCAACTGCGGCAGCCGCGCCGCGTCCTCGACCACGACGTCGACCTTCGGGTGCCGGGCGGCGAGGAACTCGGCCAGCCTGGGGTTGATCTCGATCGCCATGTGATGACCCCGGCCGCCCAGCCGCCGCTGGATCTCCGCGGTGAACGCCCCGGTGCCGGGACCGAGCTCGACGACCACGGGGTCACCTCGGTGGGGGACCGGCGTGGTCACCGTCTCGGCGAGCCGACGCGAGCTCGGAGCCACCGCCCCGACGGTTCCCGGGGAACGGATCCACTGCCCCAGGAACAGCGTGGTGTCATTGGTCATGCTGTGAAGAGTAAATGCTCTCCGAGCCGCGTGGCTCAGTCCTTCGGCCGATCTTTCGGCCACTCGCAGGAGGAGGGCCCCCTCCTGCGGGAGGAGGAGCCGGGCGGGCCAGCCGGCTTCCGGCCGCCACGGACAGGCCGGGCCCGCGCGACCGCACCCAGGCTGCGGTGGCCGCCCACCGGACCGGCCCGGTCCGCGGACTCCCGCCCGGTCGCGAATCCGCCACGAGGCGGATCGAGGAGTCACCCCCCAGGCTGACGACCCGGCACGTCCGCCGCGGCCACGATGTGCTTCCAACCAGTCACCCGAGGAAGGACACATCCCATGCAGGAGGTCGTCGCCCCGCCGTCCACAGCCCAGGGCCGCCCCGTCCCCGCCGGCCTGCTCTACAGCCTGCGCATCCTGGTCACCGCCCAGGCGGCCGGCCTGGTCGTCGCCGCCTCGTTCGCCGGCCAGGCCGTGCAGAGCGGGGGAGAGCTGGCCGAGACCCACGTCATGGCCGGAATGGTGGTGCATCTGATCGCGCTGCTGCAGATCATCGCCGCCGTGCTGCTGTGGCGGCCGGGCCGGGGCGCGGGGTGGCCCGCGCTGGCCAGCCTCGGCCTGCTCCTGGTCGGCATGGGTCAGCACTTCAGCTGGGAGATGCTCGGCACCCACGTGCCCAGCGGCCTGGCCCTGTTCGGCCTGACCGTGGCCGTGCTGATCTGGGCCTGGTCGCCCCGCGCCGCCGTACGCCGCTCCTGAGAGCCCCGCCGCGGGCGCCACCGGACCCACCTGGGCCCGGTGGCGCCCGCGGCGCCGTTTCCGGCCTCCGGCCGGGTGGAAAGTCCCTCGCGAGGGCCTGAGGGCCGCAGCGGCCCCGTGGGCCGTCCGTGAGACCCCCGCGCCCCGGCGCGGGCCGTCGCAGGCCGGGACGATGGGTCCGGAACGGGCGGCACCGCCCATGCACGCCCCGCACCGGTAGGGTCGGCATCAAGTGCGGGGACGGGAGACATGCGGGTGAATCCGGAAGCATCGGGGGCCGAGGACCGAATCTGGACGGTTCCCAACGCGTTGAGCCTGGCCAGACTGCTCGGCGTGCCGGTCTTCCTCTGGCTGGTGCTGGGGCCTAGGGCCGACGGCTGGGCGGTCGCGCTGCTGATGCTGGCCGGCTTCTCCGACTGGCTCGACGGCAAGATCGCCCGGGCCTGGAACCAGACCAGCAGGCTCGGCCGTCTGCTCGACCCGCTGGCCGACCGGCTCTACATCCTGGCCACCCTGTTCGGCCTGGCCATGCGGGACATCATCCCCTGGTGGCTGGCGCTGGCGATCCCGCTGCGCGACGTGATGCTGCTGGGCATCCCGCCCATCCTGCGCCGTCTCGGATACGGCCCGGCGCTGCCGGTGCACTTCCTCGGCAAGGCCGCCACGGCCAACCTGCTCTACGCCTTCCCGCTGCTCTTCCTCGCCCACCACGACGTCTGGTACGCGGATGTGGCCGGAATCGTCGGCTGGTCGCTCGCGATCTGGGGCACAGGGCTGTACTGGTGGTCCGGGGTGCTGTATTGGGTACAGGTGCGGCAGCTCGTCAGAGGAGCCAGACGCCTTAAGAGGTGATGTGTGAAGGCCGTTGTGATGGCGGGCGGGGAAGGGACACGGCTCCGGCCGATGACCGCGAACCAGCCCAAACCCCTGTTGCCTGTGATCAATCGGCCGATCATGGAGCATGTGCTGCGTCTGCTGAAGCGGCACGGGCTCACCGAGACCGTGGTGACCGTGCAGTTCCTGGCGGCCCTGGTCCGCAACTACTTCGGCGACGGCGACGAGCTCGGCATGAGCCTGTACTACGCCACCGAGGACGTCCCGCTCGGCACCGCCGGCAGCGTCAAGAACGCCGCCGACAGGCTCCGCGACGACCGCTTCCTCGTCATCTCCGGCGACGCGCTCACCGACATCGACCTGACCGACATGATCCGCTTCCACCGGGAGCACGGCGCGCTGGTCACCATCGGGCTCAAGCGGGTGCCCAACCCGCTGGAGTTCGGCATCGTCATCGTCGACGACCAGGGCAGGGTGGAGCGCTTCCTGGAGAAGCCCACCTGGGGCCAGGTCTTCTCCGACACCGTCAACACCGGCATCTACGTGATGGAGCCGGAGGTCCTCGACGAGATCGCCGCCGGTGAGGCGGTCGACTGGTCGGCGGACGTCTTCCCCCGCCTGCTGGCCCGCGGCGCCCCCCTGTACGGCTACGTCGCCGAGGGCTACTGGGAGGACGTCGGCACCCACGAGAGCTACCTCAGGGCCCAGGCCGACGTGCTGTCGGGCCGCGTCAAGGTGGACATCGACGCCTTCGAGGTCTCGCCCGGCGTCTGGGTGGCCGAGGGCGCCTCGGTGGACACCGACGCCGTGCTAAAGGGCCCGCTCTACGTCGGCGACTACGCCAAGGTCGAGGCCGGGGCCGAGCTGCGCGAATACACCGTCCTGGGCAGCAACGTCGTGGTCCGCGAGGGCGCCTTCCTGCACCGCGCCGTCGTCCACGACAACGTCTACGTCGGACCGCGCGCCCACCTGCGCGGCTGCGTCATCGGCAAGAACACCGACCTGATGACCGGGACCAGGATCGAGGAGAGCGCCGTCGTCGGCGACGAGTGCATCATCGAGGCCGAGGCCTACGTCTCCTCCGGGGTCAAGGTCTACCCGTTCAAGACCATCGAGGCGGGGGCGGTGGTCAACACCAGCGTCATCTGGGAGCCGCGCGGCCAGCGCAACCTGTTCGGCCCGCGCGGGGTGTCCGGGCTGGTCAACGTGGAGATCACCCCCGAGCTGTGCGTACGGCTGGCCAGCGCCTACGCCACCACCCTCAAGAAGGGCACCTCGGTCATCACCTCCCGCGACTCCTCGCGCGCCGCGCGGGCGCTGAAGCGGGCCGTGATCAGCGCCCTGAACGCCAGCGCGATCAACGTGCTCGACCTGGAGGCGGCCCCGCTGCCGGTCTCCCGCTTCCACACCGCCAGGGAGAACGCCGTCGGCGGCATCGCGCTGCGCACCACCCCCGGAGACCCGCAGAGCGTCGACATCGTCTTCATGGACGAGCACGGCGCGGACCTGTCCCAGGCGGCCCAGCGCAAGCTGGACCGGGTCTTCTCCCGGCAGGAGTTCCGCCGCGCCTTCCCGGGGGAGATCGCCGAGCTCAGCTTCCCCGCCCGGGCGGTCGAGGACTACACCCACGAGCTGCTGCGCTGCGTCGAGATGACCGGGGTCCGCGACGCCGACATGAAGGTCGTGGTGGACTGCGCGGGCGGCACCTCCTCGCTGGTGCTGCCCAGCCTCCTCGGCCGGGTCGGGGTGGACGTGCTCACCGTCAACAACAGGCTGGACGACGCCTCGCCCACCGAGACCCTCGCCGAGCGCCGCCGCGACCTGCAGCGCCTGTCGGAGCTCGTCAGCTCCTCCAGGGCGGCCTTCGGGGTGCGGTTCGACCCCGTGGGGGAGCGGGTCGCGCTGGTGGACGAGATGGGCCAGCTGATCAGCGAGGAGCGCGCCCTGCTGGTGGTGCTGGACCTGGTGGCGGCCGAGCGGCGCGGCGGCAGGGTGGCGCTGCCGGTCACCACTACCCGGGTGGCCGAGCAGGTCTGCCGCTTCCACGGGGTGCAGGTCGAGTGGACCTCCACGGCCGTCGACGCGCTCACCGCCGCCGCGCGGGGACGGGACATGATCTTCGCCGCGGACGGGCGGGGCGGCTTCGTCGTGCCCGAGTTCGGCCCCACGGTGGACGGCCTGGCGGTGTTCCTGCGCCTGCTCGGCCTGGTCGCCCGGACGCGGCTGTCGCTCAGTCAGATCGACGCCCGGATCCCCGAGGCCAGGCTGCTGCGCCGCACCGTCCCGACCCCGTGGGCGGCCAAGGGGGTGGTGATGCGCTCGGTGATCGAGGCCGCCGAGCGCTACCGCATCGACACCACCGACGGGGTGCGGGTGGTCGCCGAGGACGGCAGCTGGGCGCTGGTGCTGCCCGACCCGGCCGAGGCCGTCACCCACCTGTGGGCCGAGGGCGGCGACGTCGACTCCGCCCAGAGCCTGCTCGAACACTGGGCGCGGGTCGTGGAGGAGGCGGCGGCCACGTGAGCGGGCGGTCCCGGACGGCGGGCGACGGCGTGAGCGGGCGGTCCCGGGTGGCGGGCGCCGGTGCGAGCGGACCGGCAAACCCAGCGCGGCGGCATGGACCGGGGACGCCGCGCGGCTGTAACTTTGTCACCGACCGAACCCGCGGTCGGGCGTCTGCCTTGATCTCTGCTTCTCAACGGTGTATGTTGCGGCATTCGCAGTCTGAGAAAATACCTGAGAAGCGAAGAAGCGAGGCGCGCATCCCTGAGCACCGTTGCCGCGTCTTCGCGGTAGGAGGCCGAGCCGATCGATGCCGAGCGTCTACTGCACGCAGTGCGGTCATGCCAACCCTGAGGATGCCCGTTTCTGTTCACGATGCGGGTCGCCGCTGACCAGGTCCGAACCACCCGGAGACAGCACTTCCACCATCTCCCTCTCCGGGATCGAGGCCTACGAGGCGGAGACCGGAGAGACGCTTCTCGCCGAGCGGCAAGCCGTCGAGCAGCTGCCCCCGGGCACCGCTCTGCTGGTGGCCATGCGTGGCCCCAACGCCGGCAGCCGCTTCCTGCTGGACAGCGATCTCACCACGGTGGGCCGCCACCCCGAGAGCGACATCTTCCTCGACGACATCACCGTCTCGCGACGTCATGTGGAGTTCTACCGGCGTGGCGGCGGGGTCTTCACCGTCCGCGACGTCGGCAGCCTGAACGGCACCTACGTCAACCGTGAGCGGATCGAGGAGGTCCCGCTGTACGGCGGGGACGAGGTCCAGATCGGCAAGTTCCGCCTGGTCTTCCTCACCCGCGGCGCCGCTGGAGGATGATGAGCTCGCAGGCCGCTCGTGCGCACATGAGCATCGGGGAGGTGCTCGCCCTCCTGCAGGGCGAGTTCCCCGATGTCAGCATCTCCAAGATCCGTTTCCTGGAGGGCGAGGGGTTGATCGAGCCGGAGCGCAGTCCCTCCGGTTACCGTAAATTCTCCTACGCCGACGTCGAGCGGCTCCGCTACATCCTCAGCGAGCAGCGTGACCGCTACCTGCCGCTGCGCGTGATCAAAGATCATCTCGAGGCCGCCGACCGTGAGGAACGGCCGGTGGCCCGCCCGCGCGCCGTCCCCGACGACGCGCCCTCCCAGGTCCGCCTCACCCGTGAGGAGCTGCTCGCCGCCGCCGAGCTCAGCGAGGAGACCCTCACCGAGCTGGAGGACTACGGCCTGCTGGCCGCGGTCGCCCGCTACTACGACGCCGAGGCCCTGGCCGTGGCCCGCAGCGTCGGCGCACTGGCCGCCTTCGGGCTGCACGCCCGCCATCTGCGGGCGGTCAAGGCCGCGGCCGAGCGCGAGGCCGGGCTGGTGGAACAGGCCATCGCCCCGCTGCTGCGCCGCCGCGGGCCGGGCGCCATCGACCAGGCCGACGAGACCGCCCGGGAGATTTCCGGCCTCCTGCTGGAATTGCACGCCTCGCTGGTACGTTCCGGCGTGCGTGGGGTGCTGGGCCGGTGACAACCTGACCAGGCACTCGTACCCCCACGAGTGTTACGTTGAACAAACCGGTCGGAATCCAGCGAAGACGGAGCAGCCCGTGTTGCAGATGGAGGTCGTGGGCGTTCGGGTTGAGATGCCCTCCAACCAGCCAATTGTTCTGCTGAAGGAGGCACATGGGGAGCGTTATCTGCCGATCTGGATCGGCATGACAGAGGCGACCGCGATCGCCATGGCTCAGGCCGAGGAGCCGCCGCCGCGGCCCCTGACCCATGACCTGTTCCGTGACGTTCTCGACGCGCTCGGCGTCCGGCTGAGCACGGTGAACATCGTCGCCCTCCGCGACGGGATCTTCTTCGCCGATCTCGTGTTCTCCAACGGGGTCGAGGTGAGTGCCCGCCCCTCGGACTCGATCGCCCTGGCACTCCGCACCGGCGCGCGCATCTTCGCCAGTGAGGACGTGGTCCGGGAGGCCGGGGTGATCATCCCCGACGACCAGGAGGACGAGGTGGAGAAGTTCAGGGAGTTCCTTGACACAATCACGCCCGAGGACTTCGGTCGCGCAGGGTAGGAATTTCGGTGCATTTACGCTTCACGACGCGCCGGGTGGGGTCGTTGACTGAGCTTGGCCCCAGTCCTACGGTGCAAGTGAAACCCACGGCTGTGCGTAAACCCCCAGATCAGGCCGCGGGATGAGAGAAAGCCGGAGGTCCGCGTGGCGGTCAGCAGCGGCGAGGGTAGAAACGCCGATCAGGATGACCCGGAACGGCGCCAGTCGGCACGTCAGCGCGCGGGTGAAGAGGGTCTGCTGTTCGACGGGCAGCCGGTGAGAACGCCCGCCGACATCGGATATCGAGGCCCCACCGCCTGCGCGGCGGCCGATATCACCTATCGGCAACTGGACTACTGGGCGCGCACCGGACTGGTCGAGCCCACCGTGCGGGCCGCCCACGGTTCCGGCTCCCAGCGCCTGTACGGCTTCCGCGACATCCTGGTGCTCAAGGTCGTCAAACGGCTGCTCGACACCGGCGTCTCCCTCCAGCAGATCCGCATCGCCGTACAGCACCTGCGTGACCGCGGCGTCAGCGACCTCGCCCAGATCACGCTGATGAGCGACGGGGTGAGCGTCTACGAGTGCACCTCGCCCGACGAGGTCATCGACCTGCTCCAGGGCGGGCAGGGAGTCTTCGGCATCGCCCTGGGCCGGGTGTGGCAGGAGGTCGAGGGTTCGCTGGCGGATCTCCCCGGTGAGCGGGCGGAGGCCGGCCAGGGCCCTTTAGGCGATCACCACGCAGATGAGCTGGCCCGTCGTCGCAGGGCCCGGCGCACGGGGTAAAGTTAGCTCTGCTGCTGACCCTGTGCGGGAGAGACCCCGACATGATCGGGGCGCCGAAGGAGCAACCTCCCCGGAATCTCTCAGGCACCCTGTACCGCACGGACGAGGCGACTCTGGAAAGCAGGTGCGTCCGCCAGGCGTATCTCACCGACGGTGAAAGCCTCCCCGCTGGGGAGGTGAAGCTCTCAGGTCGAGATGACAGAGGGGGAGATCCGGCATACGCCCGCGCCCAGCGCCGGTCTCCACCGCCTCGGGAGGCTTTCCATGACCGATCTGTCACCGCTCAGCGAGCTCACCCCTCCGCCGTTCGCCACCCGCCACATCGGGCCCGCGGACGCCGACCAGACCCGCATGCTCGAGGCGGTCGGATTCGCCTCCACCGCCGACCTGGTCGCGGTGGCCGTGCCCGAGGCGATCCGGGCCAAGGACCGGCTCCGCCTGCCACCGGCGGCGAGCGAGCCCGAGGCCATCGCCGAACTGCGCACCCTGGCCGGGCGCAACGCCGTGCTCACCTCGATGATCGGCCTGGGCTACCACGACACGATCACCCCGGCCGTCATCCGGCGCAACCTCCTGGAGAACCCGGGCTGGTACACCGCCTACACGCCCTACCAGCCGGAGATCTCCCAGGGCCGGCTGGAGGCCCTGATCAACTTCCAGACGGTCGTCTCCGACCTGACCGCGCTCGACGTCGCCGGGGCCTCCCTGCTGGATGAGGCCACCGCCGCCGCCGAGGCGATGACGCTGGCCCGCCGCGCCGGCCGCGCCGCGTCGAACGTGTTCGTCGTGGACGCCGACGCGCTGCCGCAGACCAAGGCCGTGCTGCGCACCAGGGCCGAGCCGCTCGGCATCGAGCTGGTCGACAGCGACTTCACCGGCGAGCTGCCCGAGTGCTTCGGCGTGCTCGTGCAGTATCCGGGCGCCAGCGGCCGGGTCAGGGACTTCCGCTCCATCGCCGAGGCCGCCCACGCGCGCGGCGCCCAGGTGGTCGCCGCCGCCGACCTGCTCGCCCTCACCCTGCTCACCGCGCCCGGCGAGTTCGGCGCCGACATCGCGATCGGCTCCTCGCAGCGCTTCGGCGTCCCGCTGGGCTTCGGCGGCCCGCACGCGGCCTACATGGCCGTCCGCGACGGCCTGCAGCGGCAGATGCCGGGCCGCCTGGTGGGCGTCTCCCAGGACGCCGACGGGCGCCCCGCCTACCGGCTCGCGCTGCAGACCCGCGAACAGCACATCCGCCGCGAGAAGGCGACCAGCAACATCTGCACCGCGCAGGTCCTGCTCGCGGTGATCGCGGGCATGTACGCCGTCTACCACGGCCCCGAGGGGCTGCGCCGGATCGGCCGGCGCATCCACCGGCACGCCGTCGTGCTCGCCGCGGGCCTGCGCCACGGCGGTGTCGAGGTCGTGCACGACGACTTCTTCGACACCGTGCTCGCCCGCGTGCCCGGCCGCGCCGCCCAGATCGTCGCCGCCGCCCGCGACAACGGGGTCAACCTGCGCCTGGTCGACGCCGACCACGTGGGCGTCACCTGCGACGAGAAGACCGAGCTCATCCACCTGGAGCAGGTCCTGGCCGCCTTCGAGGTCAGCGGCGCCGTCCTGACCGACCTCGACGCCGCCGCGCACGACGCGCTGCC
The DNA here is from genome assembly GCF_055586905.1 of Streptosporangium sp. NPDC048886. Lineage (NCBI taxonomy): Bacteria > Bacillati > Actinomycetota > Actinomycetes > Streptosporangiales > Streptosporangiaceae > Streptosporangium > Streptosporangium sp. NPDC048886. The sequence goes on from NZ_JBVJHH010000044.1 coordinate 44,797, forward strand.
CGCCGCGCTGGCGCGCACCGGCGACTACCTGACGCACCCGGTCTTCCACAGCCACCGCTCCGAGACGGCCATGCTGCGCTACCTGCGCAGGCTCCAGGACAAGGACATCGCGCTCGACCGGTCGATGATCCCGCTGGGCTCGTGCACCATGAAGCTCAACGCGACCACCGAGATGGAGCCGATCACCTGGCCGGAGTTCGCCGGGCTGCACCCCTACGCCCCGGAGGATCAGGTCGGGGGCTACCTGGAGCTGATCAAGGAGCTGGAGGGCTGGCTGGCCGAGGTCACCGGCTACGACGCGGTGTCGATCCAGCCCAACGCCGGCTCCCAGGGCGAGTTCGCCGGTCTGCTGGCCATCCGCGCCTACCACAAGGCGCGTGGCGAGTCCGGACGCGACGTCTGCCTGATCCCGTCCTCGGCGCACGGCACCAACGCCGCCAGCGCCGTCATGGCGGGCATGCGCGTCGCCGTGGTCGCCTGTGACGACAACGGCAACGTCGACCTCGCCGACCTCGAAGCCAAGATCGACAAGCACCGCGACCAGCTCGCCGCCATCATGGTGACCTACCCCTCCACGCACGGCGTCTACGAGGAGACCATCACCCAGGTGTGCGAGCGGGTCCACGAGGCCGGCGGCCAGGTCTACGTCGACGGCGCCAACCTCAACGCACTGGTCGGCCTGGCCAAGCCGGGTGAGTTCGGGGCCGACGTCTCCCACCTGAACCTGCACAAGACCTTCTGCATCCCGCACGGCGGCGGCGGTCCGGGCGTCGGGCCCGTCGCGGTCCGCGCGCACCTGGCCGACTACCTGCCCGGCCATCCGCTGCGCGACGGCTCGGCGGTCGGCCCGGTCTCGGCCGCGCCGTACGGCTCGGCGGGCATCCTGCCCATCTCCTGGGCCTACATCCGGATGATGGGCGCCGAGGGCCTCACGGCGGCCACCGAGCAGGCCATCCTGTCGGCCAACTACCTGGCGCGCAGGCTGGCCCCGCACTACCCGGTCCTCTACACCGGCCGCGGCGGCCTGGTCGCCCACGAGTGCATCGTCGACCTGCGCCAGATCACCAAGGAGACCGGCGTGACCGTGGACGATGTGGCCAAGCGCCTGGTCGACTACGGCTTCCACGCGCCGACCATGTCCTTCCCGGTGGCCGGCACGCTGATGATCGAGCCGACCGAGAGCGAGGACCTGGCCGAGCTCGACCGCTTCTGCGACGCGATGATCGCGATCCGGGGCGAGATCGAGAAGGTCGCCTCCGGGGCCTACGACAGGACCGACAACCCGCTGCGCAACGCCCCGCACACGGCCGACTGCCTGCTCACCGGCGAGTGGGACCACCCCTACACCCTGACCGAGGCGGCCTATCCGCTGCCGTCGGTGCGCGAGGGCAAATACTGGTCGCCGGTCCGCCGCATCGACCAGGCCTACGGCGACCGCAACCTGGTGTGCTCCTGCCCGCCGCTTGAGGCCTACGAGGACTGACCGATACTCCCGCGGCCCGCGCCCTCCCGGCGCGGGCCGTATTCGTCCCATATGTGGGGGACGGGTGTGGCCCCGAGTCGTTAGGCTCGGGGCATTCCTTTACCCGGGAGGACCCTACATGCCAGAGGTGGACACGCACCCCTTGGACACCGCGCGGAGACTGGCCGAGAGCGGCGACCTGGACGGCGCGGCAACGATCTTCACAGCGCTGGCCGCCGACCCCGCCGAGCCCGACCGGGCGCAGGCGGCGGTGGGGCTGGCGGTGGTGCTCCAGGAGCGCGGAGACGTGGCGGGCGCCCGGGCCGCGGCCCGCACCGCGCTGGTGACCGGGCATCCGGAGTTCGCCGCGCAGGCCGCCTGCCTGCTCGCCCGCAGCTTCGAGCGCGAGGACCTGCCCGACCAGGCCCGGGCCGCTTGGCAGGCCGCCCTCGGCGTCGGGAACCCCACCTACCTCCCGCTGGCGTACATGGCGCTGGCCAGGCTCGCGGAGGGGCGGCAGGAGGCCGAGGAGGCCCTGCGGGCCGCGCTGGAGACCGCCCACCCGGAGATCGCCTCCCACGCCGCCCAGGGGCTGGCCGAGCTGCTGATGGAGGAGGGGGAGGCGGGCGAGGCCGTCGAGGTGCTCCTGGAGGCGCTCTCGGTGGCCGAGGTGGCCGACGTGCCCAGGCTCCGGGTCCTGCTCGGCATCGTGCATCTGGAGCTGGCGTGCGCGGAGTTCGCCGGGGCGGTCGAGGAGGGCGGCGAGGCCGAGACCGGTGCGCTGGCCATCGAGCTGCTGGCCCGCACCCTCCCGCTGCGGGGCCGTGACGAGGACGCCGAACAGGTCTGGCGCTATGGCCTGGACAGCCCTGACGAGCGGCTCGCCGAGGACGTCCGCCTCAGGCTGAACCGCGGCGCCTGATCCCCCCGCCGATCTCTTGCCGGGCCGGCTCCGCCGGCCCGCCGGGCTCAGTCGCGGCCGCGCCAGCGGCTGATCGCGTGGGCGATGTTGATCACCACGATGCCGCCCCAGGCCAGCAGCAGGCCCGCGGTGCCCGCCTCGCCGGCGGCGATGGCGGTCAGCGGGATGCCGATGCCCATCGAGCCCAGCGCGATCGCGGTGGAGGAGCTTCCCTTCCGCTGCCGGGGCGGGTGCCCGGGGTGGGGCTCCGAGTAGCGGCCCGGGTGGGGGTGGCCTCCGGCGAGGTGCATCTCGGCCCGCACGCGGGCGGCGATGCTCGCGTCGAGACGCTCGACGAACGCCTCCACCAGCGCGCTCTCATACTCCGGACCGAGCTCCCGCCGGGCCTCGATGGTGGCGCGCATGTCCTGTCGGATATCTTGGTGATCCTGCACGTCCCGATTCTCCGCCCGCACGCGGCCGCTGGCATCAGCCGTTAGGACTAGATCTGTGTCCATCCGGAGCACGGCCCCTGCCATGGAGATCATGACCCCGCACGGCCCGGCCCTGGCGGAGCTGGACGAGGTCACCGACCCGCGTTTCCTGCTGGTGCTCACCCACGGCTCGGCCGGGGGAGTGGACGCTCCGGACCTGCTGGCCGTACGGGAGGCCGTGACGGGGATCGGCGGGACGGTGGCCCGCGTGCTCCAGCCGTTCCGGCTGCGGGGGGCCCGGGCCCCGGGCTCGGCGGTCAAGCAGGACGAGGCATGGGTGGCGCTGGTCGCCGGGCTCCGGGAGCGCTGTCCGGGGCTGCCGCTCGTCCAGGGAGGGCGGAGCAACGGGGCCCGGGTCGCCTGCCGTACGGCCCTGGAGGTCGGGGCCGAGGCGGTCGTCGCGCTGGCCTTCCCGCTCCATCCACCGGGCAGGCCGGAGCGCTCCCGCGCCGGGGAGCTGCGCGCGGCGGGCGTGGACGTGCTGGTGGTGAACGGAGATCGCGACCCGTTCGGCGTGCCCGAGGTGGCGGACGCCGCGCGCCTGGCGGTGCTGCCGGGGGAGGGTCACGATCTCAAGAAGGACCCCGCCCGCGTAGGCGAGATCGTCGCGGAGTGGCTCGGGGCGAGGATGCGGCCGCGCCCGGCGCGATGATCAGGCGACGCCGGCCAGGGGCCGGTGCGGCTCGATGACGGCACCGTCGGGCAGGAGCTCGCCGGTGTCCTCGAACAGCACCACACCGTTGCAGAGCAGGCTCCAACCCTGCTCGGGGTGGGCTGCCATCGTGCGGGCGGCTTCGCGGTCCAGCGCCTCGGCGGACGGGCAGGACGGCTGGTGCGGGCACATCGGCGTGCCTCCGGATCTCTCTTGTCGGCTCACCGGAATCCGCATCGGAGGCCGGCGGGCACCGTCCCGATGGGTTCCGTTCCCACCTGTGACGGGGGGAGGAGCATCTGGATTGACATATGGCCATGCGCGCCTCGGGCTGGGTGAGGCCCGCACATCAAGCAGATCAAACATACGGTCGGATCACACCCTCGAGCGTGCGATCTGACCGCACGCACAAGTGTGGGATCTGGTCGCACCCGGCGACATAGCCCGTTAGGACTGTTTGCGGACGTGAAAAGGGTGAGTCCTGAAGGGGATCTTCGGGGGTGTGACCTATAGCACAGCATGCCTCATAGCCGGATAACCGGCCAAGTGCGACACGCCGCCGGGCCGGTAAACGATCGGTTACGACTTTCTGACGCCACCTGACCTGGTCAGACCCGCCAGGAGCGCCTCCAGGCCCAGCTCGAAGTCGTCGTCGGCCGCCGGGCTGCCACCGCCCTGCGACGGCGGGCGCCACGGCTCGTCGTCATCGCCCGCCGGCTCGGCCCAGCCGGACTGCTGCACCTCCACCGCCACCGCGCCGAAGACGTAGGCCCGCATCGCCCGCACGGCCCGCGCCGCGTCGGGCAGCCCCGCGTCGGCGAGCTGGTCGGTCTGCTCCCGCACCGCGATCGCCGCGCGGCCCTTGGCCGGCTTGGTCAGCGCCAGCGCCAGCACCCCCGGATGCTCCCGCAGCGCGGCCCGGCTCGCTCGGCACCACGCCCTCGCGCTGTCCTGCCAGGTCTGGCCCGGCTCGGCGTGCACGGTGGTGACGTGTTCGGCGAGCGCGTCCATGAGGGCGTCCTTGCCCCGCGGCAGATGGTGGTAGATGGCCATCGCCTCGACCTGGAGCGCGTCGCCCAGTCGCCGCATCGTCAGCCGCCGCAGCCCCTGGCTGTCGGCGATGTGCAGGGCAGCCTCGATGATGCGCTCTCTGGAGAGCGGGATGGGCGGTCGCTTGGCAGGCATGGGGACATCCTGCCACTCCGAACCTTACTGCGTAAAGGCGGACGCGCCGGGCAGGGCGGCGCCTGAGTGTGTGGGGTGGGAGCGGACGGCGTAGGCTACGGGCTGTGATCTGCCGGGGAATGCCCGGCGATGGATGGGAGAGGGCAGACGATGGCGTTTTTCCGACCGAGCGTGAGCCGGGAGGCGGAGGTCCGTTACCACGCTGACCAGGAGGTCGGGAAGAGCTTCCCCGAGCTCCTGGAGAAGGCGCGCGCGGCGGAGGCCGAGCTCCGCCGGGTCCAGGCCGCCGCGGCCTCCCCCGAGGAGCTCCGGGCCGCGGGCCGGGCCTTCGACAAGGCCCTGACCGATGCGCTGCGCGCCGCCGAGGCCAACCAGCGGGCGACGTTCGGCGTGAAGTCCTACGAGGACCGGATCCGCCGCCGCAAGGGCAGGGCCACCCCGAAGGGCGCCGAGTGGACCGCCGAGGTCGACCGCCTGCGCACCCTCCGCGAGCAGAACCGCCTGACCGGCATCGCCCGCGTCCCGCGTCCGGTCACCGCCGCCGCGCGCTGACCGAGCCCTCTCGGGCGACTGTTTCTCCACGACACCCGCCGCGCGACCGCGCGGCGGGTGTCGTGTTTTTCCGGCGTGCCCGAGGCGGGCACGCGTGTGTCGCCGTTCCCGGCCGAGAAGACGCATTCGCCGTACGGGCGGCGCCACGACGCCGTGGCCCGCGACCTGCCGCTGTCCTGCAGGAGGCGGCCGGTGGGCGGATCCCGAACCGCAGATCCCGAACCGCAGATCCTGAACCGGGGAGTCGCCGAGGCCGGCTGTACGGCGAGCTCCGTCGCCGCCGCGACCGCCTACGCCGTGCCTGGCGAGCTCCGTCGCCGCGACCGCCTACGCCGTGCCCGGTGGGCTCCGTCGCCGCCGCGACCGCCCACGTCACGCAGGGCGAGGCCGTGATCCCGTTCTGCGCCTTCACTCCATGTTCGGCCGGCAGGGGCGAGGTCTCCGAGCAGTTAAGTGGACATGATGTCCGCTTGACGTTACGATGCTAAGCGGACATAACGTCCACTTATTGATGGAACGGAGAGCCATGAGCCACCTGCTGCACCTGGACGCCAGCGCCCGTCGCACGTCCTTCTCCCGCGAGCTGTCGGAGGCGTTCGCCGGGGCATGGCGCGCCGCCAATCCCGGGGGCGGATACACCTACCGGGACCTCGCGGCCGACCCCGTCCCGCACATCGGGCAGGCCTGGACGGAGATCTGCGACAACGTCATGGCCTACGGCATCACCGACATCGGCCGCTACCGGGAGGCGGTGCGGACCCCGGCCCAGGAAGAGGCCTGGGCGATCATCGAACCGCTCCTCGCCGAACTGGTGGCCGCCGACGTCGTGCTGATCGGCACGCCGATGTACAACTACGCGCTCCCCTCGGCGCTGAAGGCCTGGATCGACCAGGTGACCTTCCCCCGGATGAAGCTGACGGGCCGGAGGTTCGTCGTCACGGGCGCGCGGGGAGGGGCCTACGGCCCCGGCACGCCCCGGGAGCCCTTCGACCACGAGGAGCGTTACCTGCGTGACTTCTTCCTCGGACACTTCGCTGTCGAGGACGTCACGTTCGTCCACGCCGAGCTGACCAACTCGCTGGTCGACCCCCTGCTGGCCGGCGCGCGGGGCGAGCACGAGAAGTCCCTCGCCGCCGCGCGCAAGCTGGCCGTGGAGCTGGCCGCAGAGCCGGTCCGGCAATGAACTGGGTCATGCTCGTACTGGCGGGGCTGGTGGAGATCGCCTGGTCACAGAGCATCAAGCCGACCGAGGGGTTCACCCGGCCGATCCCCACGGTGATCTGCTTCGCGCTGGCCGCCGTCGCGGTCTGGCTGCTGTCGAAGTCCATGCAGACCCTCCCCGTCGGCACGGCCTACGCCGTGTTCACCGGCATCGGCGCCATCGGCGCCATCGGGCTGGGGGTCGCGCTGCACGGCGACCCGCTGAGCGCCGGGCGTCTGGCGGCGCTCGCGCTGATCGTCGGCGGGATCGTGCTGGCCCGGCTGGCCGGCTGACCGGCCTGTGGGGGATCCGCCGGCGGGCCGGTCGCACGGCCGGCGGCCGGCGCGGGAGCGGCTCCCGCCGGAGCCGTCTGGGGCTCGCCGGGCCCGGCCGGGGCCGGACATGGCGAGGCGCCGCCGCGGACGGTCGCGGCGGCGCCTGAGGCGGTCAGCTGGCCCAGTCGAGCAGCGGACGGGTGTTGCTGGGGTGGCGCAGCTTGGAGAGGGACTCCTTCTCCAGCTGGCGGATGCGCTCGCGGGTCAGGCCGAGGTGCTTGCCGATCTCGTCGAGGGTGTGGGGCTTGCCGTCGACGAGGCCGAAACGCAGGGCCATTATCTTCGCCTCCCGGGGGGAGAGGTTGCCGAGCACGCCGCGCAGCTGCTCGCCGAGCAGCTGGCGGTCCACCACCTCGGAGGCCTCGGGCGAGTCGACGTCCTCGATGAGGTCGCCGATGGTGGTCTCGCCGTCCTCGCCGATGGTGGCGTTGAGGCTGATCGGCTGGCGGCTGGTGCGCAGCAGCTCCTCGATCTGGTCGGGAGTCTTGTCCAGCTCGACCGCCAGCTCCTCGGGCGTGGGCTCGCGGCCGAGACGCTGGTGCATGTCACGCTCGACGCGCGACAGCTTGGACAGCATCTCCAGCACGTGGACCGGCAGCCGGATGGTGCGGGCGGAGTCGGCGAAACCGCGCTGGATGGCCTGCCGGATCCACCACATGGCGTAGGTGGAGAACTTGTAGCCCTTGGTGTAGTCGAACTTCTCCACCGCGCGGATCAGGCCGAGGTTGCCCTCCTGGACCACGTCGAGCAGGGCCATGCCGCGGTCGGTGTATTTCTTCGCCACCGAGACGACCAGCCGGAGGTTGGCCTCCAGCATGTGGTCCTTGGCGCGGCGGCCGTCCTCGGCCACCCACTCCAGGTCGTCGCGCATGGCGGCGGACAGACCCGGCTCGGCCTCCAGCTTGGACTCGGCGTACAGGCCCGCCTCGATCCGCTTGGCGAGCTCGACCTCCTGGGCGGCGGTCAGCAGCGTGCGGCGGCCGATCGACTTGAGGTAGGTGTGCACCGAGTCGCCCATGACCGAGGACTGGTCGTCCAGGTCCAGGGTCGGCTCGGCCTCCAGCTCGGCCTCCTCGGCGGCGGCCCACTCGTCCTCGTCGATCTCGGAGTCGACGTTCTTGACGTCCTTGGCGGCGGGCTCGGTCCGGGCGACGACCGCCTTCTTGTCCTGGACGGGCCTGTCGGGCGTGGCCTTCGCCTTGCGGGCGGCGGTCTTACGGGTGGCGGTCTTGGCGGCCGACTTCTTGGCGGAGGCCGCGAGCGTGGGCTCGTTCTCGGCGGCCAGGCTGACGCCCGCCTCGGTGAGCTCCCGCAGGATCGACCTGCCTTCGGTCGGGCTGATCCCTGCCTCGGCGAAGGCGTGACGCAGCTCCGCGAGTGAAAGGTGACCCTGGACTCGCCCTCGGTCAAGGAGCTGTTCGAGGGTCGTCGGGGCCTCAGGTGAGGACGCCACGGCGGTTTGGGGCATGAGGACACCTCCTCCATCACGGAGTCTTCTGCTTACAGGTTGTGGGGTGGGACGGCGAGGGAGCCGCTCTGCGCACCAGTACCAATAACCCCAGCCAAGAACTTTCTGTTCCCGACTTGACGGGGAAAATATGATGGGTGGATCGCCATTACCGCGATCCACCCCGTCTGAGCGGCTGGTATGGCCTATTCGGTGACGTTCACAGGTCCTTCGACCGCGGGCATGGGTAACGGTTGGGCGTCTTCCAGCCGCTGCTCGGTCCAGTAGCGCGTGACCTTCTCCGGGTCGGGGTTGACATCCCTGGAGACCACGTAGCCCTCCGCGGGCGGGACCGTCTCCCGGGAGGCCGCCGGGTCCGGTGTGGCAGGGGTGGCCGGCGCGCCCTCAGAGGCGGGCTGGTTGCCCTCCAGTGCGGGCACGGGGTCGCCGTTCTTGCTGATCCTGCCCGTCGCGGCGGCCGCCGCGACGGATATGCCGCCGGCGAGGACCACGCTGACGATGCCGGCGGACACCCACGTCTTGCGGGTTATGTTCATCGGGCTCGTCCTTCCTGCTTCGGCTGTCTGTTTGACGTGCGGAGCCGTCCCTATGGTTCCCGTCGAAGACCATAACGGAGGGTCGCGAGGTCTGGCTTGCCATTGGGCAAAAGTGGTATTTCGGGCAGGACGATCAGCTCGGCGGGGGCGGCGTAGGCGGGCAGCCGCTCCTTGGCGAAGGCGCGGAGCTCGGCCAGCGACGGGGGAGCGGCCGAGACGACGACGGCGACCACCCGCTCGCCCCATTCGGGGTCGGGGCGGCCGACCACGGCGGCGTCGGCGACCGCCGGATGCTCGGCCACGACGGCGGCCACGGCCGCCGCGACGACCTTCTCGCCGCCGGTGTTGATGACGTCGTCGGCCCGGCCCAGGACGCGCAGCCGCCCGCCGGTCAGGGTGCCGAGGTCGGAGGTGAGGAACCAGTCGCCGTCCCGGGCGGCGGCGGTGAGGTCGGGGCGGAGCCGGTAGCCGGAGAACAGCACGGGGCCGGCGAGACGGATCCGGCCGTCGTCGCCGATCTTCAGATCCACGTCCTGCAGGGGCTCGCCGTCGTAGACGCACCCGCCGCAGGTCTCGCTCATGCCGTAGGTGGTGACCACCCGGGCGCCGGCGGCGCGGGCCGCCGCGAGCAGGTCCGCGGGTGCGGCGGCGCCGCCGAGCAGGATCGTCCTGAAGACCGACAGGTCCGCCGGCAGCAGCCGGCGCAGCTGGGTCGGCACCAGGGAGACGTGGTCGGCGCCGCTGGCGAGGACCGCCTCGGGGGAGAAGCCGTCGTGCACGACGGGCACGGTCTCGCTCAGCAGCGACCTGACCAGCACCTGCAGGCCCGACACGTGGGAGGGCGGCAGGCAGCAGAGCCAGCGCTCGCCGGGCCGGGCGCCCAGCCGGCGCAGCGAGGCCGAGGCGGAGGCGCGCAGGGCCGCGGCCGACAGCTGGACCCCCTTGGGGACGCCGGTCGTGCCGCTGGTGGCGATGACCACGGCCACCTCGGAGGGGACCCCCACGCCGTGCGCGTGCCGTACGCCGTTGACGTGGGTGGGGCGCAGCGCCTCCAGCGTGGCCCGCAGCGCCGGGGCGGGCAGGGCGGGCGACAGGGGCAGCACGGCGGGGCCCCGGCCGTCGAGCGCCGCGTCGACGGCCTGGAACAGCTCGGGCCCGGGTGGCAGCACGACGGCGTGCAGCTCCCGTTGCGGTCGAGGCTGCTCCGGGTGCACGGAACCGGTCATCACAGTCGTAAGGTTAGTGCCGACAAGCCGGACAACAGCCGAGGGGCACCTCGGCACAGCGGAAGGGGCCAGACGATCGTGAGCACGGAGCGAGCCGAACCGGGCACGGGCGAGCAAGTGACGGGCGAGGCGGGTCCCGTGCCGGCGAGCGTCCAGGTGCGCGCCGCCGACTGGGAGCGGTCGGGCGAGTACGAGGACATCGTCTACGAGACCGCCGAGGGCATCGCCAAGATCACGATCAACCGGCCGGAGCGGCACAACGCCTTCCGCCCGACGACGCTCTTCGAGCTCAGACACGCCTTCAACGTCGCCCAGGAGGACCCCGGGGTCGGCGTGATCATCTTCACCGGCGCGGGGGACAGGGCCTTCTGCTCCGGCGGCGACCAGAAGATCCGCGGCGACGACGGCTACGTCGACAAGTCCACCCCGCACGTGGGCCGGCTCAACGTGCTCGACCTGCAGGTGCAGATCCGCCGCTGCCCCAAGCCGGTCATCGCGATGATCGCGGGCTACGCCATCGGCGGCGGCCACGTGCTGCACGTCTGCTGCGACCTGTCCATCGCCGCCGAGAACGCGGTCTTCGGCCAGACCGGTCCCAAGGTCGGCTCCTTCGACGGAGGCTACGGCTCCTGGCTGCTGGCCGAGACCGTCGGCCTGAAGCGGGCCCGCGAGATCTGGTACCTGTGCCGCCAGTACGACGCGCAGACCGCCCTGAACTGGGGCCTGGTCAACGCGGTCGTCCCCCTGGAGCGGCTGGAGGAGGAGACGGTCGCCTGGGCCCGGGAGATGCTGGAGAAGTCGCCGCTGGCGCTGCGCATGCTCAAGGGCGCGCTGAACGCGGTGACCGACGGGGCCGCCGGCATGCAGCAGTTCGCCGGTGACGCCACCCTGCTCTACTACATGAGCGAGGAGGCGCAGGAGGGTCGCGACGCCTTCAAGGAGAAGCGCGCCCCCGACTTCGGCAAGTTCCCGCGCCGGCCGTGACGAGCCGGCCGCGATGAGGCAGAGGGGCGCCGGCCCCCGGGCGCCCCGCCCCCCGGCGGGCGGGGCACCCCCGGCAGGGTGTGAGAGACAGCCACCTTCCGGGGTGCGACGGCTAGAGGAGGCAGTGCGGTGAATCCCGCCACCGCGCTCGCGACGGTGCTGGTCGACGAGCTCGTGCGCTGCGGTCTCACGGACGTGGTGCTCGCACCCGGCTCCCGCTCGGCCCCGCTGGCCCTGGCCGTGCACGCCGACAGCCGGGTCCGGCTGCACGTGCGCATCGACGAGCGCTCGGCCTCCTTCCTCGCGCTGGGCCTGGCCCGGCGCGGCGCGCGCCCGGTCGCGCTGATCTGCACCTCCGGCACCGCCGCGGCGAACTTCCACCCGGCGGTCATCGAGGCGCACGAGTCGGGGGTGCCGCTGCTGCTGCTGACCGCCGACCGGCCGCCCGAGCTGCGCGACACCGGCGCCAGCCAGACCATCGACCAGATCAAGCTGTACGGCACCGCGGTCCGCTGGTTCAGCGAGGTCGGCGTGCCGGAGGAGCGGCCCGGCCAGGTCGCCTACTGGCGGTCGCTGGCCTGCCGCGCCTACCAGCGCTCGATGGGCCCGTCCGACCCCGGCCCGGTCCACCTGAACCTGGCCTTCCGCGAGCCGCTCATCCCCGACGGCGACGCCTCCTGGTGCGAGTCCCTGGAGGGCGACGCCAACGGGCCCTGGATCCGGGCCCGGGTGGCGCCCCCCGCGGTGGCGCTGCACCTGCCGCCGACCAGGCGGGGCGTGCTGGTCGTCGGCGACGGCGCCGCCAACGTGCGCAGATACGTCGCGGCGGCGGGCATGGCGGGCTGGCCGGTGCTGTCGGAGCCCAACGGCGGCGCCCGCTACGGCGACCACGCCATGTCGGCCTACCACTTCCTGCTCGGCACCCCGGAGTTCGCCGACCGGCACCGGCCCGAGGTGGTGGTCACCCTGGGCCGCCCCGGGCTGTCCCGGCCGCTGCTCAACTGGCTCAGGCACGCCGACGAGCACATCGTGGTCGCCCCCGACCTGACCCGCTGGCCCGACCCGACCCGCTCGGCCACCCAGGTGGCCCAGGCGGTGGAGATCCCGGTCGCCGCCGGCGACGACGCCTGGCTGCACTCCTGGCGCCGTGCCGACGGCGCGGCCAGGGCCGCGATCGACGAGGTGCTGGACGGCGCCGGGCTCAGCGAGCCGCGCCTGGCCCGCGACCTGGCGGACCTGTTGCCCAACGGGTCGCTGCTGCTGTCGGCCTCCTCCATGCCGATCCGCGACCTGGACCAGGCGATGCGCCCCCGCCGGGGCCTGCGGATCCTGGCCAACCGGGGCGCCGCCGGGATCGACGGCGTGGTGTCCACCGCCGTGGGCGCGGCCCTGGCGCACAACGGCCCCGCCTACGCGCTGATGGGCGACCTGACCTTCCTGCACGACCAGAACGGGTTGATCCTCGGCCCCCGCGAGCCCCGCCCCGACCTGTGCCTGGTGGTGGTGAACAACGACGGCGGCGGCATCTTCTCGCTGCTGCCCCAGGCCGCGCTGCGCGACCCGTTCGAGCGGGTCTTCGGCACCGGGCACGGGGTGGACCTGGCTCACGTGGCCGCCGCCACCGGCACCCCGTACACCTACGTCGGCGAGCCCGAGCAGCTGTCCAAGGCGCTGCGCGGGGAGGGCCTGCGGATGGTCGAGGTCCGCACCGACCGGGAGTCCAACGCCGTCCTGCACGCCATGATGCGCGACGCGGCCCACGCCGCGATCCGCCAGGTCGGGTGAGGCCGCGGCGGAGGGTGGACGCCCCCGCGGCGGGCCCCGCCCGGGAGCCTGACGACGGGGCGGGAGCGGCCCGGCCGACGGAATAAGGTGTCCGTCATGCATGTCGACGAATGGCTCCAGGCGATCCCCCCTGTGTGGATCTGCGCCCTGGTCGGACTGGTGATCGGGCTGGAGAGCTTGGGCATCCCGCTGCCCGGGGAGATCGTCCTGGTCAGCTCCGCGCTGCTGGCGGCACAGGGCGTGGTCAGCCCGGTCTGGGTCGGCGTCTGCGCCACCGTCGGGGCCGTCGTCGGCGACTCCGTCGGCTACGCCATCGGCCGCAGGGGCGGCAAGCCCATGTTCGACCGGCTGGGCCGCAGGTTCCCCAAGCACTTCGGCCCCTCCCACATCGCCAAGGCCGAGCGCTACTTCGAGCGCTACGGCATGTGGACGGTCTTCTTCGGCCGGTTCATCGCGCTGCTGCGCATCCTGGCCGGTCCGCTCGCCGGGGCCCTGCGCATGCCGTACTGGAAGTTCCTGACCGCCAACGTGCTCGGCGGGATCGCCTGGGCGGGCGGGACCACCGCGGTCGTCTACTACCTGGGCAGGGTCGCCGAGCAGTGGCTCAAGGGCTTCTCCTGGGCGGGGCTGGGCCTGGCGGTGCTGTTCGGCGTCGCGACCACGCTGTTCGTCAAGCGCCGGGCGGCCAAGATGGTTGCCGAGGAGGCCGAGGAGCCCGCCGGCACGGCGTGACTACCAGACCTGGGGATGTGCGGTCCGCAGTGACGCGGTCACGGTGAGGAGGTAAGACTCATCGTGAAGGGAAGCGCCATGCGACCTGAGCCCACGTCGATCGCCTACGAACCGGTGGCCTCCTACAACACCTACGAAGAGGCCCAGAGGGCCGTCGACTACCTTTCCGACCAGAAGTTCCCGGTCGAGCACGCCAAGATCGTCGGAACGGACCTCCGGCTCGTCGAGAAAGTGCTCGGCCGGCTGACCTATCTGCGCGCCGCCGGCATGGGCGCGGCCTCGGGTGCCTGGATCGGCCTGCTGATCGGCCTGTTTCTCGCGATCTTCACTCCCGGGCGGTTCCCCTTCCTCCTGGTGCTGTGGGCACTGGTCTGGGGCGCCATCGCCGGAGCGATCTTCGGCCTGATCGGTCACGCGCTGACCGGCGGCAAACGGGATTTCCTGTCCTCCAGCGCGATAGTCGCCAACCGCTACCAGGTGCTGGTCACGGTCGACCGCGCGGCCGAGGCGCGCAGGCTCCTGGAGGTCGGCACCCCGCAGGTCGCGCAGGCCCCGCAGACCCCGCAGGCCCCGCAGTTCTAGACGCGCGGGTCCCGGCTGCGCGCTCCGGCGGCGGGAGAGCGCCTCCAGACGATGGAGGCGCGGGCCGGGGCCGCCCGCCTCTCCGGCCCGGCGGGCCGCCCGCCGTCCCGGCCGGCCCACGGCTCACGGGGGCGGGATCACCAGCTCTGAAGATGTGGCCGGCCCGCCGCAGGACGAGTGCCGGCTGTAGTGCCCACACTGGAGGTCAGCATGGCAAGAGCGGTCGGGATCGACCTTGGCACCACCAACTCGGTGATCGCCACGATGGAGGGCAACCAGCCCACGGTGATCCCCAACGCCGAGGGTTCCCGGACGACGCCGTCGGTCGTGGCCTTCACCGAGCAGGGCGAGCGCCTGGTCGGGCAGTTGGCCCGCAGGCAGGCGATCCTCAACCCCAAGGGAACGATCTACTCGGCCAAGCGCTTCATCGGGCGCCGTTTCGACGAGGTCACCAGCGAGATGAACGCCGTGTCGTTCGACGTGGTGCCCGGACCGGACGGGGCGGTGCGCTTCAAGGTCCACGACAAGCTCTACGCGCCGGAGGAGATCGCCGCCCAGGTGCTGCGCAAGCTCGTCGACGACGCCTCGAAGTTCCTGGGGGAGAAGGTCACCGAGGCGGTCATCACCGTGCCCGCCTACTTCAACGACTCCCAGCGCCAGGCGACCAAGGACGCCGGGAGGATCGCGGGCCTGGAGGTGCTGCGGATCGTCAACGAGCCCACCGCGGCCGCCCTGGCCTACGGTCTGGACCGCAAGGAGAACGAGACCGTGCTCGTCTTCGACCTGGGCGGCGGGACGTTCGACGTCAGCATCCTCACCATCGGCGAGGGCGTCGTCGAGGTACGGTCGACCTCGGGCGACACCCATCTGGGCGGCGACGACTTCGACCGGCGCATCGTCGACCACCTCGCCGACGAGTTCCAGCGCGACACCGGCATCGACCTGCGCAACGACCCCCAGGCGCTGCAGCGGCTGTTCGAGGCGGCGGAGAAGGCCAAGGTCGAGCTGTCGGCGGTCACCCAGACGCAGATCAGCCTGCCCTTCATCACCGCGGACGCCTCCGGCCCCAAGCACCTGAACACCACGCTGCGGCGGGCGACGTTCGAGGAGATCACGGCCGACCTCCTGGAACGTTGCAAGGGGCCGGTCGAGCAGGCGATAGCCGACGCCAGGCTCACCTCCAACGACATCGACGAGGTGATCCTGGTGGGCGGCTCGACCAGGATGCCCGCCGTGCAGAACCTGGTGCGCCGCATGACCGGCGGCAAGGACCCGAACATGACGGTCAACCCCGACGAGGTCGTGGCGCTGGGCGCCGCGGTCCAGTCGGCCGTCATCAAGGGTGAGATGCAGGACGTCGTCCTGCTCGACGTGACGCCGCTCTCGCTGGGCATCGAGACGCTCGGCGGGATCATGACCAAGGTCATTGACCGCAACACGACGATCCCGGCCCGCCGTACCGAGGTGTTCAGCACCGCCGAGGACAACCAGAGCGCCGTCGACGTCGTGGTCCTTCAGGGGGAGCGCGAGCGCGCCGCCGACAACCGGGTCCTCGGCCGGTTCCGGCTGGAGAACATCAGGCCCGCGCCGCGCGGCGAGCCCCAGATCGAGGTGACCTACGACGTCGACGCGAACGGGATCGTGAACGTCTCGGCCCGGGACAAGGACACCAACGCCGAACAGCGGATCACCATCAGCGAGAGCTCCAACCTCGACCAGCGCGAGGTCGAGCGCATGGTCGCCGACGCCGAGCAGCACCGGGACGAGGACGCGCGGCTGCGGCAGGTGGTCGACGCGCGCAACGAGCTCGACAGCGCCGCCTACCAGGTGGAGCGGCGGCTGAAGGAGCTGGGGGAGGCGGTGCCCGTCCACGAGAAGGCGCGTGCCGAGATGCTCGTCAACGACGCCCGTGAGGCGGTCAAGCAGCAGGAGACCCCGCTCGACCGGCTCCGGGCCCTGACCTCGGAGCTGCAGCAGGTCTACCAGAGCCTCGCCGTCGCCTCCGCCGGGCAGCCGGCGGGCAGCGCCCAGGGGGCTCCGGGAGCCCAGGGCCCGCAGGGCGGCCAGGGGGCGGGCGGGGACGACGACGTGATCGACGCGGAGTTCACGACCGATGAGTGACGCGCCTGGACGGGAAGACGTCCCCCGGGAGGGCGCCGAGGGCGCCGCCCCGGACGTGGCGGAGCTCCAGGCCCGCGCCGCCGGGCTCCAGCGGCAGAACGAGGAGCTGGAGGACAGGTGGCGGCGCGCCCTGGCCGACCTCGATAATCTGCGCAAGCGGGTCATCCGGGACACCGAGCGGGTGCGGGCTGAGGAGCGGGCGCGGGCGGCCGCCGAGTGGCTGCCCGTGCTGGACAACCTGGAACGCGCGCTGGAGCACGCCGGGAGCGATCCGGCCGCCATCGTCGAGGGGCTGCAGGCGATCGGGGACCAGGCGCTGGACGTGCTCGCCCGCCTGGGCTTCCCACGCCGGGACGACGCCGGGACGGTGTTCGACCCGGCGCGGCACGAGGCAGTGGCCACGCTCGCGCAGGAGGACGTGCCCGAGGGGACGGTCCTGCACGTGGTACGGCCGGCCTACGGAGACGGTGAGCAGCAGCTGCGGCCCGCACTGGTCGTGGTGGCCAAGGGGGAATGATGGCCGCCGCGCCCCGCGACTTCTACGAGATCCTCGGGGTGCCGAGAGGCGCCGGCCAGGAGGAGATCCAGAGCGCCTACCGCAAACTCGCGCGGGCCTACCACCCCGACATCAACAAGGACCCGGGCGCCGAAGACCGCTTCAAGGAGATCTCGGAGGCATACAGCGTCCTGTCCGACCCTGGGACGCGCCGCCGCTACGACGCGTTCGGAGCGGACTTCCGCCAGGTGCCCGAGGACGTGGACCCGGAGACCTGGGCCCGTGCCAGAGCCGGGCGGGGCAGGCGGGCCGGGTCCGGGGCCAGGGCGGGAACCGGGGCCGGAGCCGGTCCGGGTGGAGCGGCGGGCTTCGGGGAGGGCGTCGACTTCGAGGATCTCCTGGAGGGGCTGTTCGGCGGCCGGGCCGGCCGGGCGGGCCGGGGCTGGGGGCCGATCCCCGGCGCCGACCAGGAGGCCGAGATCGAGCTGACCGTGGAGGAGGCGTACCGGGGCGGACGCCGCTCGATCACCGTGGGCGGCCGACGGATCGAGGTCAACATGCCGGCGGGGGTGACCGACGGGCAGCGTATCCGCCTGGCGGGACAGGGGGGCCGGGGCAGCGACGGGGCCGCCGCCGGAGACCTCTACCTGATCGTCAGGATCGCGCCGCACCGCCGCTACCGGGTCGAGGGGCGCGACATCCACCTCCACCTCCCGGTCAGCTCGTGGGAGGCGGCGCTCGGCGCGTCCGTCGCCGTCGACACCCCGGGCGGCGAGGCCAAGGTCAAGGTGCCCGCCGGGACCTCCAGCGGCCGGAGGCTGCGGCTGCGCGGCCGGGGGATGCCGAACCCGAGAGGAACACCGGGCGATCTGTTCGCCGAGGTGCGGATCATGGTCCCGCCCACCCTGTCGGAGCAGGAGCGGAGGCTGTTCGAGCAGCTCGCCGCGGCCTCGGAGTTCGATCCCAGGAGAGGGCGATGACCCGCCCGCCGGCGAGGTCTCGGCGGCCGGCTCCGGAGGCGGTGCCGGCCCGGCCGTCGGCGAGGTCCCGGCGGCCCGTTCCGTGGAGGCGGCGATGAGTTACGCACTGACCCGGCCCCGGCGCCTGGACCTGGAGGCGTTCGCCTGGGCCACCGGGACCCACCCGGACCTGGTGCGCCGTCTCGTCACCCTCGGCGTGCTCGACGCGCAGCGCGACGCGGCCGGGGACCTGTGGTTCCCGCTGTCCCAGGTGTACGCCATGGCCCGGATCCAGCGCCTGCGCGCCGCTTTCGCGCTCAACTACGCCGCGCTCGGCCTCGTGGTGGACCTGCTCGACCGGATCGCGGAACTGGAGGCGGCCCAGCGCAGCCGTCCCCGCACTACAGGCACTACAGGAGGACCGCAGTGGACGTGAACGAGCTGACACAGAAGTCGCAGGAGGCGCTGCACGACGCGCAGACCAAGGCGCTCCGTTTCGGACACACCGACGTCGACGGGGAGCACCTGCTGCTGGCGCTGCTGGATCAGCCCGACGGCCTGATACCTCGTCTGCTCCTCAAGTCCGACGTCGACGTGGAGCGGCTCGTCGCCGACCTGGAGGCCGAGCTGAGGCGCCGCCCCCGGGTCGGCGGCCCCGGGGTCGATCCCGGCCAGGTCCGGGTGACCCGGCGCCTGTCACGCCTGCTGGAGGCGGCCAAGCGGGAGGCCGACCGGCTCAAGGACGAGTACGTCTCGGTGGAACACCTGCTCGTCGCCCTGCTGGAGGAGGGCAGCGAGAGCTCCGCCGGACGGCTGCTCCACCAGCAGGGGCTGAGCAGGGACGCCTTCCTCCAGGCGCTCACCGCGGTCCGCGGCCACCAGCGGGTCACCTCGGCGATGCCCGAGGTCGCCTATGAGGCGCTGGCGAAGTACGGCCGGGACCTGGTCGCCGACGCCGCCGCCGGCAAGCTCGACCCGGTCGTCGGGCGCGACAGCGAGATCCGCCGCGTCATCCAGATCCTGTCGCGCAAGACCAAGAACAACCCGGTCCTGGTCGGCGACCCCGGAGTCGGCAAGACCGCCATCGTCGAGGGCCTCGCCCAGCGGATCAACAACGGTGACGTGCCCGAGGGGCTGAGGGACAAGACGGTCTTCAGCCTCGACATGGGCGCCCTCGTGGCCGGCGCGAAGTACCGGGGCGAGTTCGAGGAGCGTCTCAAGGCGGTGCTCACCGAGGTCGTGGCCGCCGAGGGGCGGATCCTGCTGTTCGTCGACGAGCTGCACACGGTCGTGGGCGCGGGCGCGGCCGAGGGCGCCATGGACGCGGGCAACATGCTCAAGCCCATGCTGGCCCGCGGCGAGCTGCACATGATCGGGGCCACGACCCTGGAGGAGTACCGCAGGCACATCGAGAAGGACGCCGCCCTGGAGCGCCGCTTCCAGCCCGTGATGGTCGACGAGCCCTCGGTCGAGGACGCCATCTCGATCCTGCGCGGCCTGCGTGAGCGGCTGGAGGTCTTCCACGGGGTGACGATCCAGGACGGGGCGCTGGTGGCCGCCGTCGTGCTGAGCCACCGCTACATCTCCGACCGCTTCCTGCCGGACAAGGCCATCGACCTGGTGGACGAGGCCTGCGCGATGCTCCGCACCGAGATCGACTCGATGCCCGCCGAGCTCGACGAGCTCACCCGCAGGGTGATGCGGCTGGAGATCGAGGAGGCCGCGCTGGCCAAGGAGGAGGACCAGGCGAGCAAGGCCCGCCTGGAGGAGCTGCGCAAGGAGCTCGCCGACCTGCGGGCCGAGGCCGACGCCATGCGGGCGCAGTGGGAGGCCGAGCGGCAGGTGTTGCGCAGCGTCCAGAGCCTGCGCGAGGAGATAGAACGCGTGCGCACCGAGGCCGAGCGCGCCGAGCGCGACTACGACCTCAACCGCGCCGCCGAGCTGCGGCACGGCAGGCTGCCCGAGCTCGAACGGCGCCTGCAGTCCGAGGAGGAGCGCCTGCGCGACAAGCAGGGCGCCGGGCGGCTGCTGCGTGAGGTCGTGACCGAGGACGAGATCGCGATGATCGTCTCCAGGTGGACGGGCATCCCGGTGAGCCGCCTGCAGGAGGGGGAGCGGGAGAAGCTCCTGCACCTGGACGAGATCCTGCACGAGCGGGTGATCGGCCAGGACGAGGCGGTGCGGCTGGTGGCCGACGCCGTCATCAGGGCCCGCTCCGGCATCAAGGACCCGCGCCGCCCGATCGGGTCGTTCATCTTCCTGGGACCGACGGGTGTGGGCAAGACCGAGCTGGCCAAGGCACTCGCGGCGGCGTTGTTCGACACCGAGGACAACATGATCCGCATCGACATGAGCGAGTACCAGGAGCGTCACACGGTCAGCCGTCTGGTCGGCGCCCCTCCCGGCTACGTCGGGTACGACGAGGGCGGCCAGCTCACCGAGGCGGTACGGCGCAAGCCGTACTCGGTGGTGCTCTTCGACGAGGTGGAGAAGGCCCATCCCGACGTCTTCAACACGCTGCTGCAGGTCCTGGACGACGGGCGGCTCACCGACGCGCAGGGCAGGACCGTCGACTTCCGCAACACCGTGCTGATCATGACCTCCAACATCGGCTCGATCTACCTGCTCGAAGGCGTCACGCCGAGCGGGGAGATCAAGCACGACGTGCAGGAGCAGGTCATGGCGGAGCTGCGCTCGCACTTCCGCCCCGAGTTCCTCAACCGCGTCGACGACATCGTGATCTTCAAGCCGCTCACGCCGCAGGAGATCGAGCACATCGTCGAGCTGATGTTCGGTGAGCTGCGGGCGCGGCTCGACGAGCGGGGGATAGGGCTGGAGGTCTCCGAAGACGCGCGCAGGTACATCGCCGAGCGGGGATACGACCCGGTGTACGGCGCGCGCCCGCTGCGCCGCTTCATCGCCAGGGAGGTCGAGACCCGCATCGGCCGTGCGCTGCTCACCGGTGACGTGCACGACGGCGCCGTGGTCCGGGTCGGACTGGCCGAAGGCGAGCTCGTCGTCACCTACGAGTGAGGAGAAGCGGGCATGTCATCAAATATCGTGCAATGTAAGAACTGCGGGCAGAAGAACAGGGTCCCCGCGGCCGCGCCGAGCGCTCCGCGCTGCGGCAGGTGCCACCGGCCACTGCCGTGGCTGGCCGAGGCCGGCGACGACGACTTCGCCGAGGTGGCCGAGGGCTCGCCGGTCCCGGTGATCGTGGACTTCTGGGCGGCGTGGTGCGGGCCCTGCCGGATGGTCAGCCCGGCGCTCGACCGGGTCGCCGAGGACCTTGCGGGCACGGTGAAACTCGTCAAAGTCGACGTGGACCGCTCGCCCAAGCTCGCCGAGCGCTTCACCGTCCGCAACATCCCCTACCTGATGGTGATGAGCGGCGGGCGGGTCGTGGCCGAGCGGGCGGGCGCCGCTCCGGCCGCCGAGCTGCGCACCTGGGTGGACGGGGCGATCGCGACGGCGGGACGGGAGGGCGACTGAGATGGACGCCTTCGCCGAGACCCCCGACCACCACGGGGCCTTCCCCCGGCTGAGCGACGAGCAGACCGCGAGGCTGGCACCCCACGGGGTCCGGCGGCCCACCCGGCCAGGCGACGTCCTGTTCCGCGAGGGCGAGGACTGCCCAAACCTCTTCGTCGTCCTGGCGGGCAAGGCGGCCGTCATCCAGGACGAACGGGTGGTGCGGGTCCACGGGCCGGGCCGCTTCCTCGGCGAGCTCGGGCTGCTTGTCGGCCAGAAGGCGTTCACGACGTCGGTCGTCTGCGAGGCGGGCGAGATCCTGGCGGTCCCCACCCGGCGCCTGCTCCAGATCGTCGCCCACGATCCGGAGCTGGGGAACCTGATCCTGCGGGCCTTCCTGATCCGCCGCTCGCTGCTCATCAGCAGCGGGGCGGGCCTGAGGATCATCGGCTCCCGCTACTCGCCGGACACCCGGCGGCTGCGGGAGTTCGCCGCCCGCAACCGGCTGCCGCACCGGTGGATCGACCTGGAGGAGGACGAGGAGGCCGAGGCGCTGGTGCGCAATCTCGGCATAGCGCCGGACGAGACGCCCGTGGTGATCCTGGGCGGGACGCAGGTCCTGCGCAATCCCGGCAACGCCGAGCTGGCCCGCGAGATCGGCCTGCCGGTGCCGTCGGCGCCGAAGGACGTCTTCGACCTCGTCGTCGTGGGAGCGGGTCCCGCGGGCCTGGCCGCCGCGGTGTACGGAGCGTCGGAGGGACTGCGCACGGTGGTGCTCGACGCGGTCGCCACCGGCGGCCAGGCGGGCACCTCGTCGTGCATCGAGAACTATCTCGGCTTCCCCACGGGGATCTCCGGCGGCGAACTCGCCGAGCGCGCCGTCATCCAGGCCAAGAAGTTCGGCGCGCACCTCGGCGTGCCCGCCGAGGCCACCTCGCTCAAGCGGCGGGACGGGCACTACACCGTGGGGCTGCGCGACGAGCCGCCGGTCGAGGGCCGCACGATCGTCATCGCCACCGGAGCGCGCTACCGCAAGCTCGGGGTGCCACGGCTGGAGGACTTCGAGGGCAACGGCGTCTACTACGCCGCGACCCTGGCCGAGGTCGCGTTCTGCCGGGGGGAGCCGGTCGTGGTCGTGGGCGGAGGCAACTCGGCGGGGCAGGCGACGATCTTCCTGGCCGGGCACGCCGGCTCGGTCCGCCTGCTCGTCCGCGCGGACGACCTCGCCCAGGACATGTCGCGCTATCTCATCGACCGGATCGAGAACAATCCCAAGGTGGAGGTGATGCTCCGCACCGAGGTGCGCGAGCTGGCCGGTCCCCACGTCCTGGAGGCCGTCGTCGCCGAGGACACCCGCACCGGGGAGCGGCTGCGCATCGACACCCGGGCCATGTTCGTGTTCATCGGGGCCGACCCCTGCACGACCTGGCTCGCCCCCGAGATTGCCCTCGACGACAGGGGATACGTCCTCACCGGCTTCGACGACGGCCTGCCCCTGGAGACCAGCCTGCCGGGCGTCTTCGCGGTGGGCGACGTCAGGAGCCGCTCGGTCAAGCGGGTGGCCTCGGCGGTGGGCGAGGGCTCCATGGCGGTCCGGCTGGTGCACGAGCACTTCGCCCGGCAGGAGGCGCCCGCGGTCCGGGCGGGCGTCGAGGCGTCCCGATGATCCGGGCGAATGCTGAGCACCCGCCTGCGGTCCGGGGGGCGTTCAGGAGGCCGCCCCTGCGGTCCGGGCGGGTCCGGGCGGAGGCTCGGTCAGGAGGCGCCGCGGCGGTCCGGGCGGACGCTCTCCTGCACGGCGAGCCGGGCCAGCTCGACACGCGAGCGGATGCCGAGCTTGCGGAAGACCTGGCGCAGGTGGAAGGCGACGGTGTGCTCGCTGATGAACATCTGCTCGGCCGCCTGGCGGTTGGTCACCCCCTGGGCGACGAGATCGCAGACCGCGCGTTCGGTGCCGGTCAGGCTGGACCACCCCGACACGGGATGGTCGGTCCGGACCCAGTGGCGGCGCCGCTCGCCCAGTGCCCGCAGCCGGCCCCGCACCCGTGCCGCGTCGCGGATCGCGTCCACCGACCCGTAGCACAGCAGCGCGCTGTTGAGGCTGGAGACGGCCAGGTCGCGGGCGCCGGCGTCGGCGCCGAGCAGCACGCCGAGGTCCTCCGCGGCCGAGGCCCTGGCCCACGGGTCGGTGTGCTCGGTCATCGCGCGGACCAACGCGTCCGGATCGCGCTCGCGCACGCCGCGCGCGTGGGCGGCGGCCACCGAGGGGTTGGGCAGGCGGGGGTTGCGCCAGGCGATGCCCTCGGCCGCGTCCACCACGGCGTCGGCCCGGCGCTCGTCCCGCACCGCCATCGCCACCCGCACCAGCCACGCCGCCGCCGTCGGGTCGCTGGTCAGCGCCCCGGTGTGCCTGGGCAGCGCGTCGTAGACCTGGCTGAGCGAGCTCATCCCGCTCGCCGCGCCGCCGCGCGCCTCGCTGATCCGCCCGGCCGTCAGCTCCGAGCGCAGCCGCGCGTACGGCGGCGCGTCCCGCACCCCCCTGGCCAGGTCGCTCTCCAGATATCTGACCGCCCGGGGAAGGTCGCCCGCCCGCAGTGAGGCGGTGCCGAGCACCGACAGGGCCGAGGAGACGAGGACCGGCACGCCCAGGCTGCCGGCGGCGGTCAGCCCGGCCTCGGCCTGCTCGATCGCGCTGCCCAGCCGGCCGCCGGCGAGGTCGAGGCGGGCGCGGAGGACGGGTATCTCGGCGGCCCACTCGGCCTGCCCGGCGGCCTCCTCCACGGCACCGGCCAGCACCGTCTCCGCCTCGTCGAGCAGCCAGAGGTCGGTCAGCATCGTCGTCAGGACGGCCCGCGGCTGCGGGTGGCGCCCGCTGCCGGGCAGCTCCACGGCCTCGCGGGCCAGCTCCAGGCCGCGCGCGAGCCTGCCCTCGTCCCAGGCGAGCAGGGACAGCAGCACGAGGGTGTCGGCGGCCGCGCCGTCGGCGCGCTGGTGCCGGGGGGCCGGACGGGCCGGCCGGCCCTGCCCGATCTGCTGGCGCAGCGCCTGCCGTACCGGCGCGGGCACCGTGTCGACGATCGACCGCCACACCAGCTCGTTCCGGAACGCCAGCTTGTCGGAGGCGACCACGAGCACGCCGGCCGCGAGCGCCTCCTCCAGGGAGGGGAGCAGCGCGGCGGGCGGCTGGCCGAGCATCTCGGCCGCGTACGCCGGGGAGAACGAGCGGCCGAGCAGCGCGGTCGCCTCCAGCAGGTGCCTGGTCCTGGCGCTCACCTCCTCCAGGCGCCGCCGGACGGCGGCGTGGAGGCGCCGGGGCAGCGCCGTCCCGGTCAGCAGGGCGACGCCCGGGCCCACCCGCACGGCGTTCTCCTCACGCAGCCCGGTGAGGAGCGCCAGCAGCAGGGACGGGTCCCCGCCCGCCTGCGCCGCCAGCGCCGCCAGCTCCTCTCCGGGAGCCGCGTTCAGGGTGTCGGCGACCACCTCGGACACGGTGTCCTCATCGAGCGGGTTCAGCAGGATCCGGGTGGCCCCCTCCTGCTCGAGCAGGTCGAACAGGAGGCCGGAGTCGCCGCCGCCGGAGGTGGTACGGCGGGCCAGCAGCCACGCCAGCGGGTGGGAGGCCAGCCGCGACGGCAGCGTCCGCAGGGCCATGAGCGTGGCGGGGTCGGCCCACTGGAGGTCGTCCAGGGTCATCAGCAGCGGTCCCGGTCTCGCCCGTCTCTCCAGCGCGGCCCGCACCCGCTCGGCCAGCCACATCAGCAGGCCCGGCCCGTCGGGGAAGTCGCTCCTGGTGACGGCCACGGGGGCCGGTGACTCCTCCAGGGCCGACAACAGCGGTCCCAGCGGCGTCAGCCGTCCCAGCTCGTCGGCCCGGCCGGTCGCGACCGCCGTGCCCCGCGCGGCCGCGACGGTCGCCGCCTCGGCGAGCAGGAGGCTCTTGCCCATCCCGGGCTCGCCCTCCACGAGCAGCACGTTCCCGGTCGTGTCCGCGGCGGTCCCCAGCAGTTTGAGGATCGCCGCCCACTCAGGCTCCCGGCCGCGCATCGGCGTCCCCCGTATTTGAGGTCATACGCCTAGCTCTTTCCCGGCCGTTCCCTCCCGGCACACCCCATGAGGACAAAACACCCTAAACAACTGTCCAGGTCGACACCTTTTGTAGGATTTTTGTCGCTGTAGGGCGATCGGGGGGCCGGCCTGCCCTCGCGGGACCGTTCCGATCCGAGGGCTCAGCGCTCGATGAGCGTGACCTCCAGGGAGTAGTGCGAGGCCCGGTAGACGTGGGAGCCGTGTTCCACGGCCCTGCCCTGGTCGTCGTAGGTGGTGCGGAGCATCGTGAGCAGGGGCGCGCCGCGCCGCTCGTCGAGCAGCCGGGCCTCGGTGGCGGTGGCCGCGCGCGCCCCGATGCGCTGGTTGGCCACGCGCATCCGCACCCCGGCGGAGCGGAGCAGCTCATACAGCCCGCGCTCCTGGAGGCTCTCGGCGGTCAGCGGTGCCAGGCCGACGGGCAGCCAGTTGTGCAGCAGGGCCAGCGGCTCCCCGGCGGCGTAGCGGATCCGCTCCATCCGCAGCACCTCGGTGCCGGCGGCGACGCCGAGGATGGCGGCGATCTTCTCGTCCACGGGCCCGGACTCCAGGGCCAGCACCCGGGTGGCCGGCTCCTGGCCCGCCCTGCGCAGGTCGTCGTAGAGGCTGGTGAGCTCGACCGAGCGCTTGACCTGGCCGTGCACGACCTGGGTGCCGACACCCCGCTTGCGCACCAGCAGGCCCTTGTCGACGAGGTATTGGATCGCCTGGCGGATGGTCGGCCGGGACAGGCCGAGCCGGTCGGCGAGCAGGATCTCGTTGTCGAGCCTGGATCCGGGCGGCAGGTCGCCTCGCTGGATGGCCTCGGAGATCTGCTCGGCCACTTGGAAGTAGAGTGGCACCGGGCTGGACCGGTCCAGATCGATGGCGAGCTTCGCGGTCATCTGCCCTCCCGTGGATACGCTCCGTGATCAGGCTAGCGGACATCAGAATGTCATGACAAATCATGTTCAACGCTCCGGATGTGCCGTTGCTCCGGCGGGTCGCCGGCCGGCGTAGTAACCTGCCCATATGCTCGGGCGGTCGTCACCGACGCCGTGGACGCCAATATTACCTATTGATCCTGTAGGAAATGGGGGTAAAGTGGTGGTCTGGTCACATGAAGGAGCCGCCATGAGCCCGGAACCGGGGGCCGAGACCCCGCTGAGCGCCGCGGTCAGGGCCGCGCGCTGGATCCGCTCCGCGGCCGTGGACGACGGGCGCGGGCGGCACTGGCGGGCCAACCCCGACACGCGAGGCCGCTCGGCCATACCGGGCCAGCCGCTGTCGCTGTACTCCGGGGCGGCCGGCATCGTCCTGTTCTTCCTCGAACTCGCCGCCGCCACCGGAGACGAGGGCTACTTCGACGACGCCGTGGCCGGGGCCCGCTACCTCGCCGCCACCTGGCGGGAGCAGGCCGACCTCTCCCTCCACCACGGCCTGGCGGGAGTGATGTTCGCGCTCGCCGAGGCGGGGTGGGCCACCGGCGAGAGCTCCTTCGAGGCGGAGGCCGGGGCCGTCGCCGACCACATCGTGCGCAGCGCCCGCCCCGTCGACGGAGGGCTCGGCTGGACCGGCGACCCCGCGCAGCGCGGCGACGGCGGGATCATCCTCGGGCTCCTGCACGCCGCCGGCATCCTGGGCGTCCCCGCCTACCAGGAGATCGCCGTCGAGGCGGGCATGCGCATCGCCGACCTCGCCGTCCCCGGCCACCGGTTCGGCGACGGCGCCTGCGCCGACCTGCCGCTGGACGCGGTCACGCCCGGCTTCCTGTCCGGCACGGCGGGCACCGCCTTCCTGCTCGCCCGCCTGTACGGCCTGACCGGGCAGAGCGGCTTCCTGAAGGCCGCCAGGAGGGGGTCCGACTTCGTCCGCGCGATCAGCGTCGTGACGGACCGGTGCGCGATGGTCCCGCACCACATCCCGCAGGGCCGCGACCTGCACTATCTGGGGTTCTGCTCGGGATCGGCCGGGGTCGCGCGCATGTTCTACGAGCTGTACCGGGTGGCGGGCGACGCCGGGGATCTCGACTGGGTGGAACGGCTGGCCCGGGGGATCGTCCGCAGCGGCACCCCGGGCCGCCGGACGGACGGCTACTGGAACGTGGCGTGTCAGTGCTGCGGCGCGGCCGGCCTGGTGGAGCTGTTCGTCGGGCTCTGGGCGGCGACCGGCCGCCAGACCCACCTGGAGTTCGCCCACGAGCTGGGGACGGACCTCATCGGCCGGGCCACCCGGCACGACGGGCGGGGTTGGCGGTGGTACCAGGCCTATCGCCGGCTGCGGCCCTGGGAGGTCACCGCCGACACGGGATACATGGTCGGCGCGGCGGGGATCGGGGCCGCCCTGCTCCACCTGGACGCCACCACCCGTCCGCAGGAGATCCGGCGGCTCACGCTGCCCCCCGACAACCCGTTCCCGGCCATCCCGCTGCCCGCCGCGACGCTCCGCCACTCCTGAGCGTCATGGGAGCGTCCCCGCCGGGGAGGCCGGCGCCGCGGACGGTCGCGGCCCGGGACTCCCGGCGACCTGAGCCATGCGACCGCCAAAAGGCGATCAAACCCGTGAACACGATTGGTGATTCTCCATGACTACCACGCAGACCTTGCCTACCGTCGGTGCCGTGTTGACCCTTGACGACTTTCTTCCCGACCCGGAGCGTTCGGTGGTGGCGGTCGAGCCCGCCGTGCCGGGCGCGGGCCACTGGGCGGGCGCCCCGAGCGCGGTGGCGGACGACGGAGTGATCTACCTGGCCTACCGGCTGCGCCGCCCGGTCGGGGAAGGGCGTGGCTACGCTGTCGTCGTCGCCCGGTCGGCGGACGGCGAGCGGTTCGAGCCCCTGCTCACGATAGACAGGCGGGAGATGGACGCCGAGTCGCTGGAGCGTCCCACCCTGGTCCGCACCCCCGAGGGGCGCTGGCGGCTCTATCTGAGCTGCGCCACCCATGGGAGCAAGCACTGGCGGGTGGAGGTGCTGGAGGCCGGAGACCCGGCCGGGTTCGACCCCCGGCACCGCCGGACCGTGCTCCCCGGAGATCCCAAGACCGGCGTCAAGGACCCGGTGATCGTACGGCGGGGCGACGTGTGGCACCTGTGGGCCTCCTGCCACCCGCTGGCCGAGGCCGAGGAGGCCGACCAGATGGTCAGCGACTACGCCACCAGCGCCGACGGGCTCGAGTGGATCTGGCAGGGCGCCGCGCTCAGCGGCCGGCCCGGCGCCTGGGACGCCAGGGGCACGCGGATCGCCGCGGTCCGTTTCCTGGACGACGGGATCGTCGCCTTCTACGACGGCCGGGCCACGGCGGCGGAGAACTACGAGGAGAAGACCGGCGTGGCGGTGGGCACCGACCCGGGCGAGCTGACCCCGGCCGGGGACGGCCCCGCCGCGTTCTCGCCGCACGCCGGCGGCGGCCTGCGCTACCTGGACATCGTGGACCTACCGGGGGGCGGACGGCGGCTCTACTACGAGTACACCCGCCCGGACGGGGCCCACGAGCTCCGCACCGAGCTGCGCTGACCCCGAGGCGGCGGGGCCGGGCCGCTCCGGTCCGCAGACGCCCGGGGCGGCGCGGCCCGCCCGGAGGGCCGGTCCCACGCCGCGTCCCGCGTCCGCCCCGGGCCGCGCACCGCCGCTCCTACGCCTGCGGCCGCCCGTTGCGGGCCTGGCGCTGGCCGTCGGGGCGGGTGCCCACCAGGCCGCCGGAGCGCTCACGGGGGCGTAGCCAGTCGCTGAAGTCCTCGCCGGTCGTCTCCTGCAGCAGCGCCACGTCCTCGGCGAAGTAGCCGATCAGCCGCTCCCGCTGCTCCCAGGTGAGGGGCCGGCGGGAGCGGGCCCGCTGCTGCAGCCGCCGCTCCAGCGGGTCGGTCAGCGCCACGCTCGCCCGCGCCGGGAGGAACCGGCCGACCGCCGCCCCGGTCCGCAGCGCCCGAGACAGCAGCCGGTGGCCCCGCGTCGGCTCGGGATGGGCGGTGACGTTCTCCCGGGGGACCTCGGTGATGACGCCGGTCTCGACGCCGAGGAAGCGGCAGATCCGGTCCAGGGTGTCGGCGGGCCGGTCGACCAGGTCGCGGTAGCGGAAGACCAGCACCTGCTCGCGGGGGAACAGGGTGTACAGGTGCGCCAGCTGCTCGCCGTACCGGCCGAGCCCGCGATAGTGCCAGAACGGCGCCCAGCCCGCCCTGATCCGCCGCCCCTCCTCCTCGCACGCCCGCACCACGTCGCCGACCGGTTCCAGCCCGGCCGACCACAGGTGGGTCCAGTTGGAGTGGGCCCGCTCCACCGGGTCACGCAGCACCACGATCAGCCTGGCCTCGGGGATCGCGGCCCGGATGCGCCGCTGCGCCTCCAGGTCGTACAGGTAGAACGGGGTGGACTCGCCCCTGGGCGTGTCCGGCGGCGCCGCGCCGAACAGGGCCTCGTAGTCCGCGCGCCGCCAGACGTGCTCGCGGTAGGTCTGGGCGTCGCCCGGCCCCCCTCCGGCCGGCGGCGGGCCGTCGGTGAGGAAGAACTTCGGCTCCTTCACCGGCGACAGGAAGAGCCCCGGGTGGCGGGCCAGCGCCGCGTGCAGCGCGGTCGTCCCGGCCTTGGGGGCGCCGATGGTGAGGAAATCCGGTAGCGGCATCGTCATTCCCCTTAATTCCTACTTTTATTGGGGAAAATATAGGCTTCCCGGGACAAAAGCAAGGGCCCGGCGATGGGTGATCGGCGGGCGTCGGGGGGCTCGGTGACGGAGCTCCAGCCGTCGGCGTCAAGGTCGTGGAGGCCGGCGCCCCCGCCCCGCTCCACGGATCTGAAGTTGGCTGTCGTGCCACTCCTCGCGGCGGGGACATCGGCCCGCCGCGGACCACCAGGATACCCTCGCCGCCTCTCCGCCCCAGATGCGCGGCCCGTGCCGCCGGTGCCTCCCGGTGCGACGACATCGTCAACGCAGGTCCTAATGTCACGACAAACCATTGACAGCGCGGTAATGCGGTGGTTACAAACCAGGGACGGAGGATCCGGCGAGTCGACGCACGGAGGTTACCGATGAAGTGGACGAAAGGGCTGGTCGTCGCGGCCGCCCTGGGCCTGACCGCCCTGACCGGCTGCTCAGGCGGCCCGGCCGGGCAGAGTGGCGGCGAGCCGGCGGGCGCCTCGGCTCCGGCCGCGGCCAAGGCGGGCGCCTTCGCCGTCATCACCCACGCGGGCGCGGGCGACGCCTTCTGGGACGTGGTGAAGAACGGCGCCGAGGCCGCGGCCAGGCGGTACGGCGTCACGGTGAGCTACCAGGGCGACGGCGACCCGGCGCGCCAGTCCCAGCTCATCGACCAGGCCGTGAGCCAGAAGGTCGACGGCATCGTGGTCTCCATGGCCAACCCGGACGCGCTGAAGGAGGCCGTCGGCAAGGCCGTGGCCGCCGGGATCCCGGTGATCACGATCAACTCCGGCGGGGACAGGTCCCGGGAGTTCGGCGCGATCACCCATGTCGGTCAGTCCGAGGACGTGGCCGGGCGGGGCGCGGGGGACAGGCTCAAGGCCGAGGGCGTCGGCAAACTGCTCTGCGTCATCCACGAGGCCGGGAACGTGGGCCTCGACCAGCGCTGCAAGGGGGCGGCCGAGGGCCTGGGCGGCACGGTCGAGCGGCTCCAGGTCGAGGTGGGCAACCTCGCCGACGCCACCTCCAAGATCAAGGCCAGGCTCCAGTCGGACACCACAGTCGACGGCGTGCTCACCCTGAACCCGGCCGTCGCGGTCGCCGCCCGTGACGCGATCGCCGACGGCGGCTCCAAGGCCAAACTCGCCACCTTCGACCTGTCGGCCGACGTGGTCACCGCCGTCAAGGACGGTGAGATCCTGTTCGCGGTCGACCAGCAGCAGTATCTCCAGGGCTGGCTGCCGATCACCTTCCTGATCCTCTACCGCGACAACCTCAACACCGTCGGCGGCGGCCTGCCGGTCAACACCGGTCCCGGTTTCGTCACCAAGGACAACGCCGGACAGGTGGCCAGGCTCGCCGAGAGCGGCACCCGGTGACGGTGGCCGACGAGCGGCTCGCCCGGACGGGGACGGCCCGGCGGCTCCTGCTCCGGCCGGAGCTCGGCGCGGTGGTCGGCGCGGTCGCGGTCTTCACGTTCTTCGCCGGCCAGTCGGCCACGTTCCGCTCGGTCGAGGGCGTGGCCAACTGGCTGGATCCGGCCTCCACCCTCGGCATCATGGCGGTGGCGATCGCGCTGCTGATGATCGGCGGTGAGTTCGACCTGTCGGCCGGGGTGCTCACCGGCACCACCGGCCTGATCACAGTCGTCCTCGCCACCCGCTACGGCCTGGCGGTCTGGACGGCGATGCTCGTCGCGCTCGTGGCGGCCCTGCTGGTCGGCTACCTGAACGGGCTGATCGTGGTCCGCACCAAGCTGCCGAGCTTCATCGTCACGCTCGGCACGTTCCTGATGCTGCAGGGCGCCAACCTGGGCGTCACCAAGGCACTGACCGGGACCGTCCAGGTCGGCGGGCTCCGCAGAGCCGAGGGCTACGAGAGCGCCCACGCCGTGCTGGCCGGGACCGTCCCGGTGGCCGGGGCCGGCTTCCGGGTGGCCATCCTCTGGTGGCTGGGCGTCACCGCGCTGGCCACCTGGGTCCTCATGCGGACCAGGGCCGGAAACTGGATCTTCGCGGTGGGCGGCGACGACCAGGCCGCCCGCGCCGCCGGAGTCCCCGCCGAACGGACGAAGATCGCCCTGTTCATGACGACCGCGGTGGCCGCCTGGCTGGTCGGCTCGGTCATGGCGCTCCGCTTCACCTCGGTGCAGGCCAACTCGGGCATCGGCCAGGAGTTCGTCTACATCATCGCGGCGGTGATCGGCGGGTGCCTGCTGACCGGCGGGTACGGCTCCGCGGTCGGGGCCGCGATCGGTGCGGTGATCTTCGGCATGGCCGACAAGGGCATCGTGTTCGCCGGCTGGGACGCCGACTGGTTCAAGTTCTTCCTCGGCGCCATGCTGCTGCTGGCGACCCTCGCCAACCGGCTCGTCCGCCGCTACGCGGAGGAGGTGAGACGTTGAGCGGGACCGGCGCGCCCCCCGCGGGCGCCACCCCGGAGCGGCCCTCCCCGGAGCGGCCCTCGCCCGGCGGGCCGGGCGCGGACGCGGCGCGGGCGGCGGGCACCGGGCAGCCGCCCCCCTGCCTGCTGGAGGTCCGCTCCGCGGGCAAGACGTTCGGCGGCGTGATCGCGCTGCGGGAGGTCTCCATGCGGGTGTGCGCGGGGGAGGTGATCTGCGTTCTGGGCGACAACGGCGCGGGCAAATCCACGCTGATCAAGATCCTGTCGGGCGTCCACACACCCGACTCCGGGCAGTATCTGGTGGACGGGGCGCCGGCCGCCTTCACCAGCCCCCGTGACGCCCTGGACCGGGGCATCGCCACGGTCTACCAGGATCTGGCGATGATCCCGCTGATGTCGGTCTGGCGGAACTTCTTCCTCGGCGCCGAGCCGCGGCTCGGCCGGGGCCCGTTCCGCCGCTTCGACGTGGCCGGGGCCAGGCGCACCGTCCGCGAGGAGCTGCGCTCCATGGGCATCGACATCCGCGACGTCGACCAGCCGATGGGCACCCTGTCCGGCGGCGAGCGCCAGTCCGTGGCCATCGCCCGCGCCGTCCACTTCGGCGCCCGGGTGCTCATCCTGGACGAGCCGACCTCCGCCCTGGGGGTCAAGCAGGCCGGGGTGGTGCTCCGCTACATCGCCCAGGCCCGCGACCGGGGTCTGGGGGTCGTCTTCATCACCCACAACCCCCATCACGCCTACCCGATCGGCGATCGGTTCCTGCTGCTGAACCGGGGGACCAGCCTCGGCGAGTACGGCAAGGCGGACATCACCCGACAGGAGCTGACCGCCCTGATGGCGGGCGGGGCCGAGCTGGAGCAGCTCGCCCACGAGCTGGGCCGGCCTGCTCGGCCCCGGAGGTGACCATCTCGATTTTTCAAGTCCAGTGAGTTCCTTTCATCCTCGTTCGCCAGGGCCCTTGGTCGAGGCCGAGGTGAGGCTGCCGCGCGGCCTGCCAGGCACCACGGATCGGCATGAGAAGAGGCTCTCGGCAGACAGTCAACCAAGATCCGATGCCTCTACCGGAGAGCCTCGTTGCTGTCTTACCCTGCCGCGATACCACTGTCCAATCACACCCTAATCAGCCTCGCCGAGCTGATCCGCGCCCAGCGTGTCGAACGGCGCTGCCGCCGGCGGCGCCTGGATGCGGCCCGGCAAGCCCTGCTGGTGCTCGCCCACCTTCGCAACGGTGACACCTACGCGCGTCTGGCCGCGGGTCCGCCATCGGCACCAGCACCGCCTGGCGCTACGTCCGCGAGGCGGTTGACCTACTCGCCACGCTCGCCGACGACATCCCGGATGGATCGTGGGCGTTCCCCCTTGAATGTGGACACCTTGGAGACTGGATCTTGAGGTCCAGGGGAAGAGATGTCACTGATGGTGATGAAGAACTACCCGCCCGAGTTCAAGGCCGACGCGGTCGCGTTGGTCTTGTCCAGGCCTGACCGGACGATCACGTCGATCGCGAGGGACCTGGGGATCAGCCGCGAGACGCTGCGGTTGTGGGTACGCGCTGCGCAGACCCGGGGTGAGGGCGCTCCAAGTGCGACGGGGCGTGCCGCTGCTACCGGTAAGCGGGCGCTGCCGGGGCACATACCCTCGGACGACGTGCTGGAAGAGGAAAACAAGCAGTTCCGCGCCCGGATCCGGGAGCTGGAGCAAGAGCGTGACATTCTGCGCAGAGCCGCGAAGCTTTTCGCGGGCGAGACGAACTGGTGAGCCGCTTTCAGTTCGTTGAGGATCACAAGGCGCTCTTCGGGGTGAAGCGGTTGTGCCGGGTGTTGCAGGTGTCGCGCTCAGGCATCTACCGGTGGCTGAAGGGCACCGGTGCGCGGCTGGCCCGCCGCCTGGCCGATGAGGATCTGGCTGGGCGGATGCGGCGGATCCATGCCGGGCAGGAGGGCACCTATGGCTCGCCCCGGATGACAGCTGAGTTGCGTGCGGCCGGGATCGAGGTCAACCACAAGCGGGTTGAGCGGGTGATGCGCGAGTACGGCATCGTCGGGGTGCATCTGCGGAAGAAGGTCCGCACCATGGTGCCGGAGCCGGATACCCGGCCGGTGGCGGACCTGCTTCAGCGCGACTTCACCGCGAAGGAGCCGAACAGCCGCTACGTCGGCGACATCACTTACCTGCCTGTCGGAGGCGGTGCGTTCCTCTACTTGGTCACAGTCGTGGACTTGTATTCGCGTCGTCTGGTGGGCTGGTCGATCGCTGATCACATGCGCACCGAGCTGGTCATCGACGCGCTGCAGGCCGCTGCGCATACCCGCGGCGGCCGACTGGAGGGAGCGATCTTTCACAGCGACGACGGCGCGCAATACTGTTCGCGAGAGTTCGAGCGCACCTGCCGCCGGCTCGGGGTCACCCGCTCGCGCGGTGAGGTCGGAACCAGCGCTGACAACGCGGCGGCCGAGTCGTTCAACGCGACCCTCAAACGCGAGACCCTGCAGGGGGCGCGCCACTGGCCCGATGCCCGAGCAGCCCGCCTGGCCGTGTTCGGCTGGATCACCCGATACAACACGGTCAGGCGGCATTCCCGCCTCGGCCAGATCAGCCCGGTCGATTACGAGAAAGCTGCAGGTAGCCTGAAGCCCGCCGCCTGAATTCGGTGTCCACGTTCAGGGGGGAGCCCCCGTGAGGTCGCCGGTTTCCTTGTTGACGGGGCCGAGCCCATCAGCATGAACAGCCGCTCCAAGCCGTGCTCGGCCACCTTACCCGGCCGGTAGGGCGTGACGGCGGGGTCACCGTATGCCATGCCGCCGTCCGTGTTGACGCCCGCGTCGATGCGCCGGTCGCGGTACATGGCCTCCCCGGCGATGAAGCCGCCGAGGGAGTGGCCGAACATGTCGACCTTGCCCAGGTCGAGCGCCCGGCCCAGTGCCGCACGCGCAACCCCTCTGGGCGCCACTGTGCGGTGGCGGTCGACCAGACGG
This sequence comes from Streptosporangium sp. NPDC048886, assembly GCF_055586905.1. NCBI lineage: Bacteria > Bacillati > Actinomycetota > Actinomycetes > Streptosporangiales > Streptosporangiaceae > Streptosporangium > Streptosporangium sp. NPDC048886. Next base: position 80,010 of record NZ_JBVJHH010000044.1, read on the forward strand.
ATTCCCCCGTGCAGGGGATGTCGGTCCCCTGCACGGGGACGCCCGACCAGGGGTGCACCGGCGAGAACTACCGCGCGGTCGGTGCCCTCCCGCAACAGTTCAAGGACGTGGCGCCGTATCCGGCTCGCAGGCTCGGCACCGCCCAGCGCCGGGCGCTCGCAGCCACCTTCGCCGCTGCCGTGGACGCCGCCGCCCGACGCAACCCCAAAGCCATCCACTACAGACATTGCCGGACGAGCTGGGACTGCGCGGCGGCCACGCCATCGTGGCAGTCGCCCAACTGCCAGAGCTTCGAGATCAATGGGGCGAGGACTGACAGCTGCCGCGATGGCGGCGGTGATATGACACGGTGACAGCGGCCAGCAGCGGGCCCCACAGCAGCAGCGGTGCGTAGCAGGCATACATGAAGCTCCGGTAGCCGCCGTGGGGTGCCGGCTCCTCGTATGTCACGAACATCATCACGGCCAACTGTGACCACCACGGCAGAGTCATGGTCGCGGCACCTGCGGCTGCGGGGATCACCGCAGCCCATGGCCGAACGGTCTTGCCGCCGATGAACGGGATCCAGCGCGGGACCACCTCACCCCACGGTCGGACCAGGCCGATCGTCATGAACCCGGACAGCTCGACAAGCAGGCTGATCCCGATCATGTACAGGATGCCCCAACCAGGAGAGTGGTAGCCCTCGAGTAACTCCCGCTCGCTGATCCCGAGGGGAACCCCGACGGCGAGGGCGGCCCGCCACAGACTGAAGGCACGGTGCTGGCCACCGCCATGTGAGCGGCGACGCGCGCCCAGGCGGGCGGCGGTACAACGGGCAGGGCAGGGAGGGCGGTCACCGGCGTGATCATGGGCATGACTCTGCCTCACGCCCGGCCTCCACCACTTTCCACGGCAGGGCCAGTACCTTCCCCCGCGCGGGGGACGCTCGGCGACGCCCGGCCCCGCCTACCGTTGCCATGGAGGCTGAGTCGGACAGAGGCTGATCGCGCCGGAGCCCCGTCTAGAGGGAGGGCATGGGGGAGGCGGCGCAGTTCATCCCGGGCCGCCCTGCTGGCGGCGATGGCTGGTGACGACTTCGACGAGGCAGCCGGAGGCGAGGCGGACGTCGCAGCGCGCCGCCGTCTTGCCCACATTGAAAACTTTGATCTACTAGGCTGTTAAGTGATAAAGGTTGATCGGTGCGATTCCAAGGTGCGGCGGTGACAGCCCGCCGGTTCCGCCGGTTTCGGCAGGACGACTCGGTGCGAATCCGGGCCACGCGGTGACACCCCGCCACCTCTCGGGCCGGTTCCGGCCCCTGATCCTTCGTGCGGCGAGGTTCGTCCTCCTGCTATCGAGAGGTGATGTCGCATGTTCACCGGAAACATCCAGGAAATCGGCACAGTAGTGGCCGTCGACGAGGCGCGCATCGCGGTCAGCGCTCCCATGGCCGCCGCTGGCGCGCCGGGCTCGATCTGCCTGAACGGCGTGGGCCTGACCGTCGTACAGACCGAGCACGGGACGCAGGTACTGGAAGCCATGCTGTCGGCCGACACCCGACGCAGATCGACCCTCGACCAGATCCAGCCAGGCACACGGGTCAACGTGGAAACTCCTCTGGCGCTGAACGACCCGCTCGCCGGCCACCTGGTCCAGGGCAACGTGGACGCCGTGGGCAAAATCGTGCGGATCGATGACGAGGGAGCGACACGGCGCTTGTGGATCAAACCGCCCGAGCGCTTTCTTCCGCTGGTCAAGGGGCAGATCGCGGTCGACGGCGTCAGCCTCACCGTCGCCGAGGTGTCCCGTGACCGATTCTCGGTGGCGCTGATTCCGCTGACGCTGCAGGCCACCACACTGTCGGAGCTATCTGTCGGGGATCGAGTGAACCTGGAACCCGACCTGGTCATCCGTCTGGCGCGGCGCCGGTCGCCCGACCTGGCGCAGGCGGTGACCGGGGTGGTCGCGGCGCTTCCGTGGGCCGGACGGCTGTCCGGCGGACGTGGGGTGCAGCAGGCACTCGCCCAGCTCGCCGCCGGAGGAGCCGTGGTGATCTGGGATCCCGATCGGGAAGGCGAAGGAGACGTGGTGTTCGCGGGAGCGCGTATACGCCCGGAGGCGTTCACCTTCCTGCTCACCCAGGTGTGCGGCCATCCGACCGTGCCGTGCGCTCTCGAGGTCCTGGACCGACTGGAGATCGACCCCACCCCCGGCCCCGGCGACCGGCACGGTACCCGCCCGCACATCCCAGTGGACCTGGCCGCCGGGACCGGGACCGGGGTGTCGGCCTCCGAACGCGCCGCGACCGTCCGCCGCCTGGCCCACCCGGATGCCAGGTCGACCGACTTCCTGCGGCCCGGACACGTCTTCCCGCTTGCCGCTCGCCCGGGAGGGCTCTCCGAACGCGCCGGTCACACCGAGGCCACCGTCGCCATGTGCGTGGCGGCCGGGCTGCCGCCCGTCGGAGTGTGCTGCGAGGTCATGAACCCCGACGGCACCATGGCGCAGGCTGCTGACCTGGAGATCGTCGCCCTGCAGTGGGGCCTTCCCCTGCTGGATGTGGCCGATCTGAGGAAGCACCTGTGACCACAGCCGACCGTGACTTTCATGACGATCCCCGCTTCTTCGAGGGCCACCAGAGCCTCAGGTAGTCCGGCAGGGGATCAATGACCTCATCGAGATCCCGGCCCTGCACCGGATGCTTCCAGCGGTAGCGGGCGCCTAGCGCTGCGTTCCTCAAAGCAGGTAGGTGAAACGGCGGCGGCGTTGACGAGGCTCGGGAGCCGGGCGGCCCCAGATCCAGGGGCGGGCGCGGGTGTTGAGCTGCGCGGTCGCCACGGCGGTGGCGTAGATGATCTCGTCGGGGTCGGCGAAGGTCTGCCCGGCCAGGGCCTGGCGGCGGAGGATGCGCCACCAGGCTTCTGCGGCGAAGTGGGGGTCATGGCTGGTGGCCCAGGAGCGGGTGCGGCGCCAGCGCGATGATCTGCGAGCGCTCGGCCTCGCTGATCCGCCGTTTGCGGCCGACACCGGGCCGATCTCCCAATCCGTCCACGCCTTCGACGTTGAAGCGCGTCAGCCGGTAGCGCACCGTCTTCTCCGCGCAGCCGAGCTCGCGGGCGATCTACGGCACCCGTAGCCGCTCCCAGCTCAACGCGATGATCTGAGCCCTGCGGATCCGGTCGGCCGGAGCGTGCCGGGCACCGGCCAGTTTGCGGATCTTGCGTTCCTCGATCGCGTCCTTCGGTGCCCACGCGAACAGGAGCTTCGGCACCGCCTCACCGCCTGTCAACGACCCGCTGGGCCCTGATAGTACGGCTAATCTAGCCGCCCAAGAAGGAACGAAGCATTAGGTCGTCGCCCTGGGCTGCGGGGCGGGCACGCCGGCCCGCAGCCTGCCGAGGTGGGAGCGGCGCACGTCCCGGTGGTGGACTTCTCCCGGCGGATGCTTGCGCTGGCCACCCGCTATCCCCCGTCCGCTGTCTGCAGACGGACCTGGAACGGCGCACGCTGCCCGCCCGCTCGGCCGATCTGGTCGTCATCGGTCGCCACGCCCCGGTCAGCCGCGGGATGGCCAGGCACAGGGGGGCTGGCGCGGTCCAACGTCCCTCCAGGTCACCGAGTAGCTCTCCGGTGGGTCACGGCTGTAGTCGGTGACTGTCTATCTTCGCCGCGGCGTCGCGGAGCAGCCCGGGGGTCAGCCGGCGGTGGACCGCGGACAACGGAGGCCACACGCTGTGGCCCAGGCGCCGGTCATAGCGCAGGAAGGTCCCCAGCGACACCCGTCCATCGGTTGCCTGTACGAGAAGGTTGCCGGTCAGAAACCAGGAAGCGGTCTCGAGCCGGATCCAGTCTTCGCCACGTCCGGCGATCCGCCATCCGGCCACGGTGTCCGGCGATCGTCCCCGGCTGAGCCGGAGACCGAGGAGACCACGCCAGATCAGCCGCTCGGCGGCACTGGGGACGTCGCCGAACATCGCCCGGGCCCACCGCTCCGG
>NZ_JBVJHH010000045.1:0-82602 GCF_055586905.1 Streptosporangium sp. NPDC048886
ATCGGGGGTTGTCGGTGCCGGGGGAGGTGTCGGTGGTGGGGTTCGACGACTCGCCGTTGATCGCTTTCACCGATCCGCCGCTGACCACCGTCCGCAAGCCCATCGGCGCGATGGCCTCGGCCGCCGTGGCGACCCTGCTGGAGGAGATCAACGGCATCCGGAGCAGGCACATCGAGCTGATGTTCCAGCCGGAGCTGGTGGTGCGCCGCTCGACCGGCTCCGGGCCGCTGGTCAACCGCTGACGGCGCCCCGGGCGGCCAGGCGGGCGGCACCGGCTGCGCCAACGACTACCGGCCGGCCACCCAGGGGGCGCCAGGTCAGCACCCCCTGGTCCACCCGGACGATCGCCTGAGCGGGTGCGGCCCGCGCCCGCCGGGGCGGGGCGGGCCGCGTCCCGGCGGGGTGCGATCATGGGGCGATGAAGACTGGTCACGACGTCGTCGTCATCGGTGGGACCGGGGTGGACACCACGGCCTACGTGCCCGAGCTGCCCCTGCCGTACGCCGACACCTACGCCGTCCCTCCGGTGATCGACCGGATCGGCAACACCGGTAGCGGTGTCGCGCTCGGCTGCCACTCGCTCGGCCTGAAGGTCAAGCTCGTCGACCTGATCGGCGACGACCCGCAGGGCCGTTTCATCCGGGCCCACATGGAGGCCAAGGGGGTGGAGTTCGACTGGGCTCCGGCCCCCCAGGGCACCCGGCGCAGCGTCCTGCTGGTCGGCCCCGACGGGCGGCGGCTGTCGCTGTTCGACCCGCGTGACGCGCCCGGCGAGCGGCTGCCCAGGGAGCTCTACCTGGCGGCGGTGCGCCAGGCCCGGCACGTGCACGTGTCGCTCACCGGTTTCTCCCGGCACGTCTACCCCGACCTGGAGGGCGGGTCCGTCTCCACCGACCTGCACGACTGGGACGGGGACAACGACTTCCACCGGGACTACGCCTACTCCTCCGACCTGGTCTTCCTGTCGGACACGGCGCTCGGCTCCCGCCGCGAGGCCGTCATGCGCGACATCCTGTCCCGCGGCCGCGCCAGGACCGTGATCTGCACCTCGGGCGCCGAGGGCTGCCACGTCCTCGACGCCGACGGGCTGCGGCACTTCCCCGCCGCCCCGCTGCCCGGCCCGGTGGCCGACAGCAACGGGGCCGGGGACGCGTTCGTCTCCGGCGTCCTGTACGGCCTGCTGTCGGGCCGGTCCCTGGACGACTCCGTCCGGCTGGGCGCCGTCGCGGGCGCGCACGCCTGCACGTCGGTGGGCACCCACGAGAACCCCATCGACGAGCCGTCCCTGCTCAGCCGCGGGGAGGAGCTCGCCCGCCGCCGGCCGTCCTGACGTCCAGCCGGGCCTGACGTCCAGCCGGGCCTGACGTCCCATTCGCCCTGGCGGCCTGCCCGGCCTGCCCGGCCTGGCGGTCTCACCGGGCCGGCGTCTCACCGGGCGGCGTCCTGTCCTGCCCATGGCGATCCGCCGACCGTTACTTTAAGCTATTAATTACTACACTGAGTAGCTATGGGGGCATCGCAGGATCAGATCATCCGGACGCTCATCCCGGCGCGGATCGACCGGCTGCCCTGGTCGCGCTTCCACACCAAGATGGTGGTCGCGCTCGGGGTGGCCTGGGTGCTCGACGGCATGGAGATCACCATCGCCAGCGCCGTCGGCGACGTCCTCCGCGACAGGCAGACGCTCGCCCTGACCTCGGCCGAGGTGGGCTTCGCCGCCACGGTCTACCTGCTCGGCGAGGTCGCGGGCGCGCTGGTGTTCGGACGCCTGTCGGACCGGTTCGGGCGGCGCAAGCTCTTCATCATCACGCTCGGCCTCTATCTCGTCGCCAACGGCATCACCGCGCTCTCCTTCTCCTACTGGTGGCTGCTGATCTTCCGGTTCTTCGCCGGCATGGGCATCGGCGGGGAGTACGCGGCGATCCACTCGGCCATCGACGAGCTCATCCCCGCCCGTTACCGGGGCCGGATCGACCTGGCGGTCAGCGGCACCTACTGGCTGGGCGCCATGATCGGCACCGCGTCCACCTACGTCCTGCTCAACCCCGACCTGTTCCCGGTCGACCTGGGCTGGCGGCTCGGCCTGCTGATCGGCCCGCTCATCGGCCTGGCGATCTGGGGCCTGCGGCGGCACCTGCCGGAGAGCCCGCGCTGGCTGGTCATGCACGGCAGGGAGCGCGAGGGCGAGCTGGCGGTGCGGGAGATCGAGGAGCACGTCCGGGACTCCGGCAAGGAGCTGCCGCCGGTGGACGGGCGCAAGGTCATCGGGATCCGGCCGCACGGCAGGGTCAGCTACCGCGACGTCCTGCGCGTGATCTGCAAGGACTACCCGAAGCGCTCGATCCTCGGCGCCACCCTGATGATCAGCCAGTCGTTCCTCTACAACGCGATCTTCTTCACCTACGTGCTGGTGCTCTCGCAGTTCTACGGGGTGAGCGCCTCGGAGGCGTCGAAATACCTGTTCGCCTTCGCCGTGGGCAACCTGCTCGGCCCGTTCGTCCTGGGGCCGCTGTTCGACACCGTCGGCCGCAAGCCGATGATCTCCTCCACCTACATCACCTCCGGCCTCCTGCTGGCCGTGACCGGCTGGCTGTTCAAGGAGGGCCTGCTCACCGCGACCACCCAGACCCTGCTGTGGTCGGTCATCTTCTTCATCGCCTCCGCCGCGGCCAGCTCCGGCTACCTCACCGTCAGCGAGCTGTTCCCGCTGGAGATCCGGGCGCTGGCCATCGCGGTGTTCTTCGCCGTCGCCCAGACCTTCGGCGCGCTCGGCCCGGCCATCTTCGGCGCGCTGATCGGCGACCAGGCCCACCCCGACCCGACCCGCCTGTTCTACGGCTATCTGGTCGCGGCGGGCATGATGGTGCTGGCCGGGATCGTCACCATCCTGCTCGGGGTCAAGGCGGAGCGGACCTCCCTGGAGGACATCGCCCCGCCCCTGTCCTCGGTCGGGGGGTGACCTACCGGCCGCCGAGCTCGCCGAGCAGCGCGGCCGCCCGCTCCCGGTAGGCCGCCACGTTGCGCAGCTTGACGTGCTCGTAGCCGCGGATCACCTCCGGCAGCTCGGCCAGTTCGCGGACCCGGTCCTCCGTCTCCGGGCGCAGGTGCGAAAGGGCGCGGTGCACGTCGCGGGTGTACTCGGCGACGAGCTCGCGCTCCGTCCTGCGCACCCCGGCCGCGCCGAACGGGTCCAGCCGGGTGCCGCGCAGCCCGCGCATGCCGTACAGCAGGCGGAAGGCGGGGTCGAACCAGGTCCCGAGACGGATCTTGCGGTCCATGCCGAGGGCGCGCAGGACCGGCGGGTGCAGGTTGTAGGAGATCTTCGCCCCGGGGCCGAACTCGGCGGTGACGCGGGCCCGCTCGGCCGGGTCGAGGTGGAGCCGGGCCACCTCGTACTCGTCCTTGTAGGCCATCAGGCGGTGCAGGTGGCGGGCGTAGGCCTCGGTGACCGGCGAGCCTTCCACCGAGTCCGCCACCGACGCCTCCCGCTCCCTGGTGAGGACCGCGCGGACCGCCTCGGCGTAGCGCGTGGCGTAGCGCGGATTCTGGTAGGCGGCGAGGTCGGGCACCCGGATCATCAGGATCCGGTGCAGCTCGGTGCCGGGATCGGCGATCGAGTCGACGAGCGCGGCGATCTCGGGGCTCGGCGGCTGCTCGGCCGGGGCGGCCGAGCCGGTCGCCCGCGCCACGGACTCCGGGTCGGCGGCGACGGCCCGTCCCCAGTGGAAGGCGGCGATCGTCTTCTCTGCGCTCTTGCCGCCGCCCAGGCGGATGGCCCGCTCGATCGCCTCCAGGCTCAGCGGGATGAGCCCGCGCTGCCAGGCCGCGCCGACCACGATCGTGTTGGCCGGCATGTGGTCGCCGAACAGCCGCTGCGCCACGTCCTCGGCGTCGAGGTAGACGTTCAGCTCACGCCGGGTGCGCGACTCCAGCGCGCCGATCGGCGAACCGAGGTCGGTGACGTGCGTGGACGGGTCGAGGACCATGGACCCGGTGGGAACCAGGCTGGTGGAGACCACCGCGACGGTCCGGTCGCGGTCGGCGCCGCGCAGGTGCTTGGGGTCGGTGGCACCGATCAGGTCGAGCGCGAGATAGGCGTCCACGCCGGCCGTGCCGGCCTGCCCGGAGCGGTCACCGTCACCGTCGAAGATCAGGATGTCGGAGACGACCGTGCCGCCCTTCTGGGCCAGGCCGGTCTGGTCGAGCCCGCGCGACTGCCTGCCGTCGAACATCGCGGCGGTGCCGAGGATCTGCGCCACCGACACCACGCCGGTGCCGCCGATGCCCACCAGCCGGATCATCGTCTCCCCGGTGCGGAGCTCGGGCATCGGCGTCGGCGGAGGAGCCGGTACGGCGGTGCGCCTCTTGGTGCCCTTGGCCGGGACGACGGTCAGGAAGGAGGGGCAGTCACCCTCCACGCAGGAGTAGTCCTTGTTGCAGGACGACTGGTGGATCTCGGTCTTGCGGCCGAACTCGGTCTCCACCGGCAGCACCGACAGGCACTCGGACTTCTGCCCGCAGTCGCCGCAGCCCTCGCACACCCGCTGGTTGATCGCCACCCGCCTGACCGGGTCGGGCAGGTCGCCCTTCTTGCGCAGCCGCCGCTTCTCGGCGGCGCACTGCTGGTCGTGGACCAGCACGGTCACCCCGGGGATCGAGGCCAGTTCGCGCTGGGCGTCCTCCAGCGCGGTGCGGTCACGGACCTCGGCGATCCGCGCCAGCCTGACCCCCCGGTAGCGCTCGGGCTCGTCGGTGGTGACGATCACCCGGCGCACCCCTTCCACCTCCAGCCAGCGGGTCAGGTCGGCCACGGCGAGGGACGGAGTGATCACCTGGCCGCCCGTCATGGCGATGGCGCTGTTGTAGAGCAGCTTGTAGGTGATGTTGACGCCCGCGCCCACGGCGGCGCGCACGGCGAGCGAGCCGGAGTGGTGGAAGGTGCCGTCACCCAGGTTCTGGAAGATGTGGGGAGTGTCGGTGAAGGGCGCCTGACCGATCCACTGCGTGCCCTCGCCGCCCATCTGGGTCAGGCCCGTCAGGGTGCCCTTGCCCTCCCGGTTGAGCACCACCATCGTGTGGCAGCCGATTCCCGCGCCGACCGGGGCGCCGTCCGGGACGGCGGTGGAGCGGTTGTGCGGGCAGCCCGAGCAGAAGAACGGGGTGCGCTGGGCGCCGAGCAGCTTCAGTGGTGCCGGGCGGGAGATCACGGCCAGGCCCTCGGCGATCCCGGTGTGATTGTCCAGGCCCTTGCGGCGCAGCCGGAAGGCGATCGCCTTGGCCGCCAGATCGGCGTCGACGCCCCCGGCCCGCGGGATCAGGACGGCGCCGTTCTCGTCGAGCTTGCCGAGGACGCGAGGGGCGTCGACGGTGCCGTACAGGACGTCCTTGACCAGGGTCTCCAGCAGCGGGCCCTTCTCCTCGACGACCATGATCTCTTCCAGGCCGCGGGCGAAGTCCCGGACGATCCCCGGTTCCAGCGGCCAGAGCATACCGATCTTGAGGATGCGGATGCCCAGTTCGGCGGGGTCCACGCCCAGCTTGCGGAACCCCTCGCGCACGTCGTAGTAGGCGGTGCCGGAGGCGACGATGCCGAGCCAGGCGTCCGCGGGGTCCACGGTGATCCGGTTGAGGCCGTTCTCCCTGGCGTAGGCGCGGGCCAGCTCCAGACGCGGACCGACCAGCGTGCGCTCCATCTCCAACGACCAGGGAGTGAGCAGGGTGGCATCCGGCGTGTGCCGGTACGGCCTGCCCTCGTATTCGACGACGGGCATGACGGGGACCACCCGGCCGGCGCCGACGTTGACCGTGCCGGTGCCGTCCATCACGTTGGTGACCGCCTTCACCGCCACCCACAGGCCGCTGGCCCGGGAGGCCGCGATGGCGTGGCGGCCCAGGTCGAGCAGCTCCTGGACGCTGCCGGGATGGACGATCGGCATGCCCAGCGCGGCGAGCGCGCTCTCGGTGGCCGAGGGCAGCGTCGAGGACTTGCAGGTCGGGTCGTCGCCGCAGAAGGCGATCAGGCCCCCGTCGGGGTGGGCGCCGACGAAGTTGCCGTGCCGGAACGCGTCGGCCGCGCGGTCGACGCCGGGGGCCTTGCCGTACCAGACGCCCAGGACGCCCGCCCTGCGCGGCCGGGGGAGCGACGGCACGAGCTGGCTGCCCCAGACGGCGGTGGCGCCCAGCTCCTCGTTCTGGCCCGGCCGGTGCACGACGCCGAGCGGCCCGGTGTGCCGGTGCGAGCGGGCGAGTTCCTGGTCGAAGCCGCCGAGCGGGGAGCCGGGATAGCCCGACACCATCGCGCCCGTGTCGAGGCCGGCGGAGCGGTCGGCGCGCATCTGGTCGAGGATCACGCGGACCAGCGCCTGCGTGCCGGTCATGAAGACCTGGCCCTCGTCGAGGACGTACCGGTCGTCGGGGGTCACCTCGTGGGCGTCGGCGAAGATCGTCATGGCTGTGGTCCCGTCTGTCTGCGCCGCTTCGATTGCCCGCAAGGTTATGTCAGGAGGTGCGAAATCCGATGTCAATATTTATTGCGATTAACGGACTGGTTAGCATCTGTTGCCATGGATGCAACCGATCGCGCAATTCTTGGTCTTCTGCAGGCGGAAGGGCGGCTCAGCAACCTCGAACTCGCCGAGCGGGTACGGCTGACCCCCTCGCCGTGCCTGCGCCGGGTCCGCAATCTTGAGGAGTCGGGGGTGATAACCGGCTACCGCGCCATGGTCGACCCCGCCGCCGTCGGGCGCGGGTTCCAGGTCCTCGCCTACGTCGAGCTGGAGGGACAGGACGCCGAGACCGTCACCGCTTTCGAGGCGGCGGTCATGGAGGTCGAGGACGTGGTCGAGTGCCTGCGCATGTTCGGCCGCCCCGACTACGTGCTGCGGGTCGCGGTGCCAGACATGGACTCCTACAGCCAGCTCTGCCTGGAGAAGCTCGGCCGCCTGCCCGGGCTCGACAAGCTCACCTCTCAGATCGCCATGAAGGCCCTCAAGCCGGGGGGCGTCCTGCCCCTGTGAGCGGCTCGGACGGCAGGCGCACCGCGATCATGGCGATGTCGTCCTTCCCTCCGGCGGTCAGATCGGTCAGCAGTCCTTCGCAGAAGTCCTCCAGCGGCTGCCCGGCGAGCGTCGCCACGTGCCGGCACAGCCGGTCCAGGCTCACGTCGAGGTGCTCGCCCGGGCGCTCGATGAGACCGTCGGTGTACAGCAGCAGCGTGCTGCCCGGCGGCAGCGGCTCGACGGCGCTGGTGCGCGGCCTTTCGCGCAGCACGCCCAGGAGGGGGTTGGCGGCGCCCTCCAGGAAGCGGCCGCGGCCGTCGGGGGTGACCAGCAGGGGCGGCGGGTGCCCGGCGACCGAGTAGCTCAGCTGCCAGCCCTCCTCCGTCCTCTCCAGGCGCGCCAGGACGCAGGTCGCGGTCTCCTCGCCGTAGAGGGTCTCCATGGCCGTGTCCAGGCGCTGCAGGATGTCTCCGACCGGCTCCTCCCGGTCGACGGCCAGCCCTCTGAGCATGTTGCGCAGCTGGCTCATGGTGACGGCGGCCGGCAGGTCGTGGCCGGCCACGTCGCCGATCGTCAGCATGGTGGCGCCGTCGCGGAGCCGGAAGCAGTCGTACCAGTCCCCGCCGACCTCGGCGGCGGCGGGGCTCGGCCGGTAACGGGCGGTGATCTGCAGGCCCGGGACGGCGGGCGGCTCCGGGAGCAGGCTGTGCTGCATGGCCAGCGCCGTGCGCTGCGTGCGCCGGTATTCGATGGCGTTGCTGAAGGGGTCGTGCGCGTGGTCGAGCATCTGGCCTATCAGGGCGACGTCGGAGGTGCTGATCGGGGGGCGTTCCCCGCAGACGGAGGCGGCCACCACCGCCGCCACGGTGCCGTCGACGATGACCGGCACGAGGACCACGCTGTTGGCCGCGGCCGCGACGAGCCACCCCTCGGCCTCCGCCGGCGCGACGCCGGGCGCCGGGGCCCCCGGCGGGAACGTCCGGTGAATGGGGCGGCGGCGCCGTACCGTGCGGGCGAACACGTTGTCGGGGGCGAAGGTCTCCTCGCCGTGCTCGGGCAGCGCGGGCAGGCCGGGCCGGACCGCGGAGGCGACGAGGTGCGCCAGAAGCGGCGCGTGCTCGGGCCGGTCCGGCGAGTGGGGCAGCAGGTAGATGATGCAGCCGTCGGCGAGGTCCGGCACGATCACGTGGGCCAGCGCGGTGAGCATCTCCTCCAGGCGCGTGATGTCGGCGGTGGCGGCGGCGGCCCGGTCGAGCAGCTCCCGGCGCTGGTTCTCCTGCCACTCCTGCTCGATGTCGGTGCAGCTGCCCACCCACTCCACCACGGTGTCGCCCTCCAGCACCGGCACGGCCCGGACGTTGAAGTGCCGGTAGGTGCCGTCGGCGCGGCGTATCCGGTGGACGTGCTCCCACAGGGGCGGCACCTCCCGGGCCGCCCGGGACCACGACTGGACGGTCGGCCCGCGGTCGTCGGGGTGGACGGCCTCCAGCCACCCCTCCTGCCTGAACTCCTCCCACGACTGCCCGGTCACCTTCTCCCAGCCCGGGCTCGGCTCGATGACACTGCCGTCGGGCGCGGTCACCCAGACCATCTCCGCGCCGACGCTGCCCAGCTTCCGGTAGCGCTGGAGCAGGCGGCCCTGCTCCTCGGCGAGGGCCTTGATCCGCCGCGCGGCGGTGACCTGCTCGGTGACCTCCACCGACACCAGCAGCACCCCGCGCTCGTCGCCGCCGAGAGAGATCTCCGAGAGGCTGAAGGTGAAGAAACGCTCCTGCGGGCCGGTGTCGGCGTAGTCGATGGCCACCGAGGCCTCGGTGACGGTCACCGGCTCCCCGGTGCTCAGGACCTGGTCCAGCAGGCCGAAGTAGTAGTCCCGTTCGACGTGATCGCTGAACGCCTCGCGCGCGAGGGTCCTGATCGACCTGTCACCGAAGACCGACCGGTAGACGGCATTGGCGTAGACCAGCCGGTGGTCTCGCACACTGCTCACCGACACCCCGACAGGGGCCGGATCGAACACCTCCAGCCCCAGCCCGCTGGCCCTCTCCTGCCGGGCAGCTCTCATCGTGCCTTCCCTGGCCAGACCCTCCGTGCGCACCGGCGTCGAGCTCTGCCTGGCGCACTTCCCCTGAATGAGTCGCATACCCAAACAGTTCGGGCTTGTATCCACGATGGGTGCCGCCGGGGTGGAAGATCTACGCTACGCCCGCAGGAGCGACCTCACCACGCGGTGGACGGCCCTAGAGCGAGCCGCCCTTGATGCGGGTCAGGAAGGTGGCCCACACCTCCGGGGAGAACAGCAGCGCGGGACCGTCAGGGTTCTTGCTGTCGCGGACGGCGACGACGCCGGGGAGGTTGACGGCCACCTCGACGCACTCACCACCGTTGCCGTTGCTGCGGCTGCTCTTGCGCCACCGGGCACCGGTCAGATCCATGAACTCATCCTCTTCTCGATAAAGGCCGCCGAGGCGGCCTGCGGGAGTGCCCAGGAACGCAATGCGTCGAACTGGGCCGACAGGGGGTCGACCCGGGCCGGATCGGTCAGGAGCTGCGCGTTCTCCGCGTTCTCCATGTAGACCACGTCGGGCGCCCCTTTGAAGGAGAGGACCAACATGGGTCCGGCCAGCCCGGGGTAGGCCCCCACCTCGAACGGGATCACCTGAAGGGTGACCCGTGGCCGCGCGGTCGCCTCCAGGAGGTGCTCGAGCTGCTCTCGCATCACCCGGGCACCGCCGATGGGGCGCGCCAGCACGGCCTCGTCCAGCAGGACGAAGAGAATCGGCGGATCGGGCCGGTCCAGCAGCCGTTGCCGCTGCATCCGCACCGTCACCATCTCCTCCACCTGCTCGACGGTGTCGAACGGCCGACCCGAGCGGGTCAGCGTCCGTGCGTAGTCCTCGGTCTGCAGCAGCCCCGGCACCACCGCGAGCTGGTAGTTGCGCAGGGTGCGCGCCTCCCACTCCAGCTCGAACAGTGAGCGGACCCAGGCGGGCGAGGACTCCCGGCCGATCAGCGGCCAGAGCTTGACGAGCGTTCCGCCGGTCTCCAGCACCTCGTCGCATCTCTGCGCGAACTTCCTGGTCGGAGCACGCATGGCGGTCTCGACCAGGCCCACCAGCGAGGTGGAGTAAGTCGTCCGCTTGGCGAGCTCCTGCTGGCTCCAGCCCATGGCCTCTCGCAGCCGGCGCAGCTCGGAACCCCAGTAGGCCATGACACTGGCACTGGGATCCAGCTCGTTTGGGGCGGGCATGGGGGCTCCCGTCCTTTCGGGTCCTACATGTGTCGGGGTGGGTCCCACAGCGGACCCCAACCGAGATGCATGTGTCTCTTAGTAATCGGACACCTACCGAAAGTAATCATCCCACGGCACCCTGGGATTGGGAAACGGTCTGCCGTTTTCATCGAACGCCGAGAGGAGGTGGGCAGTGGCGAACCTCCGAGGTGTGCTCGCGGAGACGCCCGCCGTTCACGCCGCGTGTCTGCTCCGTGACGAACTGGCGCGGCACGGCGTCGAGGGCGACGTCCACGACGGCTACGGCCTGGCCCTGGTGTCCGTCTGGGCCGACCTGGTGGTCTGGACGGACGGCGTGGTCTACCGCTGGTGGACCGGGCGCCTGTCGCCGAGGACCAGGCAGCGGCTCTACGCCGTCTACAGCCTGGACAGCCCGGCCGCCGTGGCCCGCGTGGTGGCGCTGCGCTACGCCGAGCTGAGGGAGTGCCATCCGCGCTCCGGGTTGATCGCCGAGGCGCTCCGCGCCCGGCCCTACGGGAGGGAAGAGGGGCTGGCCGGCCTGCTCCGCCCGGTGGCCGAGCCGGCCGGCCTGCTCCATCCGGCCGCCGAGCCGGCCGGGTGCGACGACCGGGCGTGCGTGGTCCCGGCGTCCCCGGCCGCCCAGCCGCTGGACGCCGTGCCCGGCCGGTGAGGGGGAGCGGCCGCCGGGGTGCGGGGGCGGGAAGGCGCGGGGTGCGGGGGCGGCGGCCGGGGAGCGGGAAGGTGGAGGAGATCGCCGGGCGACGGTAAAATCGTCCGCCAGGCACAGGCATGTCGGCCCCTCCGACACCGCAAGCCTCCTCGCCGTATCCGCCGACGCCGTGATGAACTGCTTCGGTGAAGGGCGCCGGGACCCGCAGCCGCCGAAGGGATCTCTCATCATCATGTCGCCGCGGTTCCGAGGCGGGCTGACAGCGGTCGCGGGTGTGCTGGTCGCTCTCGTCCTGGCGGGGCACCGGCAGCTGCCCAACTGGCGGGGCCTGGGCAACACGCTCGACAGCGGCCTGCCCTGGCTGGGCCTGGCGGTCCCGGCCCTGGCGCTGGCCGCCCTCGCCCGCTGGTCGTGGCTTGCGCTGACCGGGGTGATGATCCCGGCCATGATGTGGGCGGCGATCTTCGGGCCCGCGTTCGTCCGCACCGCCGGCGCCGGCCCGCGGGACCTGCGCGTGGTCCACCAGAACGTCAGCTACGCCAACGGCGACCTGGTGGCGACGGCCAGGGCGCTGCGGGCCGCCGACGCGGACATCCTCGTGGCCGCGGAGATCCCCGACGACCCCGCGCCGGCCGACGGAGCGGTCGACTCCGCCTTCGTCCGGGAGATCAACCCCGGCTACCCCCACCGCTTCCCCGGCAACCCGGGTGTGGCGGTGTGGAGCAGATATCCCTTCGAGGGCCTTCCGAGGCCGGTGCCCGGGGTGCTGCGCGCACAGCAGGCGATCATCGACACGCCACAGGGCCCGGTCAGCCTCTACGCGGTGCACCTGGCCTCCTTCCGCCCCTACCGGCCGTCGGTCATCGCCAACCGCAACGCCGAGGTGGAGGCCCTGGCCCGCGCGGTCCAGGCGGACCCCAGCCCCCGGATCATCGTCGTCGGCGACCTGAACACCGCCACCACCGACCGGGAGCTGGGCCGCCTCACCGCGCTGCTGTCGCCGGTGTCGGAGCAGGCCGGCACCGGCCTGCAGTTCACCTGGCCCGCCGCCTGGCCCGCCGTCCGCCTGGACCACGTGCTCACCCGGGGTTTCACCGGCCTCGACAGCCGGGTGCTGCCGGAGTCGGGCAGCGACCACCGCGCGATCCTCGCCGACCTGAGGGTCTCCGCCCGCTGACCGCACCGGCCTGCGGGCCGGGCCCGTTCACCGATGTCCGCGGCAGGGTCCGTGCTCCTGCGGATCGCCGCCCGATCGGTATCCATCTGCCGTTGTCCGCTCGGACGGCCCGTCCGAGCGGCGACGACGGTGGACAGGCCGGCCCGGCGGGCCACGAGGTGGGACGGCTCCTAGCGGTGCTCTTCCCGCCGCGGGTCCGGCAGCCGGTCGAACCGGATGGCGCCCAGCAGGTCCGCCGCCGGGCGGTCCAGCACGGTGACGCCCGCGGCCGGGGGGAGGGAGCCGCCGCGGGCGCGGGCGACGAGCACCCGCCAGCGCCGGCAGTGCCGGGCGAAGCCGGTGGCGGTGACGACCCGGCCGCGGGACAGCTGCCCCGCGCGCGCGACCCCCGGCTCGACGTCCAGCAGGATCAGGTGGACCTCGCTGCCGACCCGGCGGGTCAGCCAGGCGAAGCCGTACAGGATGTGCGGCCAGGTGCCCCGGGTGTGCGCGACGACGCCGTGCCCGCGCAGCAGCGCCCGCGCGATCCGCGACACATGGGTGGCGTGCACGATCGGGGTGCGGATCCGCGGCGGGACCGGGCCGAGGTAGCGTGCCCACCAGTTGCGGGACTGCCGCGAGTCGATCACCCGCACCGCGCCGGCCCGGACCGGTGCCCGCTCGTCGCCGCGCAGTCCGTACAGCCGGTCCAGCAGGGTGCTCTTGCCCGCCCCGGGCAGCCCGGCGAGCAGCACCAGCGACCCGGGGGGATAGCTCAGCTCACCGGCGGGGACCGTCTCCGGCCGGAGCGGACCGGCGGGGGCCGGACCGGAGGTCGGAAGCGGTCTGTCAGCCGGCATGGGGGCTCCTCGAATGCGCTGGGCCATTCGAGGTCTCCTTCACCCGCACCTCGCGGGCGACCGTCCGGGGACGCCGTGGGGCGTCCGTACTGACCGGACCGGTTCTTGGGAAGTACTCCCCTCGTCCCTACAGGTTAGGCGACCGCGGCGTGCCGCTCTACCCATCCGGCCGGATCCACCGGATCCGGCGGCCCGCCCCGGCGGCCCGTTCGGGCCGCGGGCGGCGCCGGCCCTACCCCCGCACGCCGGCCAGGGGCACGTGATCGCAGTCGTAGCCGAAGTAGCGCGGCCCGGCCAGCGCCAGCCCGGCGGGGGTGGTCCACCGGGGGTCACAGGGCGCCGCGACCACCGTGACGCGCAGGCCGTACCGCATGGCCTCGGTGGTGACCGGCTCGCCGGTGTCGGTGTCCAGGACACAGATCAGGTCCGGGGTGGTCGCGACGGTGGCGCCGTCCCGCACGGCCAGCAGGTGCTCGTTCTGGAAGCTCAGCTCCAGGACGCCGTCCGGGCCCTCCAGCCGGGCGCGGCCCCGGGCGAAGCCGCCGGTGGTGCGGCGCTCCACGTCGACGACCTTGCCGCTGAGCAGGCGCACGCCCTCCAGCAGCCGCCTGGCCGCCTCCACCGGGTCGGAGTGCCCGGCCCGCGCCAGCCGTACGGCCCGGCCCAGATCCTCCGCCAGCGTGAGCGTCGCCGGGACCAGCCCGTCGCGGAGCTGGTCGCCGCGGAGCACGGTGTCGGCGCAGGAGACCTGGCAGCCCATCTCCACGCAGGCCGCCCGGGCGATCTTCTCCGACCACCGGTTGGAGACCGCGTCGACGACCAGGGTGTTGCCCTTGTCGTCGGCCAGGGCCATCGGGGTGGTCGAGACGCCGATCAGCGTGGGCAGCACCATCTGGGCCTCGGGGAAGGCCCGGCCCATGGCGTCCCCGTCGACCACCAGGGCTCGCCCGCCCGGGTCGCCGAGGAGCTCCACCTGCACCGCAACGCCGTGAGCCAGCGGATCCGGCGCATCGAGGACCTCCTCCACACCGATCTCGGCGACCCCCAGCAGCGTCTGGCCCTGCAGCTCGCCTGCCGGGCGGCCCGGATCTGAGCGTGGCCGGCGCGGACCGTCAGCCGGCGACGGTGAGGACGATCTTTCCGGCCGTCCGGCCGCTCTCGCCGATCTCGTGGGCCTTGGCCGCCTGCTCGAGCGGCAGGACCGTGTCGATCTCGGCGCGCAGCTGCCCCGCCTCGACGAGCTCCGCGATCGCCTTCATCCCCGCGTGGTCGGGTTCGACGATCGTGAACCCGGCCCGCAGGCCGAGCTTGTCCGCCTCGGCCGCCAGATACGCCTCAGCCGGTGAGGCGAGCGACACGACGATGCCGCCGCCGCGCAGGGTCCGCAGCGAGCGCGGCCCGTAGTCGCCTCCGATGGTGTCGATCACGATGTCGATGTCGCCGACCGCCGACGCGAAGTCGACCTGCGTGTAGTCGACGACCTCGTCGGCCCCGAGGGCGCGGACGAAGGCGTGCTTGGCCGAGCGGGCGGTGCCGACGACGTACGCGCCGCGTGCCTTGGCGATCTGGACGGCCAGGTGGCCGACGCCGCCCGCCGCGGCGTGGATCAGCACGCGCTGGCCGGGCCGTACGTCGGCGGTGTCCACCAGCGACTGCCAGGCGGTGAGCGCGGCCAGCGGCAGCGCGGCGGCCTCCACGTGGGAGAGGCCGGCCGGCTTGCGGGCCAGGTGCCGCGCCGGGGAGGTCACGTACTCCGCGTAGGTGCCCGCCGCCTGCGGCAGGCGCGGCATGCCGAACACCTCGTCGCCGGGCCTGAACACGGTCACGCCGAGACCGACGGCCTCGACCACGCCGGACACGTCCCATCCCAGCCTGACCGGCGAGCCGCCCAGCAGCCCCCCGGTGGCCCGGTGCCACCGGTCGGTCGGGTTGACCCCGGCCGCGTGGACCCGGATGAGCACCTCCGAGATCCCGGGCTCCGGGCGGTCCACCTCCACCATCTTCAACACCTCGGGTCCGCCGAGCGAGTCCTGGCCGATGGCGCGCATAGTCGTCGTTCCTTTGCTCTCGGGTGATCGCCTGTGTGGCGTACGGCCAACGTTGCCGCAGCCGGCCGGTCCCCTACGAGTGGCCAGATAGCCAATATGTGAAAGAATCTGGCCATGCATCGCGTTGTCGTACTGGCCCTTGAGGGTGTCTATCCGTTCGAGCTGAGCATCCCGGTCCGGATCTTCGGCACCGCGGTCGGGAAGGACGGCGAGCCGCTCTACGAGGTGATCACCTGCAGTCTCGACGGCGGCCCGGTGAGAACCGACGCCGACTTCACCGTCGCCGTGGAGCACGGGGTCGAGGCTTTCGAGACGGCGGACACCCTGGTGATCCCCCCGTTCGTCTGCGGCCCGGTGGAACCCAGGGACCGGCTCCCCGAGCCGCTGGCCGAGGCGTTCACCCGCCTCCGGCGGGGCACCCGCATCGTGTCGATCTGCACCGCCTCATACGTCCTCGCCGCCGCGGGTCTGCTCGACGGCCGCCCGGCGACCACGCACTGGAACGACGCCGGCCACTTCCAGCGGACGTTCCCGCGGGTCAAGCTCGATCCGGACGTGCTGTTCGTCGACGACGGCGACGTGCTCACCGCGGCGGGGGTCGCCGCCGGCATCGACCTGTGCCTGCACATCGTGCGCCGCGACCACGGCAGCGAGGTCGCCAACTGGGTGGCCCGCCGCTGCGTCGTGCCACCCTGGCGTGAGGGGGGCCAGGCGCAGTTCATCGAGCGCCCGGTGCCCGAGCCGTCGGCGGCCACCACCTCCGCGACCCGCGCGTGGGCGCTCGAGCGGCTCGACCGGCCGCTCTCGCTGTCCGAGCTGGCCGGCCACGCGCGGATGAGCGTCCGCACCTTCTCCCGGCGCTTCCGCGACGAGGTGGGGATGACCCCCGGCCAGTGGCTGGCCCGGCAGCGTGTCGAGCACGCGCGCCGCCTGCTGGAGACCACGGACCTGCCGGTGGACCGCATCGCCGCCGAAGCGGGCTTCGGGACCGCCGCCTCGCTGCGCCAGCACCTGGCCGCCACGATCGGCGTGTCACCCATGGCCTACCGCCATACGTTCCGCGCCGGCGACCAGACGCCGATCACGCACCGGTGAGCGCGCGGCGCCGACCGGACGGAAGGCCGAAGACAGGGAAGGCCCATGGCGCCGGGTAAGGCGGCCATGGGCCGGGTCCCATGAGCGTCACACCGGGTCACGGTGACTCATGGCGCACGCGGACCTAGGGAGGAGACGGCCCGCCTGCGAGTTCGAGAGGCCGGGCGTGCCCGTGCCGGGGGGCTCCGATGGAGCGCGCCTCGGCCGGGCACGGCCCGGTGGAGAGCGGGCTAGCGGAGCGCGGCCGCCTCGGCGGCCAGCTTCTCGATCCGCGCGTAGTCACCGGTGGCCAGCGCGTCGGCGGGGGTGAGCCAGCTTCCGCCCACGCAGCCGACGTTGGGCAGCGCCAGGTAGCCGGGGGCCGTGGAGAGCTTGATCCCGCCTGTCGGGCAGAACCGCACGTCGGGCAGCGGGCCGCCGAGCGACTTCAGGTACGGCAGGCCACCGGCGGCCTCGGCCGGGAAGAACTTCATCTCCGTCAGCCCGCGCTCGGCCAGGGCCATGACCTCCGACGCGGTCGCCACACCGGGCAGGAACGGCACGCCGCTCGCCTCCATGGCGTCCACCAGCTTCGGCGTGCTGCCCGGGCTGACCAGGAACCCGGCGCCGGCCGCCACGGAGGCCGCCACGTCGGCCGGGGTACGGATGGTCCCGGCGCCGATCACCGCGTCGGGCACCTCGGCGGCGATCCGCTCGATGGCCTGCAGGGCGTCGGCCGTGCGGAGGGTCACCTCGATCACCGGCAGACCGCCCGCCACCAGGGCGCGCGCCATGGGCACCGCGGCCTCCAGGTCGTCGATCACGACGACCGGGACGACCGGGGCGATGTCCAGCAGACTCATACATACTCCATGTTCGACAGGCGCTGGTTCAACCAGGCCGCCGCGCCGACCAGCGCGGGCTGGGGGGCCACGATCAGGGTCGTGGCGATGGCGGACAGATAGTCGGTCAGGGTCGGGGTGGCCTCGAACCGGCGGCGGAAGTCGCTGGCACGGACCCGCTCCACGATACGGGGCAGCACGCCGCCGCCCAGATAGACGCCGCCACGGGCGCCCAGGGTCAGTGCGACGTTCCCGGCGAAGGTGCCGAGCATCCCGCAGAAGACCTCGATGGTCTCGGTGCACAGCGAGTCGTCCAGCCGGGCCACGATGTCCGAGGCGGACAGCCGCGGCGCGTCCACGCCGTGCACCAGCGCGAGACCGTGGTGCAGCCGGGTCAGTCCAGGCCCCGACAGCAGGTGCTCGGCCACCACGTGGGTCAGCCCCTCGGCGCGCAGCGCCTGGACGATCGCGTGGTCGCGCTCGTCCAGGACCGGCACGGTGACGTGCCCGCCCTCGCCGGGGACCGGCACCCAGCCCTCGGCCGCGGGCACCAGGCCGCCCACGCCGAGGCCCGTCCCCGGGCCCAGCACGGCCTTGACCCCGCGCGAGGGCTCGGGGCCGCCCAGGGAGACCAGGTCGTCACCCTCCAGATGCGGCAGCGACGCCGCCAGGGCCTCGAAGTCGTTGAGCAGCTCGACGTGGGGGATCCCCAGGTCGAGCACCGAACCGGACCAGCCGGCGTTGGTGAGCCGGTAGCGGTCGCCCTCCACCGGCCCGGCGATCGCGATGCAGGCCGCTCCCGGCTGAACTCCGCCCGCATGTTCTGCGAGATAGGCGGCTACGGCTTCGGGGAGCCCGTCGTGATCCGCTCCGGCCAGTACGGCCACCGCCTCCGGCTGCCCGCCGGGCTCGGTGACCAGTGCGAACCGGGCGTTGGTGCCGCCGATGTCGGCGACGAGCCAGGGAAGGCTCACCGGGCCTCCTTCTCCGCCGCGTCCGTGGACGAGAGGGCGCGCCCGCCGTGCCGCCCGCTCACGCCGGGACCCCGTCCGCGGCGGCGCGGGCGACGGCCTCCGCCTCGCCGTTCAGGGCGAAGATCCCGGCGCCGCGCTCGGCGGGGCCCGCCGTACGGCGGAAGGCGGCGAACAGCTCGCGGCCGGTGCCCACCCACTGTGCGTCGGTGAGCGGCGCCCCCTGCGGCGTGCGGGCGGCCAGCTCCTCGGCCGGGACCAGCAGCTCCAGGGTGCCCGCGGTGGAGTCGAGGCGGATCGGGTCACCGTCGCAGACCAGCGCGATCGGGCCGCCGTGGGCGGCCTCGGGCGACAGGTGGATGGCGGCGGGGACCTTGCCCGACGCGCCGGACATGCGGCCGTCGGTGACGATCGCCACCCGCTGCCCCCGGTCCAGCAGCACCGACAGCGGCGGGGTGAGCTTGTGCAGCTCCGGCATGCCGTTCGCGCTCGGCCCCTGGTAGCGGATGACCGCCACGAAGTCCTGCCCGTCCAGCTCGCCCGCCTCGAAGGCGCGCAGCAGCTCCAGCTGGTCGTCGAAGACCTTCGCCGGAGCCTCGATGACCAGGTGTTCGTCCTTGACCGCGGAGACCTTGCTGACCGCGCAGCCCAGGTTGCCGTTGAGCATGTGGATGCCGCCGTCGGGGGAGAAGGCGTCCGAGACGGGACGGAGCACGTCCAGGTCGGTGCTGCCGCCGGTGCGCTCCGCCCAGACCAGCTCGCCGTCCTTGAGCTCGACGGAGGAGCGGTAGTGGTCCAGGCCGTGCCCGGCGACCGTCAGCACGTCGCGGTGGAGCAGCCCGGCGTCCAGCAGGTCGCCGATGAGCACCTGCATGCCGCCCGCGGCCTGGAAGTGGTTCACGTCCGCCTGCCCGTTGGGGTACATGCGGGTGAGCAGCGGCACCACCTTCGACAGCGCGGCCAGGTCGTCCCAGAGCAGGTTGATGCCGGCCGCCGCGGCGATGGCGACGATGTGCATGGTGTGGTTGGTCGAGCCGCCGGTGGCCAGCAGCGCCACGCAGGCGTTGACGACCGCCTTCTCGTCGACGACCCGGCCCACGGGGGTGTACTCGTCGCCGTGCGCGGTCAGCTCCACCGCCCGCCTGCCCGCCGCCTCCGTCAGGGCCTCGCGCAGTTCGGTGCGCGGGTTGACGAAGGTCGAGCCGGGCAGGTGCAGGCCCATGACCTCGATCATGACCTGGTTGGAGTTGGCGGTGCCGTAGAAGGTGCAGGTGCCGGGGGAGTGGTAGGACTTCGACTCGGCGTCGAGCAGCTCTCCCTTGCCGACCTTGCCCTCGGCGAACAGCTGCCGGGTGCGGGCCTTGACCTTGTTGGGCAGGCCGGAGGTCATCGGCCCGGCCGGCACGAACACCGCCGGCAGGTGACCGAAGTGCAGCGCGCCGATCAGCAGGCCCGGCACGATCTTGTCGCAGACGCCGAGCATGAGCGAGGCGTCGAACATGTCGTGCGAGAGCGCGATCGCGGTGGCCATCGCGATGACCTCGCGGCTGTAGAGCGACAGCTCCATGCCCGCGCGGCCCTGCGTGATGCCGTCGCACATGGCGGGCACGCCGCCGGCGAACTGCGCGACGCCGCCGGCCTTGCGGACGGCCGCCTTGAGCGTCGCCGGATAGGTCTCGTACGGCTGGTGCGCCGACAGCATGTCGTTGTAGCTCGACACGATCGCCACGCCGGGCTTGACGTTGGCGCGCAGGTCGAGCTTGTCGGCCTGGCCCGCGGCCGCGAAGCCGTGGGCCAGGTTGGCGCAGCCCAGGCTGGCCCGGGCCGGCCCGCGCCGGCGGGCCTCCTCGGCCTCGGCGTCGAGCCGTGCCAGGTAGGCGGTACGGCTGGCGCGGCTACGTTCGATCAGGCGGTCGGTGATCTCCTGGATGACGGGGTTCATCCGGCCTCCTCCGTCGTTGTCGGGTCGGTCTGCGTGTCCTGCTGTGGTCGTCCGGTCCTCGTGGGCGCTCACGCGAGATCCTCCTCGTGCCAGAAGCGGCCGCTGCGCAGGACGAGCTCGTGGGCTCCGGCGGGGCCCGGGGAGCCCGCCGGGTACGGCTCGGGCGGGGTGCCCCACGACTCCCACTCCCGCAGGATCGGGTCGATGAAGCGCCAGGCGGCCTCCACCTCGTCGCGCCGCATGAACAGGGTCGGGTTGCCGGTGAGGACGTCCATGAGCAGCCGCTCGTAGGCCTCGGGCACCCGGTTGGTGAAGGTCTCGGCGAAGCTCAGGCTGAGCGGGACCGGCTTGAGCGCCACCTCGCCCGCGCCCGGCTCCTTGGCCATGATGTGCAGCCGGATGCCCTCGCTCGGCTGCAGCCGGAGCACCAGCCGGTTGGGCGCGCTGCCCGGGAAGATCGAGTGGGGCACGTCCTTGAACTGCACCACGATCTCCGAGCACCGGTACGGCATGCGCTTGCCGGTGCGCAGGTAGAACGGCACGCCCGCCCAGCGCCAGTTCTTGACCTCGGCGCGGATCGCGGCGAAGGTCTCCACCTGGCGGGAGGCGTCGGTGGGCGCGGTGTTGTCGGGCTCGTCGAGGTAGCCGGGGACCGGCGCTCCGCCGGACTCTCCCGCGGTGTACTGGCCGCGGACGGTGAAACGGTCCACCTCGCCGCCGGTGATCGGCCGCAGCGACTCCAGGACCTTGACCTTCTCGTCGCGGATGGACTCGCGGTCGTTGCGCGCCGGCGGCTCCATCGCGACCAGGCAGAGCAGCTGGAGCAGGTGGTTCTGGACCATGTCGCGCAGCGCGCCCGCGTGGTCGTAGTAGCCGCGGCGGCCCGGCGTGCCCACGGTCTCGGCGACGGTGATCTGGACGTGGTCGATCCACAGGGAGTTCCAGATCGGCTCCAGGAACGCGTTGGCGAACCGGAGGACGAGCAGGTTCTGGACCGTCTCCTTGCCCAGGTAGTGGTCGATGCGGTAGATCTGCCGCTCGTCGAAGATGGCGCCGACCTCGTCGTTGATGCGCTGTGCGCTGGCCAGGTCGCGGCCGAGCGGCTTCTCCAGCACCACCCGCGAGGCGGGGGTGACCAGCCCGGCCCGGTGCAGCTCACGGCAGAACGGGCCGAACGTCATGGGCGGGCTGGCCAGGTAGAACACCCGGTCCCGCTGCTCGTGCCCGGCGAGCAGGCCGGTGAGCTTCGCCCAGCCGGTCGTGTCCTCGCCGCCGATGTCGATGGAGACGTGGTGCAGGCGGCCGAGGAAGCGCTGCCAGGTCTCCAGGTCGTCCACCGGCACCGAGCCCCGTACCTCGGCGTCCACCTTGCCGCGGAAGTCGGCGTCGTCGAGCCCGCCGCGGGACATCGCGATGATGCGGGTCTCGGGGGACAGGCGCCCGTCGCGGTCGCAGTGGTAGAGGGCGGGGAGCAACTTCCGCATGGAGAGGTCGCCTGTGCCGCCGAAGACGATCAGGTCGGCGGATTGCGGGTTCTCTGACATGGGGGGTGCTCCGTAGTGATCTACCGAAATTGGGGATAGATCGGACACTAGCCACATCTTGCGCTCCACACAAGCGGAGTTTTGTAATTTGAGATGAGAAAGGTCGAAGTTTTCATTTCCTAAGTGGGTGTGATTCACTGGGCCGATGCCTCGACGTCCCGCTGCCGCGCTCGCCACCAGCGGTGAGGTGCTCCGCCTCATCCGCACCGGTGAAGCTGCCACGCGCGCGGACATAGGGCGCGTGACCGGCCTGTCCAGACCCGCCGTCTCCCTGCGCGTCACCGAGCTGCTGGAGCGGGGTCTCGTCGTGGAGGACAGCGAGGGCCCCTCCACCGGGGGCCGGCCCCCCACCCGCCTGGCCTTCAACGCCTCCGGCGGCGTCGTACTGGTCGCCTCCCTGGGCGCGAGCCGCGCGCAGATCGCCGTCTGCGACCTCGCCGGCCGCGAGCTGGAGCGCGAGGGCCTGGCCGTCGACGTGGAGGAGGGCCCGGACGTCGTCCTCCCCCTGGTCATGGACACCTGGGCCAAGCTGCTCGGCGACCGGCCGATCTCCCAACTGCGCGGCGTCGGCCTGGGCGTCCCCGCCACGGTCGAGTTCGCGGCCGGCCGCACCGAGAGCGCCCGCATCATGGCGAGCTGGACCGGCGTCGCCATCCCGCCCATCATCGCCGAGCGCTTCCCCGCCCCCGTCTTCCTCGACAACGACGTCAACGTCATCGCGATCGGCGAGCACCGCGCGGTCTACGCGGGCGAGGCCGACGACCTGCTGTTCATCAAGGTCTCCACCCGGATCGGCTCCGGCGTCATCGCCGGCGGCGAGATCCTGCGCGGCGCGCTGGGCGCGGCCGGGGAGATCGGGCACATCCCGGTCCGCGACGGCGGGGGAGTGCTGTGCCGCTGCGGCAACATCGACTGCGTCGACTCGGTGGCCAGCGGCACCGCGATCCTGCGCGACCTGCGCGCCCGCGGGCACCAGGTGGAGACCCTGGCCGACGTGGTGGGCCTGGTGCGGGCGGGCGACGCCGAGACCATGACCGTGGTCCGCAACGCCGCCCGGATGCTGGGCGAGGTCGTGGCCAGCGCGGTCAACCTGCTCAATCCCGCCGTGGTCGTCCTCGGCGGCGACGTGGCCGAGACCTTCCAGCCCATGGTGTCCGGCGTGCGCGAGGTCGTCCACCGCCGCTCGACCGCCCTGTCCACCCGCAACCTGCGGATCGAACGCAGCCGTCTGGGCCCCGGCGCGGGCATCGTCGGCTGTGCCCACATGGTCCTCGACCACATCCTCTCGCCCGAGGCCGTCGACTCCCTCTCATGACCCGCGCCGGTGACCCGGTCCGCCCGTGATCGGGGTCCACTTGGGGGCGGGGTCCGGCTGGGGCGGGTCCGTCCGTGACCCGGTCCGTCCGTGATCGGGATCCTCTGGGGCGGGTCCGTCCGTGATCGGGGTCCTCTGTGGGGTCGGGTCCGTCCGTGATCCGGGGCCGCCGCGCTCCCGGGGCCGGCGCGGCCGGTCACGCCGGGTCGCGGCCCCGCCGGGGCGGGCCTGCCGAGGCGCCGCCCCGGCTGTTCAGCCCGCTTCCGTGGTGGTGCCCGGATTCCGTGACTGGCGGTGGACCGCCAGGGCGATGTCGACGATCGCGATCACCGCCAGCACGGCCATGGCGATCGTCAGCCACTTGAGGCCGGCCACGAGACCGAGCACGCCGATGGCGATGATCGCTATCAGGGCGAACGATCCCATGCGGATGTGGACCACATCCCGCGGCGTCGCGCGGACCATGGGCTTACCGGTCGCGGATGTCTCCTCCGGCTGTCCTTCGAACGTCATTGTCCCCTCCTCCGATCAGACGCACCCTGTACCCGGATGCCTGCCTGTCATGTCTCTTGTGGTTCGTCATGTGCCTGGTGCACTCTCAGTGCCTCCATGAGTCCTTCGGGATCGGAGACGGTGAGAGTTGCACCGGGATGGGTCAGCAGGCCGCCGGGCAGGAGCGCGGGGACCGGGGTGTGGAAGCGGACGCAGACGCCGCGCCTGGGGTTGGTCCCGAAGGTCACCCCCCGGTCGGCCGGCGAAAGGCGCGGTCCGATGACCTTCCACATCGAGTAAGGGCCGGTCAGGGTGGTGCCGGCGACGTTGGACACCGGCGTGCGCAGCAGCCAGCGCCCGAAACGGACCGTGAGCGTGCCGTTCTCGACGAGGACGGAGGCCCGCTCCGGGGTCACGCCGAGCAGCCGGAGGGGCGCCCGCCACGCCGGCTCGATCGCGAAGTCGAAACGCGGCACCGCTCAGCGCTCCCACGGAGCGGTCTCGCCCATCTTGGCGTAGTACTTGGCCAGGTGGGACTTGATCCGGCCGATGTCCTGCTCCGGCACGTCGACCCCGCCCCGCGCGCCCTGCACGACCGCCGCGGCGGCCATGACGGCACGCGGCACCGCCTTGAGCTCGCCGCCGACCACATCGGCGATCGGCAGCTTGTAGCTCTCGAAGTTGTCGGCATCGTCGCCGTCGTACCAGACGTGCGCGTCACGGTATTTCGCACTGGGCTCCTCCTCGGCCCCCGCCCACCTGCGGACGCGTTTGTCCGCCGCGTCGCCGTCCCAGTGCCGACCCCGGTCGGCGAGAGGCAGATCCTGAAATCGCGTCACCGTCATGGTCCTGCTCCTTTCTCCAGGAGGTCCCGTACCCGGCTGCCCGGCTCCATGCCAGGTGGGCGGCATATTTAGTCTTTTGTCGGGGAGAGGGGGTGGCATGACCGATGACCATGAAGTGAGTGAGAAGACGGCCGGAGGCGTCCCCTCGCAGGAGAGCTCCGCGTCCGCGGACACGCGTGTGGACGAGGAGAGCTCCGTGTCCGCGGACGCGGGGAGGATGGGCGGCGAGAGCTCCTCACCCGCGGACGCTGGGCGCGTGGACGACGAGAGTTCCGCGCCCGCGGCAGGCGCCGGGGGCGCGGAGCCGGCGCCTGCGGCTCCGCGGGGCATCGACGGTGAGAGCCGGGTCGTGGCGGAGAGGTCGGGGGCCGACACCTCCTTCCCCGAGCGCCCGCTCCTGGCCGATCCCGACGACGCCCGCCGTCCCCCGGGCGGTGGCGAGGAGCCCGGCCGGACCGCCGACGCCGGCGAGAAGTCCGGCGGACGCGCCCCCGAACCCGAAGTCGGCCCGGCCTCCTGACCGGCCCCTGAGCGCCGTCCCGCGCCCGCTTCCGCCCCGCCTCCGGAAAGCGCGGGAGCCTCCGGAAAGCGCGCGGCGGAGGCCCCGGAAGCCGGGGTCTCCGCCGAAGGAGCGCTGGGATTCAGCTCTTGAAAGCGTCCTTGACCTTCTTCATGCCCTCCTTCGCCTTCTCCCCCGCCTGCTTGAGGTGGCTCTCGGACTGGTCGGCCCTGCCCTCGGCCTCCAGGCGCTCGTCACCGGTGGCGCGGCCGGCGCCCTCCTTGATCTTGCCGCCGATTTCCTCGGCCTTGTTGGAGATCTTGTCGTCGGCACCCATGGTGTGGTTCCTCCCCTTAAGTGGAGTTTCCCTCCACGCAGTGATACCTACTTTCCGAGGTGGCACCGGATAAACATGCCTGGCACAAGCGGCGGCCGCCCCGCCTGCGGGTCCGTGGAGGCGGGTGGCCGCCTGGCGGGCACCGCCGATCTCGGCGCGCTCGCCGCGGCCGCCGAATCCATCCGCAACGGCACCCGGCTCGCCTGGGCGATGGACCGGTCGGGGCCGCTCGCCGAGGCGCTCCGCCGGGACCTGCGGCCCCTGCTCGACCCCTACCGCGTCATCAAGGAGGAACGGTGAGTGGTGGACAGGTGGCCATGGTGGCCGGAGCGACCCGGGGCGGCGACCCGTTGACCGCGTGGGACAGGCCCCGGTGGGAGCAGTCGCTCCAGGACGGCCTGCGGCTGCAGCGCCAGGCCGTGCACACCCTCATCATCACCAGCTGGCACGCACTGCCGCTGATGGTCACCCGGGGCCGGGGCCGGGGCCGGGGTCTGGTCGTGGAGGTCGCCGACGGGCTGGCCGACCACGGCTACCGGGGCACCTTCTTCTACGACCTGGTCAAGTCCAGCCTTCTACGACCTGGTCAAGTCCAGCGTGATCCGGATCGCCCAGGCGCAGGCCGCCGACCTGAAGCCGTACGGCGTGACGGCACTCGCCCTCACCCGGGCTTCCTCCGCTCGGAGGCGATGCTCGACCACTTCGGAGTGACCGAGGCCACCTGACGCGACGGGGTCGCCAAGGACCCCTGCTTCGCCATGTCGGAGACTCCCGCCCACCTGGGGCGCGCGGTCGCCGCTCTCGCCGCCGATCCCGACGTGCACCGCTGGAACGGCAGGTCGCTGGCCACCTGGGAGCTGGTCAAGGAGTACGGCTTCGCCGACGCCGACGGCTCCCGCCCCGACTGGGGCCGTTACTTCGCCGACTCTCAGCGCGGCACGGCGGGCGACCCGCAGGACTACCGGTAGTCACGCGTGCCGCCGGCGCGGGGCGGTGCTCGCCGGGGTGGTCTACGAGTACGTCCTCAACACGCGCCGGGCGGCGCGGACCGCCGGACAAGGCGCTGCGCAACGGGGCCGACCTGGCCGCGGCGGCCCTGGCCGCCACCGACAGCGCCGAGGAGGGCATGCGCGCGACGATCCCCATGGTCGCCCGTAAGGGGCGCGCCTCCTACCTGGGCCCCCGCAGTCAGGGACACCAGGACCCCGGCGCCACCTCCACCGTGCTGATCTTCCACGCCCTCGCCGAGGCGGTGAACAGATGACCGTGGACCAGGCGGAGTTCACCGGTCAGCCGGCCTCACCGGGCCTCGCGCTGGGACTGGCCCACCGCACCGACCGCCCGCGGCCCGTCCCGGCGGCGGGAGGGGACGGCGGCGATCCCGCGCGGCGTGTCGCCGAGGCGTTCGACGCCGTCGCCGAGCGGCTGGGCGGCCTGGCGGCGGCCCTGCGCGACCGCGGCCGGCCCGAGCAGGCCGACATCATGGAGGTCACCGGCCAGATCGCCCGCGACGGCGATCTGCGCGCCGCCGCGATCCAGCGTGCGGTCGAGGGCGCGCCCGTGGCCGCCGCGATCCACGAGGCCGTCAGCCACTACGCCGCCATGATCGCCTCCCTGGGGGACCCGACGCTCGCCGAACGCGCCGCCGACGTCCGCCAGGTCGGAAAGCGCGCTCTCGACTGGCTCGACGGCACCGACCTCTCCGGCGGTGCCGTACCGGACGGCCCGCTCGTCCTCATCGCCGGGGAGATCGGCGCGGCCGACCTCCTGGAGGCCGAGTCTCCGATCGTCGCGGCCCTGTCGGTGACCGGGGGACCCAACTCGCACGCCGCCATCGTCGCCCGGTCCCTGTCCATCCCCCTGCTCACCGGCGTCGACCCCGCCCTGCTGGACGTGGCCGACGGCGTGGAGCTGCTCGTCGACGGGGGGCGGGGCACCGCCCGCCCCCGCCCGGCGGCCCTCGACCGCGAAGCCGCGCTCGCCGAGATGGCGCGGGCCCGGGACCGGCGGACCGTTCACGCCGCCGAGCGGGCGCTGCCCTGCCGGACGCTGGACGGGCATCCGGTCGTCCTGCGCGCCAACATCGCCACCGCCGAGGAGGCGCGCGCGGCGCTGGCATCGGGCGCAGACGGCGTGGGGCTGCTCCGTACCGAGCTGCCGTTCCTGGAGGCGGCGAGCTGGCCGACGCAGGCCATGCACAGCGTCGCGCTCAGCCCGATCATGCGCGAACTCGTCGGCGGACCCGTCACCGTGCGCACCCTTGACTTCGCCGACGACAAACTCCCGCCGTTCCTCACCGCGGGGCGTGCGGGGCAGCGCCTGGGGCGCGGCCTGCCGCTCATGCTCGCCGAGCCGGCCGCGTTCGCCGACCAGTTCCGCGCCGTCCTCAGCGTCGCCCCAGCCTGCGCCGGCCTGCGCCTGATGATCCCCATGGTCGCCGACCTCGCCGAGTTCCGGGCCTGCCGAGACCTGCTGGAGGCCGCCGCCGCCGCGCTCGGCGTCCCCGCCCCGCCGCTCGGAGCCGTGATCGAGCTCCCCGAGGCCGTCGCCGCCGCCGGTCCGCTCGCCGCGGAGGCAGCCTTCCTCTCCATCGGCAGCAATGACCTGACCGGGCAGATCCTCGGCCTCGACCGCCGCGATCCGGCGGCCACCCCGATGATGACCGCTCATCCCCGCGTCCTGGCCGCCGTCGCCGAGGTCGTCCGCGCCGCCCACGACCACGGCCGGCAGGTCTCGGTCTGCGGGGACGCCGCCGCGGACCCCACGGTCATGCCACCGCTGGTCGGCCTGGGCTGCGACGTCCTGTCCGTCTCCCCGGCGGCACTCGACGAGATCCGCTACCGCATCCGCCGGCTCCGCCACGACGACTGCCGTGACCTGGCCACCGCCGCCCTGCGCTGTGACAGCGCCGAGCAGGTCTGGGACCTCGTCCGGCGGAGGCTTCCCGCCCTCCCGGCCTGACCGTGATGAGGTATCCGTCAAGCGGGCCGGTCTCGCCCCGTCGTCCACCGGGAGCAGGACGGCGTCCGTCCACCAGGAGCGGGACGGCGTCGCGCTTCACCGAGGACGGGCGGCCGCGGGGGTGCCGCCGGGCCGCTCGACCGGACCGCCCTGGAACGCCGTCCTCTGGGACGCCGTCCTCTGGAGCGCCTGGGCCGCCCGTTCGACATGGTGCGCGCTCCCGGTGGCAACGGTGCGCGCTCCCGGTGGCAGGAGCGGCCGGCCCGCCGACTCCCGGCGCACATGGTGGGCGCCCCGCGGAGGCGCCGGTGATCGCTCGCGGTGCCGGAGGCCGTCTCCTCATGCCAGGCCGGTGGCGCGCATCCGCCCGGCGATGACTCCGGCCTCGGGAATGCCCATGGGCGCCAAGATGTCGAGTGCCGTCCGCCAGTGCTTCTCGGCGTCGTCGGTCCTCTCCAGGGCGTGCAGGGCGTTGCCGAGGCCCGCGTACGCGAACCCTCGCTGGTAGACGTCGTCCGCCTCGTCGGCGTGGACCACAGCTGCCTGGTAGTGCTCCAGGGCGGCCTGGCCGTCCCCGCTCGCCAGGTAGGTCTCCCCGAGGCTGCTGAGCAGTTCACCCTCCAGCGGCCGGCTCCCCAGCGTTCTCGCGAGAGCGAGCGCTTTTCCGTGGTGCTCGAAGGCCTCCGGATAGAACCCCTGGTGGCGCAGGGCCACGGCGATGCCGTTGAGCACGTCGACCTCGATGCGGAGGTTGCCCTGGCTCTGCCCCAGGGGGAGAGCCTTCTCGAAACAGGCCAGAGCCGCCGTCGGATCGCCCAGCTTCGTGTGGACGGTGCCCATCTGGACGAAACAGTAGGCCTCGTCGTACTCCCTGTCCTGTTCCCGCCAGTAGTCGTAGCACTTCGTCAGGGCCTCAAGCGCCTCCTCGTAACGCCCTACCACGTGGTAACTGATCGCCAGGTTGTCCAACGCCGCGAACTCGCCCGTACGATCCCCGAGTTCGCGGCTCAAGGCGAGGCACTGCTCGCCGACCTCGATCGCCCTGACGGGGTGTCCGGCCAGCTGCAGGGCGTAGCTCACGTGGCGCAGCCCTTTCGCCTCGCCCTTCCGATCCTTGACGGCGCGCCAGATGTCCAGGGCCTGCTGCTGGTGGCTCAGATGCTCGGCGTTCCTGCCGGTGAACATCTTGGCGTAGCCCAGGTCGCTCAGGATCTCGGCCTCACCGTGCCGATGACCGATCCGCCGGGCGGAGGACAACCCGACCTCGCCTGTCATGAACAGATCGTCGAAGTGGTTCTTCGC
This sequence comes from Streptosporangium sp. NPDC048886, assembly GCF_055586905.1. NCBI lineage: Bacteria > Bacillati > Actinomycetota > Actinomycetes > Streptosporangiales > Streptosporangiaceae > Streptosporangium > Streptosporangium sp. NPDC048886. Next base: position 29,110 of record NZ_JBVJHH010000045.1, read on the forward strand.
ATAGAAGAACCACGACAACAGGCTCGCGATCTGCCACGCGTGGGTGTGCCGCCCCCGCTCCGCGGCGTGGACGATCACGGCTGTGAGAACGTGGTGCTCCCGTTCCAGCCAGGCCATCGCCTCCTCGAAACCGGGCAGGTCTCCTACCCCGTCCACCGGAGTGATCGTCATCAGTCCGGTGTCGCCGGTGGACAGGTGCTCCATGGCTTTCAGGACCGCGTACTGGTACCAGTCGAGCATCCTCCCCAGAGCACCGTCACGGTCCGCCGCGGTGTCGTCGTTCTCGGTGCGCTCCTCCGCGTAGACGCGTACGAGGTCGTGCATCGACAGCCGCTGATCGTCGTCCCGCTGAAGCAGGTGCGCGTGGACCAGAGCCTCGACGGCCGTGGCCGTGTCCTCGGCGGACATGGCGGTGAGGGCGGCCACGGCGTCGAGACCGATGTCCGGCCCCGGGTGCGCGCCGAGCAGCCGGAGCGTCCGCCGTGCCGGTTCCGGGAGGTTCCGGTAGGACAGCTCCAGAGCGGAGCGGACCCCGATGCCCGGATCCTCTTCGAGCTCCAGGACGGTCAGCCGGTTCTCGTGCCGCAGTTTGGCGGTGAAGTCGCCGATCCGTGATTCGGGCTGTCCCGCCAGCTGCGCTGCGGCCAGCCGCAGCGCCAGGGGCAGATATCCGCACAGCCGGGCCAGCTCGGCGATCGGATCCGCCTCGTGATCCGTCCCGTTCCGGCCCAGGAGCTTGTTGAGCAGCGCGACGGCCTCATCGGCCGGCAACACGTCGAGGACGATGCTGCGGACATCATGGGTGACGGAGAGCCCGCGCAGGGAGTCCCGGCTGGTGATGACGGTCCTGGAGGGTGAGGAGCCGGGCAGCAGAGGGCGGACCTGCGCCGGCGTGGCGGCGTTGTCCAGGACGATGAGCATCCGCCTGTGCGCCAGCAGCGACCGGTAGAGGGCCGCCCGCTCGTCGACGTCGTGCGGGATCTCGTCGTCGACCACGCCGAGTCCGCGGAGGAGCTGGTCCAGCGCCTGCGCCCCCGTGGTGGCCCGTCCCTGCGAGTAGCCGTGCAGGTTGACATAGAGCTGGCCGTCCGGGAACCGGCCGGCCACCCGGTGCCCCCAGTGCGTCGCCAGGGCGGTCTTACCGACTCCGGCGGTGCCCGCGATGGCCGAGATCACCACGGTCGCCGTGCTCTCCTCCTCCGACAGCAGCAGGTCCAGCTGGCGCAGCTTCTCCCCGCGCCCGGTGAAACGCGTGACGTCGGCGGGCAGCTGCCGGGGCACGCGCGGCGCGGGAGCGGCGGGTGCCAGGCCCGCCGTGGCAGATGCCTGCTCCGCGATGGCCGCGCCGGAGGCCCGCTCTCCGGACAGGATCCTCTGGTGGATCCGGGTGAGCTCCTCACCGGGGTCCACTCCGAGCTCGTCACGGAAGTGCCGGCGGCCGATCCGGAACTCCTCGAGCGCCTCCGCCGTACGGCCGGCACGGTGGAGCGCGCGCATCAGCTGACCGCGCAGCTCCTCGTTGAGCGGATGCTCGGTGACCAGCAGGCGCAGCTCGCCGATCAGCTCCGGGTGACGCCCCAGGGAGAGGTCGGCCTCGATGCGGCCGATGAGCGCGGCCAAGCGCCGCTCCTCCAGGGCCGCCCCCTCCGTCGCCTGCAGCTCGGGGTGGGTGCCGCCGAGCGCGGGGCCACGCCACAGGGACAGCGCGGCGTGGAATCTCTCCGAGGCCTGGGCGGCGTCACCCGCCGACAGGGCGGAGCGGGCCAGCGCCGTCTCGGTGGCGAAGACGTCGAGATCGGAGGCCCCCGGCGGCAGGCGCAGCGAGTAGCCGGTGGGCGTGCTCACCACGGCGTCGCCGTCGGTGAGCAGGCGCCGCAGTGACCACAGGTGGTTGTGCAGCAACCGGCGTCCGGTGGCCGGGACCTTCGCCCCCCACAACGCCGTCAGGAGCCGGTCGTGGGGGACCACCCGGCCGGCCTGCAGGACCAGGACGGCCAGCAGGGTCCGCTGTTTCAGCCCGACGATCGCGGTCGGCCGCCCGTCACGCCATACGTCGACCGGACCGAGAACGCGGATCTCCATTCCAACCCCCGATGAGTCGTGGCCACCATGGAGCGGTGCCTGCCGGTCAACCCGTGAATGTTTACGGTCGCCCACCTTCCCACCTGGGATTTCCCGCGAGAAACAGGGGCGGAAAACCGGATACGAAGATCGCGACATTCTATTCGACAAGATCGCGACATTTTATCCGACAAGATCAACAGCACCAACAGTGATGCTTGGGGCGATCATGTCCGGCCGGATGCTCCCGTTTCCTGAAATCCGGCCGGTCCCCCCTAATCGCTGGAGGTAATCGGTGGGGTTCCCCTTACCGAATCGCCCTTCCACGCCGCCGCCACGGCGTGGACCGTCCAGACGGATCACCCCCACGGTCGTGACCGTCTCCGCGCTGGCCGCCTCACTCCTGGTGGCCGGCGGCCCCACACCCGCACAGGCCGACCCGGAGCCCGGCACCCCGGCCGCTCCCACAGTGACGGAGTTCCCCCGCCCGGCCGACCCCGACGCGCCGCTGAGGGCCGCGATCGCGGAGGCCAAGAAGCAGGACAGGCCGGTGGCGGTCGAGACGGCCTACACCGAGGGGTCACGCACCTGGGCCTATCCCGACGGGCACCTGACGACGCAGTCGTATGCCGGTCCCGCCCAGCTCAAGCAGGCCGACGGGTCATGGCAGTGGATCGACACCACCCTGGTGGAGCAGGACGGGGTCCTGAGGCCCAAGCTGGCCAAGGCGGAGGTCGAATTCTCCGCAGGCGGTGCGGACCGTCCTTTCGCGTCCATGGAACGCGGTGACGGGCAGAAGGTCTCGTTCAACTGGCCGACCGCACTCCCCAAGCCGACCGTCAAAGGAAACGTCGCGACCTTCGCCGACGCGGCGGGTCGCGGAGCGGATCTCGTCGTCACGGCCCTGCCCGCAGGGTTCCGGCATGACGTGGTGCTGCGGGAGCAGCCCAAGGGGCCGGTGGAGTTCCGCATCCCGGTCGAGACGGACGGGCTCACCTTCGCCGAGGGCAAGAAGGGCGGACTGCGCCTCACCGACGCCAAGGGCAAGCAGGTCGCCTCGGCCGTCGAGCCGGTGGTGGTCGATGCCGGTCCCACCCCCGTCGAAGCCAGGACCACCGGCGCGGCCCCGCCGCGCACCGGAAAGATCGACACGCGGGTGGTGGAGGAGAAGGGCAAGCAGGTACTGGTTCTCACTCCGGACCCGGCGTTCCTCGCTGATCCGGCGACCAGGTATCCGGTCACGGTGGACCCCACCACCTCGCTGACCCTGCAGAGCGACCTGGTCGTGAGCAACCACGGCACCTACGACACTTCGCCGGCCTCGGAAAGGCTGATGGCGAGCGTCGAACGCACCTACTCCGACGGACACCTCACCTACAGCCACTCGCTGCTGAAGTTCGACACCGCACCGCTGACGGGCAGGTCCGTCGGCAGCGCCAGGCTGGACCTGTACGCGGACCAGCTTGTGGGCTGCCGCTGGTACGGGCCCGGCGGGATCGAGGCCAAGCGGGTGACCTCAGCCTGGTCGTCAACCGGGGTGGGCTGGAGCAACCAGCCGTCCGTGACCAGCTTCGGGTCGTCCGTCCAGCTCTGCCCGGAAACGTCGTCGGTCGACGACAACGGCAACTGGATCCCGAAGACCTTCACCTGGAGTGTCACCGCGATGGCCCAGGCGTGGGCCTCCGGCCAGCCCAACGAAGGCATCCGGCTGTCGGCCAAGGGCACGACGGACCCCTCCCAGAACTCAGGGTGGTGGGTCTACTTCCACTCGGCGGAGAAGGTCGGGGGCACCAAGCCGAAGCTGACCGTGTCCTACTTCTTGCCGCCGGAGATCCCCACGGTCACCGCCGAGTCGATCGACTCCATGGACGGCAACGACGCGATCGCCCGCAACGCCAGCGTCAAGGTCGGCTTCAAGTCCAGCGTGCCCGAGACCGCGAACCTGGACTACACCGTCACGGTCAACGACTCCACCATGGTCCCCCCGCCCGCACTGCCGACCGGGCATGTGGCGCACTGGAAGTTCGACGAGCCCGACGGAGCCACATCCGCGGCCGACGCCGGCGGCAACGGCCACACCGCCGCCCTCCGCGGAGGCAGCACGGACGCCACCACCGGACGGGTCGACGGAGCCCTTCTGCTGAACAAGGCGCAGTCCGGCAGCGGCGCTTTCGACTCCTACGCCGTGACCGGCGGTCCCGTGCTGCACACCAATTCCAGCTTCACCATCAGCACGTGGGTCCGGCTGAACGAGAGCGACGACATCCAGAGCCTCGCAAGCCAGGACGGCGAGAACGTGTCGGGGATCAACCTGTACTACCTCGGCAACAGCTGGCAGAAATGGCGACTGGAGGCGGCCAACCAGGACGCGTCGGGCTACGGCGGCGTGTGGGTCGACTCCACCAAGCTGACCAAGGCCGACTCCTGGACGCACCTGGCCGCCATGTACGACGCGAGCGCGGGCAAGCTGCGCATCTATGTCGACGGGGCGCTGGCGGGAGAGACGGACCACCAGATCGCCTGGGACGCCCGCGGCCCCTTCCGCATCGGTAACTCCAAGTCCGGCGTCCTCCCCCTCAAGGGTGCGGTGGACGACATGCGGGTCTACAACCGTGCCCTGACCGCGAAGGAGATCAAGAATCTTTACGGGGAAGTAGCCGCCACGAGCTACAACGCCAAACCCTCGGGTCAGGTAATCGAGCAGACTTTCCAGCTCGACAACCCGGCCAGCTTCAAGTTCGTCGTCAGAGCATGCCGCAGCGGGGTCACCCCTCCGTCCTGCAACGAGAGCCCCGCCTACCGCATCACCTCGGATGCCCCGTTCCTGCCGACCGACACTGAGACCGGCATGGCCGACCCGACCCAGCCGATCCTGTCGGGCATGGTCAACCGCCCCTCCGGCGGCTCAGTGACTGCCAAGTACTTCCTCTATGACAGCGGCGGTTTCCCGGTCGGCTCCAGTCCACTGGGCCAACGCACCGTCAACGGCGGCGAACGAGCGTCGTTCCAGGTTCCAGGGAACACCGTCCAAGCAGGACGTGCCTATACCTGGCAGATGCTCGCGTGCGTCGGCCCCCAGAGCACCACCCCCACTCCGACCCCGACTCCAACCCCCACGCCGACTCCGACCCCGACTCCCACCTTGGACCCGTCGCAGAAGGCACGCTGGGCCTTCGACGAGGGCAGCGGCACCGTCGCGGCCGATTCCTCCGGCAACGGCCGTACGGCCACGCTGAACGCGGCATCCTGGGGAACGGGCAAGAGCCAGGGCGGCCTGACACTGAGCGGAGCCTCAAGCTACGCGGTCACCAACGGGCCGGCGGTGCACACCAACGCCGACTACACCGTCAGCGCGTGGGCCCGCCTGGACGCCACCACCCGCGAAGACGCTGTGGTCAGCCAGGACGGCGCGGTCAACAGCGCTTTCAAGCTCGCCTACTCCTCCGGTGACAAGAAATGGCGGCTGGTCGCCTACCAGTCCGACACCACCAACGCCGCACCGGTACGGGCCCTGTCCACCCAGAACGCGGTGGCCGGCCAGTGGACCCACCTGGTCGGTGTCCACGACGCCACCGCCAAGAAGATCCGTCTGTACGTGGACGGCGTGCTGAACGCCGAGGTGGCCTACACCGGCACCTGGGACGCGACCGGCAACGTCCAGATCGGCCGCACCAAGGTCAACGGCGCCCACAACAGCTACCTCAAGGGCACCGTCGACGACATCCGCCTCTACCAGAAGTCCCTGACCGCGGAGGAGATCACCGCCCTCCACAACGGCGCGGCCCAGACCGCCACGGCCCAGGCGCCCACCGCCGGAGCCCAGGCCACCACCGAAACCGGTGGAGAGGTCTGCACCGCCAAGACCGCCCCGGTCAGCTTCACCGTCCCCGGCACCCCGAGCGAGCCGCCCGCCGAAGACGTCCGGCACCTGACCCTGCTGAAGGACAACTTCGTCATCAAGGCGGCGAAGACCGACCCCACCGCCTGCGACGGCAACCCCTGCACGGTGACCGACGCGACCACCATGCAGATCGGCGGGACAGGCACCGACAAGACCGCCGCCGTCATCGGATTCAAGCTCGACGAACTCCCCGACGGCGCTATGGTGTCGGAGGGCATCCTTAAGCTCGGCACCCCAACATGCCCGACAGGCACCTGCCCTGCGGACGCGGTCATCATCGCAACTCCGCTCAAGAGTCCGGTGACAAGCGAGTCGAAGGGGCCGGACCTGGCGGGCGACGCCGACCCGGAGGCGACGCCGTACTCGCTACCGTTGTCCGGCCCCCAGGTCGACATCGCTGGAAGCGAATACCAGTGGCTGCTGCTCACATCCAACAAGGACGAGATCATCACCTTCGCGGATACGACGGCTACCGAACAGCCCTCGCTCGCGCTCACCTACCTGCCCGCCGGACCACCGAGCAAGGTGCTCAACCTGAATGCTTCCGGTGGTGACGCCAGCGCTATCGCCAGTTGGGGCTTGCCGGAATCCAACGGCGGCATGGCATTGCTGGACGGCTATGACGTCGAAGTGGTCGACAACGGCGGTACCGTCGTCAAGACGGCGGAGGTCAAGGACCCGTGGGTGGCGGTCAGCGGCCTGGCCAACGGTGTCACCTACACCATCAAGGTACGGGCTAAGAGCGCATTCGGCGTCAGCGACTGGGAAGCAGCCACCACCACGACCAAGGCGGTCCCACCGCCTCCGGTACCGAGTCCGACGACGGCGTGCGTCCCCTTCCTTGACACACCGCCTTCGGCTGTGAAGAACGTGTCGGCCCCGGGATCGGGAGCACAGGAGTACATCGACCGTATCCAGGCCTATTATCAGGCACAAGACGCCGTCCTCGAGGGCCGAGCCACCACCATCTGGGACGTCCCCGGCGTCACGGCGAGCGCACCCAGCACGGCCAAGCTGTCGCTGCTGAACGCTGCTCTCGTGCAGGAGCGAGAGGCGCTGGCGCAGGATGGCAAACTCAGGTCCGGCTCATCTGTGCAGCTGGCCAATACGGTTGTGCAGGCGGTGCCGGACGGCAGCGTCCGTGTCACCGCCGAGGTCAAGCGCACCTGGACGGAAACGGGCGGATCCATGCTCGACGCTGCTCGGACTCGATCTACTGCGGGCACGGCGGGGACGATCGAACCCAGCGAGGCGAGCATTTCGATCTTCGTGTTCGACCGCTGCGGCAATGTCACCATCATCGACGTCCCGTTGGAGGTAAACGAGGACCCCACTGACCATGCGGACCGGGCCGCCGGCGGTGCCGCCGTTCCTCCGCCGTGTGACACCCGAACGTCTGGCTGCAAGTCGACAACGGAAGAGCGGACTTCATGTTGGACTGCCGACCAACGCCTGTACTGCGAGATGCGGCAACAGCTTGGCCGGAAGAACTGGTGGCTTCTCACCTCGGGATACGCCGAGTGGGGGCCTCACGAAGGTATAGGCGCAGGCTGTCCTCGGGAGTGCGACGAGTTCCCGGAGCACCGTTGGAAGATCAATAGATTCCACAGCTTCATGCACGTATATCCCGCCAACGGCCAGAAGGAGCTGAAAACCTCATTCGGCCGTGCCTTCTCTAAGGCGCTCTATGCCAACTCCGCTAAGCAGGGCGGTATGGAGCACCGCTCGAAAGGCTGCTTCCGGAAGCAGACCATCAAGGGCGAGATCAAGGGAACGATAGGGTTGATGTGGGAGCAGCTCGGGGTCTCGGGCGAAAAGACTGTGAGCGGTGAGATCGCCGAAGGCTGCACCAAGGACCTCCTGCTGAAGAACGACGACCCCAACAACCCGATGAAAATCTCGGACGCGACCGGAAACGTCCAGGCGAGATGTACCGTCCCGGTCTTCGGCGAGTGCGGGATCGAAAGATATACCCATCACTTCACCGCCAAGATATGGGCATACTTCAACGTGAAGACCACCGATCCGAAGACCAAGAAGACATCCACCAAGAAGTACTCGGTGAAGGCCAACCACTCGACGGACTGTTACGTGTCGCGCTACCGCAAGAGCCCTAACGAGGTAGTGTCGCGTCCGCTGAAGTGCGAACCCGTGATTCAGAAACTCGTCGCGGGAACGCTGGATTAAGTCGGAGCGTTCCTGTTATGCGGCGGCAGGGTGTTTTTGCGACACATCCTGCCGCCGGCCTCGGCTGAGACAAGTGATGACACGGACTTCTGGAGCACCATGGCAGTGAAGGCGGGCGGAGTTCGCCTATGGAGTTTGGCCATCGCCGTGGTCGTGGTGCTAGCTGGTCTCGGCCTGCTTTCCGCGGCCCCTCGAACGCCCTCCTCAGACCTATGGCAGAACACGTATGACACCGAAGACATGTGGCGGGTTTTCGTGAACGGCTTCGCCTCGGCCAACCCTGACTATGTGGTCGACTTCCGGGAGTCGCGCAGAGAGGATGCAGGTATATCAAGTCGGGGAGGCGATCTGCGGCTAGTGCTGTCACCCATGCCGGGGCAGCTGGGCAACGATCTACGATTCGAGACGTCGATAGGGCTGCTCCCGGACGGCTCGATCAAGCTGCCCAGACTGTGGACTTCGCGAATCTCGGCGGCTTACAGAAGGCTGGCGTTCAAGACCGAACCTGTCGAAGACATGTTGGAGGAGGTTCACGGGCCTTTCTGGGCAACCGCCGTGGCCTGGTTCAGGAGTCCTTTGACGGAGACGGAAGTGGAGGCGATCTGGCCGAACGCAGTGGAGAAGGTCTTCTTCCCTCCGGCAGCGCGAGGCGTTGAGGCACCCCCGATCACCTGGTCGGCGACAACGTCCTGTCATTCCCGGGCACTTCGGGAATGCGAGCAGGTCCTTTCCCACGTTGGCCAGTTCCAACGCTGGGCATCCAGCCTCACCCGGAAGGATCAAGGTCTCCTTGAGCTGGCGGGCCTGGATGGCGACGAGATCACGGCGAGAGCAGCGTCCGGCCGTATCGCGGGGATCCTTGTGACCAGCGACGTCTCCGGGATTCGCCGGCTGGCCAAGGAACCGGCCATTGAGGGTGTCGAGGTGGTCCAAGTCACGCGTATGTGGGGGTAGCCACCACCTTGAGGTACTACGGCTTCAGAGCGTGCGACGGGGCAGGGGCTAATCTCACCAGAGGTATGACACCGGTCCGCTCCGGACGGCTTGGACGGGCTGTCGTGCCGATCCGGAGCCGACCGGGCCGAATGCCGACAGTACGGGCATCGCCGTAGGCGATCACGACCGATGCCCTGTCGGCTACCGTGGACCAATGATCAGAAAGGTCTCGTTGCCGGACGGCTGGGAGCCGAAGGTCCGCGACGCGCTCAGCGGTGTGCTGTCCGAGGCGGGGAACGCCTCGCTCCGACCTCTCGGGGCCGGGCTGGACAACGTGACGCTGCTCCTGGACGGGCAGATCGTCCTGCGGCTGCCGAAGAACGCCGACGGGGCCGAGAGCGTCGAGCGGGAGGCCAGGCTGCTCCCCGAGCTCGCGCTCGAGCTGGCCATTCCTCGGTTCCTGTTCACCGCGCCCAACCCGCTCGGGCCCGGCTCCTTCTGCGGATACCGCCTGGTCCCCGGCGAGGTGCTCGCCCCGGAGCAGTGGCACGCGCGCGGGCTGGTCGACCGTCCGGGGCCGGTGGGGCAGGTCGCCGCGGCGCTCGACGCCGTCCACGCCTTCCCGGTGGAGACGGCCGAGGACCTCGGCGTGCCGGTGTGGGACCTGCGGGAGGACTTCGCCGACGACCTTGACTCGATCCGCCAGGAGGTGCTGCCCCGGCTGGAGACGATGGAGGGCCGGGCGCTGCTCGTGGCCTGGGAGGGCTACCTGGAGGACGACGCCAACTTCGCCTACCGGCCCACGCTGACCCACGGCGACGTGAGCCTGGACCACCTGCTGGTCACCGGGGAGGAGATCACCGGGCTCATCGACTTCGGCGACACCGCGATCGCCGACCCCGACTACGACCTGTCCTACCTGTGGGCCGAGGCGGGACCGGAGTTCGTCTGCCGGGTGCAGGCCCACCGGGACCTGCCGTACAGCCGGCGGCTGGTGGGCAAGCTCGACTTCTGGGCGCTGGCCGAGCCGGCGCTGGACGTCGTGCACGGCTTGGAGATCGACGAGCCCGAGCTGGTCGACGAGGCGCTGGGCACGCTCCGCGCCCGGCTCGCCGGCGGAGCCCGGCGGGGCCCCGGCGGCGAGTAGGGCGGGACGCGGTCCGACACAGCGGGACGCGGTACGGCGAGGCGGGGCGTGGTACGGCGGGCGGCGGTCCGCCGGCGATCCGGGAGAGCGCCGGGGGAGTGCCGGGGAGTGCCGGGGGGCGTCGCCCGGCCGGATCCGATCCATGCGCAGAGTGCTTGATCCGTCACTCCAAGTGTTTGTACTCTAAGTGACTGGAGAGATACTTTACGTAAGTATTGCGGATCGAGGGTCGGAGTCCGGCCGTCCGGTGGATCCGGGCCCGGCGGGTGCGACATGGATCGAAGGGGATGCCATGCTCGGAAAGCGGATCGCGGCCCTGTCAGACCTCGGGTGAGCGGCGTGCGGGGACCGGAGATCGGCCGTCGGGGATGGGTCCGAATACACGGATCACGCAGCAGCGGGGCGGCGCGGGTGGGCGGGTCGCGCAGCAGCGGGGCGGCACGGGGCCCGGCGCGGTGGAGGGCGGGTGTGGGGGCGGCCGCGAAGGTCCTGCTGGTGTCGGTTCTGGCGCTGGGCGGGGCGCAGACGGCGCACGGCCACGCCCGGCCGGGCGCGTCGGTGTGCTCGGTGCCCGGTCTGGTCTCCCACCGCGGCTACTGGGACGGGACCGTGGAGAACACGCTCGGGGCCTTCGAGCAGGCGCTCGACGAGGGCTCGCCGAGCATCGAGCTCGACGTGCGGTTCACCAGGGACCATCATCCGGTGCTGATGCACGACGACCTGGTCGACCGGACCACCACGGGCACGGGCCGGGTCGCCGACATGACGCTGGCGCAGTTCCGCGAGCTCCGCACCGCCGACGGCCAGCGCCCGCCGACGCTGTCGGAGACCCTGGAGCTGCTCCGGGGAGGCGTCGAGGAGCTGCTGGTCGAGCTCAAGGAGGTCCCCGACGCCCGGGACCTGCGCTCGCTGCAGGGCGCCTACCGCCGCTCCGACGCCTACGGATGGGCGAGCCTGATGTCGTTCTCCATGGCTGCCATGGAGGCGGTCAAGTCCGTGCCCGCCCGCAAGGGCCTGCTGTCGAACACCGCGCCGCGGCTCTCGCTCGCCCGGAAGTTCTCCTATGTCGGGGTCAGGCACGACAGCCTCACCTCCGCGCTGGCCCGCGAGTATCTGAAGTACGGCGTGGCCGTCTACGCCTGGACGCCCAACGACGAGGATGCGTGGCGGCGCCTGGCGGACTACGGAGTCGACCGCGTCATCACCGACGAGACGCCCGCCTACCTGGAGTGGGCCCACGAGACCTGCCTGCCGTGACGTGCCCGATGGGGGCACGCGCGAGGGCCGGGGCGTAGGCGGCGCCGGCCGGCAGGGAGGGCCCGGCCAGGTGCGGGATGCCGAGGGCGTGGGCGAGACATGTCCGCGGGCTCCGCCCGCCAACCGGCGGATTCGCAGGTCGACGAGCACACTGCGGCCACCGACGGCATATCCGCCAGACGCCGCGTGTGGCAGGCGTGCACCCCACCCCACACGCTGGGCAAGGCGCCGCCACCGACCGCGTCCGAACCCGCACAGGCACGGCCTACTGCTCCGCGATCACCTGCTCGAGGGCCACGTCGGCCGACTGCGGGAGCGGCGTCTTCGAGATCTTCGAGGCACACCGAGATCACCCCGCCGGTCCGCGTTCTCCCTCACCACCGCATCTGCGCCAGAGCCGGTGACGTACGGTCCCGGGTGGCCTTTCTCAGGAGAGGGCCGCGGTGGCCTGGACCTCGACTGCGGCGCCGTAGTGGAGCCGGCCGGCGCCGGTGACGGCGCGAGCGGGGCGGTGCTGCCCGATCCAGTCGGCGTAGATGGCGTCGAACGCCGGCCATTGACCGATGTCGGTGACGTAGACGGTGACCGAGACGAGGCGGGACCGGTCAGTGCCTGCCGTGATCAAGCACCGGTCGAGGTTGTGGAGGACCTGGCGCGCCTGAACGTCGAACGCCTGGTCGCTCAGGGCAGTGCCGTGCTGGTCCACCGGCAGCTGGCCGGACACGTGGACGAGGCCTCCGTGGATGGCGACATGGGAGTAGTGGCCCGGCGGCTGGACCAGGTCTGGGCTGTTGCGCAGGTGCACGGTGTCGCTGCGCTCGGTGGTGTTCGGGGTTGCGGGGTTGGGCATCGTGTTCCTCCGTCGTGACGGCCGGCGCCAGGAGTCGATGGTCAGGACTGCTTGGCGTAGTTGTAGACGGTGCTCCGGGAGACCCCGAGCAGGTCTGCGATGGTCTCGGTGGAACTCCTGGAGGCGAAGTAGCCGTCCCGGTGCAGCTGCCTGACAAGGTCTTTCTTGGCGGCACGGCTGAGTGCTCGTGGGGTGGCGGCTCGTCCGGCGGCGAACGTCTCGATGACGTCACGCAACTCCCGCGCTGTGCGGTCTCGCAGGGTCTCCAATGCCTCGCCTCGGTGCTCGACCTCGGTCGCCACCAGGTTGGCCAGGCTGAGCATCATGGGGGAGAGGGTCGACACGTCGAGGTTCAGGCAGAGTGCCGCGACGTAGCGGCCCTCGGCATTCTTGATCCCGATCGACGTGCTCTTGACCGGCCGGCCGTCCGGGAACTGGTTGGGGTAGTTCTGGAGCACACTGGGATAGTTCGGGTCCGCGATCCGGCGGAGCCCCAGCTCGGTGGCGGAGTCACCCACCTTGCGTCCGGACAGGTTGTTCTCGATGACGCGGATCGCGTGCTCTGGCTGGCGCAGGTCGTGGAGGACCACTTCACACAGGCCTGGGAACATGCGCCCGATCGCGATCGCGATCTTCTCGGCTTCGAGTAGAAGGTGCTCGTCGGGGGCGTCAGGGTTCACGCGCGGCTCTCCTCATCCGGATTGCTGTCGGTGTCGAAGACAGTGGCCATCTTCTCTGCGGACTTGAGTCCGGCGCCGGTGAGGATGACGACGGTGGTCTCGTCGGGGCCGATGGTGCCGTCGGCCATGAAGTGATCGAGGGCCGCTGCGGCGACGCTGCTGGTCGGCTCGGCGTACAGACCACGCGAGGCCAACTTGCGCACGGCTGTACGGATCTGGTCCTCGGTGACTGCCACCGCCGCGCCACCGGAGCGACGGATCGCCTCGACGGCCTCCGGGAGGCGGACCGGGTTGGCGATGGAGGCTCCTTCCGCGATCGTCGGGACCCGTGGTCCTCGGCTCTGCGGATCGATCCCGTTCACCGCGTCCGCGATGGTGGCCCAGTGCTCCGGTTGGCCGACCAGAAGTTTGGGGCGTCTGTCGATCTGACGCGCTTCGAGCAACTCGCTGAACGCGATGTCACAGCCGAGGACATTGCTGCCCGCACCCGCTACGAGCACGATGTTGTCAGGCGCCCTGAACCCGAGCGACTCCCACATCTCGTAGGCGATCGTCTTGGTGCCCTGCAGGAAGAACGGGTGCCAATTGTGACTGGCATAGGGGATTCGCTCAGACTGACGGATCGCCTCGTCGGACACCTGGTCCCGGGTGCCTCCGACGAGTTCGATCTGGGCGCCGTACGCGCGTGCCTGGAGGATCTTGGCGGCCGACGTCGCCGCGGGGACGATGATCTTGGCGTGAATCCCGGCGGCAGCCGCGTAGGCCGCGACCGAGGAGCCACCGTTGCCGGAGCTGTCCTCAAGGACGTGCGTCTCTCCCTGTCCGCGCAGGTGGGAGATCATCACCGTGATGCCGCGGTCCTTGAAGCTGGAGGTGGGGTTGAACCACTCGAGCTTGAAGTGAACGCGCAGCCCGTTCCAGTCCAGCGGCAGCATGGGGGTGCAGCCCTCTCCGAGACTCACCCGGTGTCGAGGGGAGACCGGGATCGCGGCCTGGTAGCGCCAGAGGGAGCGTTCGCCGGTGTCGATCCGGTCGGGCGTGAGCCCCGGCACCGGGCTGAGTGCGAGAGGCGTCCCGTCCTCACCGCGCCAGCGCCGGTCGGTGACCGCGTAACGCCGGCCGGACCTGTCGTAGAGGAACGGGGTATTGATCACGGTGCTGGTGGTGTCGTTCATGGAGCTGTTGGAACCCTTCGGCAGGTGGCTCCCCCGCGAGGGGAACGTCGGATGAGTGGCCGAGGCGCGTGGGACGGACGGTGTGACGCACCAGCTGGTGCGAGTGGCAGGGACCGAACGACCGTCATGGAGCAGCGGGCTGCGGGCTTCGCCCCGCAGGGAACGCTCGGTGTGGTCGGCACGCAGGTGGTCCCGCTCACCCACAGTGTTGGATAAGAATTGCAGAAATGCAAGAAAATTCTAAACCACTCCGCGCTGGTCAGATGGTTCTCGTCGCCCGGCGAGAGGTCCGCCCGCGCGAACTCGCGCGCCAGGCGCACCGCGTCGCGTGCGGCGCTCTCACCAGGGAGAATCCCGGGCCGGCGACCCCTCGATGTCCGGCGAGCATGTCGTCGGACACCAGGACCACCTTCGGCCTGGCTCTGCCGGCCTGCCTCACCCGCCGGTCGAACGCCTCGGCCGGCGCCTCAGAGTCGGTCCGCAGCGGGTGTGGGCTCGACAGGGCAGGCGCTGCGGTGGTCGGGGAGCGCGGCCTCCGAGGCGATGCGGGCCGCGCGCTGTCAGCTGGGCCGCGGTGACCCGGGCAGCGCTTTGATGAGGAGTAGCTCGTCGTGGACGAGTCGGCGCACGGCTTGGGGTGTGAAGTTGTGCGGGTAGGTCGCTGTCTGGAGGGTCAGGCCGTCCATGAACACGTGGAGGCGCGCGGCTTGGCCTTCCAGGTCGGCCTCGGCGAACTGCTGTCCCACGCGAGCGGGAAGCGGCAGGCCGTGGCAGGAGGCGACAGCCAGGCGGCAGATGTGGCGTTCGCCCGCCCAGCTCGTACGGCGCAGCTCCGCCAGGGACTCGTCCACGCGCGAGCGCACCAGACATGCCAGCCATACGTCCGCCTCGACGCGGCGGTTGTCGTCGAGCGGAAGAAGCTCTTCGAGGATGAGCTGGGCGCGCCGCATGCCCGGCAGGTCCGCGTGGAGGTGGCCGACGATGCGCTTGGTGGCACTTCTGGCGACCGCCTGAGCCGCGAAGCTGAGCAGGCCGCGCTGATTGTCGAAATAGTGGCGCAACCCACCGACCGAGACACCCGCCGCCTCGGCGACCTTGCGGACCGTGGCCCCCTCTGTCCCGTCCCGGCTGATGATCTCCCACACCGTCCGGATGAGTTCTTCACGCCGCTGCTCGTGGTCCACGATCTTCGGCATGCCTTCTATTACAGCACACCTGTGCGGTTTCCTATAAAGTACAAGCGTGCGAAATAAGGCATTACATTCAGCGCCGTATCGCCCGACGCTGGGTCTGGGCATCCTGGTCACCGGCCTGGCCCTGATCGCCGGATCGGCCCTGTGGCTGGCGCTGACCGGCAGCACCGACATCCGCTTCTCGGCCGACCACACCGACACCGTGCCCATGTGGCATCGCTGGATCCCGGTCCTCGTCGGACTGGTGCTCATCCGGCTGTCGCCACCCAAGACGACTCCTGCCCGAGGCGTACCGGCAGGCCGCGGCCTTCACCTCCAGGCCGTCGTCCTCTTGGCGTCGGCCACGCTCTTCGCTGTGGCGCTATGGCTGTCAGGCGGCGGCGAGCCGGCCCACACGCTGTTGAAGCTCGGCCTGCTGCTCGCCGTGCCCGCGGCGCTGTTCCGGCTGTCCCGGCGCGATTGCGCAGATCGAGGTCTCCTGTACGAGCGGCCCGCGGCCTGGGGGCACTACGGCCCCATGGCGCCGGTGGCCGCCTGGCTCGTCCTCACCTACGCAGGTCCGCTGGCCATGCCGCCCAGCGACTACGCGGCGAGTGTCGACCCCGTCACCCTGCTGATCACCATCGTCATGGTGTTCATCGTCAACAGCCTGCTCGAAGAGGTCTTCTACCGGCGCTGGCTTCAGACCCGATGGGAGCACATCGTCGGCCGCTGGCCCGCCATCGTGCTGACCTCCCTGCTCTGGGCGGCCTGGCACGTCGGCATACAGGGCACCGGACACCTTCCGGCAGACCTCTCCTCGGTCTTCGTCAACCAAGGAGTGCAGGGGTTGTTCCTCGGCTGTCTGTGGAGCCGATACCGACTGATGTGGCCCATCCTTGCTGTCCATGGCGCCATGAACGCCGCCCCCGTTCTGCTGGGCATGCTGTAACGCCTGTCGCTCAAGTCCCATCGTTGGTGCACCGCCTTCCCAACCCCAGCGATCGATCTTCCAGCGGTCCTCGCCGAACTCGCCGCCGCGCGGGCGGACGAGATGGACGCCGACGGATCCGAGAAGTGCGGGGAAGGGGAGGTTGGGGCTGTTCCTCGGTCGATCAGCGGCGTCGCAGGGACGGGTCGAGCAGCGCGGGCGGAGTGTCGTTCTTCTCGTGCGCGGCCAGGTCGGTGCCGGGGGCCACGATGGCGTCGATCGCATCGAGTACGTCGGCGGAGAGCACGGTGTCCGCGGCGGCGAGTTGCGAGTGCAGGTGGTCCAGCGTGCGGGGACCGATGAGCGCGCCGGTCACGCCAGGATGCGCGGTCACGAATCCGAGCGCGAGCTGGATCATGGTCAGGCCGGCCTCGTCGGCGACCTTGGCCAGCCGCTCGACGGCTTCGAGCCTGGCCCGGTTGGCGGGGACGGTGGTGTCGAAACGCTGCGGCATGAACGCTGAGCGGTTGCTGGTGATCTCCCGGCCCTCGCGGATCGCGCCCGACAGCCAGCCTGAGGCCAGCGGGCTCCACACCAACACGCCGAGCCCGTACTCCTCGGTCACAGGCAGGACGTGGGCCTCGATCCCGCGCTGCAGGATCGAGTAGCTGGGCTGTTCCGTGACGTAGCGGCTCAGGTGGTGCTCGCGGGCGGCCCACTGTGCCTGCACGATGCGGTAGGCGGGGAAGGTCGAGGAGCCGAAGTAACGGATCTTTCCTGCGCGCTGCAGGTCGGTCAGGGCCGACAGCGTCTCCTCGTCGCTGGTACGGGGGTCCCACCGGTGGATCTGGTAGAGGTCGACGTGGTCGACATCGAGACGGCGCAGGCTGTCGTCCAGTGCGGTGACCAGCCAGCGGCGCGAACCGCCCTGACGGTTGCGCTCGTCGCCCATCGGCAGGCTCGCCTTGGTGGCCAGCACGATGTCCTCGCGGCGGCCGGCGATGGCTCTGCCGACCATCTCTTCCGACTCGCCGCCGCTGTACACGTCGGCGGTGTCGATCAGGTTGATCCCGGCCTCGAGAGCGGCGTCGACGATGGCGGTGACCTCGTCCTGGGGGGTGCGCCCGATCTTGCCGAAGTTCATCGCGCCGAGCGCGAGGGTGCTGACCTGCACACCGGTGCGGCCCAAATTGCGGTACTGCATGACCGTGTGTCTCCTCATTGCGGGTGGAACGTGGTGGCGATGGGTGGCTTGGATGTCAGGCTCCTGCCCTGGCATCATGAGCAAATGAGCAAAACGGAACCTGGTTCCGAAACAATACGGAACACGGTTCCGGTTTGGCAAGCGCGATGACGGCGGAGGAGCGCGGTGAACGACAGCGACCAGGGCGCAGAGCGTGCGGCCCAGTCCGAACGTAAGGACGCCCGGCGTAACAAGGACGCCCTGCTCGACGCGGCTGCCGCGGTCTTCGTCACGTCAGGCGTGGAAGCGCCCGTACGCGACATCGCGACCAGGGCCGGCGTCGGGTTGGGCACGATCTACCGCCACTTCCCGACGCGAGCGGACCTCATCATCGCCGTCTACCGGCACCAGGTCGACGCCTGCGCCGAGGCCGGTCCAACACTCCTGGCGACCGGCCCGACTCCTCGTGCCGCACTAGGACGGTGGATCGGCCTCTTCGTCGACTTCCTGGCCACCAAGCACGGACTCGCCGCGGTGCTCCAGTCCGACAACGCCGCCTTCGACACGCTGCACGCCTACTTCCTCGACCGCCTCGTGCCCGTCTGCGCCCAGCTGCTCAGAGCCGCAGCGGCCGCTGGAGAGATCCGCTCCGACATCAGCGCCTACGAACTCATGCGCGGAGTCGGCAACCTCTGCATCGGCGCGGACTGCGATCCCGGCTACGACGCACGCCGACTGGCCGAAATCCTCATCGCAGGACTGCGCCCACCGCATGCCTGCGCCCACTCCTGATCGCGCACCACAGGTGGGCTGTTGCGCGACCGCGCGGCGCACGGATCCTGTTCGGCTGCGCGTCGGCATGGGCGCGACGGGGCCGCGCCGGTCGATGAGCCCGCGCTTCGGAGGGCCCTCAACCCTTCAAGATCATCCCTATGTGGGTTCTGGGCTTATGTGGTTGACCACTCCTGGGGGTGGCCGGGACCAGGACGGAGCGCGCGATCGTCCCCCAGTGCTCGATCTCCTGGCCCTGGCGCCGTGAGGACCGCCTCACGGCGCCAGTCGGCCCGGCACGCTGCAAGCGGCCGGAGACGGCCGGTTCGCTGACGTCGCCCATCGCCTGCCGTCCGGTGGGCGCAGGCTCAGCCGCAGCCGCGCGGCTTCAGGGACCTGGACCAGGCCGGAAGTACGTCGGTGATCTGCGGACGGGTGATGGACCAGAGTTCACGCCCTCGCCCCGGCACGAGTTCCTGGCCGCCCAGGAGGACGTAGGAGGTCTTGTCGAAGATGAGGGATTCGCGGCCCCGGTTGTCCACCCGGGTCACGGCGGTGCCCGATCTGCCGGTGACGTCCTTGAGCTCTTCCATCTCGATGCCCTGGGGGATGGACTTCGCCGGCTTGTGCCACCACAGTTCTGGGCGGGAGCCGTCGACGGACGCCCAGACCTCGCCCGTGATGTGGCGCGGACCGACGTTGGGAACCCCGTTCTCGCTGCGCGTCTCCGCGATCCGCTCGTAGTGGAGGTACTGGTCGTCGCGGGGTTCCGGCCACGGGGTGGCGGTCGCGGCCTCGGCCGCCAGCCTCAGGACCTCGGCGGCGCTCACGGGTGCGGCGGGCTTGAACGTCTGGACGGCGATCACTCCTGTTCGAGGGATCAGGAAGGCAGGCGGGTATGAAGGAGCCGACCCTGCCGGATGGCCGCGGTGGCCGGCATGACTTCATCGCGTTGTCCGCCGGCCCTTGGCATCCGAGAGTGTGAAGGCGTTGCCTGGCCTTGGAGGAAGTCGCGCGCAGACACCAGCCGTAGAGCCCTGAGGGATCGGGCCTCAGGCGGACCAGCGGGGGTCGCGGCCGAGGAGGCCGAGGAAGCGGTCCTGAAGCGGAGCGTCGTCGGGGACCTTCACCTCGGGGCCGAAGACGACGATGCCGGGCCCGAAGGCGCCGGGGGTGCGCATCTCCTCCGGGATCTGCTGGGCCTTGGGCCACATCGCCTTGACCTCGTCGGGGTCGATGGTGTCGTCCTGGCCCGCGGCACGGGCGAGGTCCCAGCCGTGCAGGACCATGTCGGCGCTGACGACCTGGTCGATGTGCTGCTCGACCGACAGCCGCCCCGTCGGGGTGGCGACCTCGCGTGCGGCGGTCACCGGGTCGGACAGAAGGGCCTCGACATCGGCGCGCGCACAGGTGAAGGCGGTGAGCGGGTCCTCCTCGATGGTGGGCGCGGGGGTGAGCGACCGGCCGAGGGGGCGGAGCATCGCGCCGTGCATGTCGACGATGTGGCCGACCACGTCCCGGGCGGTCCACTCCTCGCAGGGGGAGGGGTTGGACCACTGCTCGGGGCGGACGGCAGCGACCTTGGCCGCGAAGATCTCGGCGCGGCTCCGGTAGCGGGCAGCGATCTCGTTCATGGGCACTCCCTTTCCATCGTCCTGGCCGGGGACACTACAGGGCGGGAGGCCTACGACGAGGTCGCGCCACGCGCAACGGCCCGATGATCGCCTGCGGCTCCGGTCCGACGCCGTCAGTTCCAGGACGCCGATGTCGCGGACAGCCGCCTGCGCGAACGCGGCCGCCAGGCACCTGGGCTCCGGTCTCGCAGAACTGGTCATTTCTGCGGACCACACGAGCTACATCCGGGTCCGCGCGTACGCTTGCAGCGCGTCGCGGACGAACGCCGCCCCCGCGGCGTCGTCGTACATGCCGGCGAAGCGGGGGTCGTCGACGTACATGTCCCCCAGGCCTTTCACCATCTCGATCGAGCGCTCCCGGTCGCCCTCGGCCGTGGGGGTACCCGGGATCTGGCTCAGCCACCGGACGTGCCGGGCGGCCAGTGACTGAGCGTGTTCCGATGTCGGAGAAACCCCGGCCCTCACCGCGGCGACCCATGTGGCGACGAGGTCTTCGGCGGCCTGTTTCCAGGCCCGCTGCTGGTCAAGGGACTTGCCGTGCCACCAGTCGTTGCTCACCTGGAACGCGCGCTCGCCCCAGCGTGAGATCACCTCGTCCTTGTAGCGGTCGTTGAACCCCGCCAACATGACGTCCATCCGCGGTTCCGCCCCCGCCTGCAGGGCCTCGAGCGTGTGACGCACAGACCGGATCTGCCGTTCGATGCGGTCCCGTTCCTCTTCCAGTGCGGCAATGTGGGCGCGGAGCCCGTCGCACGTGTCCACCTCGTCGGCCAGGACCTCGGCGATGGCCGGCAAGCCCATGCCGAGCCGGCGCATGAGCAGGATCCGCTGTAGCCGGGCGACCGCGGTGGCGTTGTAGTAGCGGTATCCGTTCTCGCCGACCCGGGACGGGGCCAGGAGCCCGAAGTGGTCGTAGTGACGCAGGGTGCGGCTGGTGATGCCGGCCCTCGCCGCGAGTTCCTGGATCGTCCACTCCATCGTTCCAGTGTTACCCGCGGCGGAGCGTGGTTGCGATGATCTCCGAGCTTTCGGCGTGCAGGGCCTGCGCCGCCGTCTGCCCGGTCGCCGCCAGGTAGGTGTCGACCAGCCGGTTGCCCGCGGCGTACCCGGCGCCCATCGGCAGTCCCACCGGGGTGAGGCCGAAGCGCTCGGCGCTGGGGTCGCCGTGCACCCAGGCGGTGAAGTTCTGCATACCTGTCACGTCGAGCCCGGTGAGCACCTTGCCGAAGACCTCGTCGTCGTGCAGGTGCGGCACGCCGATGCGGGTGGGGCCGAGTTCGTCGCCGTAGAGCTGGCGGGCGAAGGCGTCGGCCAGGCCCTCGGAGACGATGTGATCGCCGACCGTGACGGTCATCGGGTCCCACACGACCCCGCCCGGGCCGAACCGCAGGTTGTGGTGGAGTTCGTGCACGGCGGTGGTCTCCAGCCGCTCCACGTTCTCGGGGAAGGGCCAGAGCGTGATCACGATGTGGCCCGAGATGCCGCCGAACCCGGTCACACCTTGGCAGGGACCCATGAAGTGCTCGTCACCCGGATCGCCGAGCACGAACAGCACGGTGATGTCCGGGGCCCCCAGCCCCGGCGTCGCCTCCAGCAGTACGGTGAGAGCGTCGTCGAGGGCGCGTTGCATCCGCTCCCAGGCTCCGGCCGCCGCCAGGGTTTCGAGCGCGTCGAGGCAACGCTTCTCGTCGCGGTCGATGGGGAACCCGGACGCTTCGAGGTACATGGCCACCAGGTCGACCTCGCCGGGGTAGTAGCGGTACATGCCCCTGGTGGGCTCCAGCATCGAACGCAGCAGGTCGACGCGGTCCGCGACCGGGGCCAGCAGGATCCGTCTCATGGCGGAGTAGGTGTCAAGAACAGTGATCGACATGGCCCCGATGCTAGAAGTTGACGCAGCGTCAAGGTCAAACAGCGGTGCTCCTCGTCGAGGTACGGCCGGCATTCCGTCACCCGGTCTGCGCCGGAGAGCCTCCTCGGCGGCATGTCGGCGCGACCCGGCAGACACAGCACCGCGACCGCGATGACCGGCGATCGCCGACCTGACCCGTCACACGGAGCCGCTCTGCCCGTGGTGACGCCGGCCCGAGCGGGGGCCTGAAACAAGTGATCGTCGAGTTCGGGGAACCGTCATTGACATTATGCAGGCAAATGCCTGCATAATGTCGGGGTGAAGCTCGAAGCGAAAGAGATGGACTCGGTCTTCAAGGCACTGGCCGACTCCACCCGACGACTCCTGCTCGACCGTCTGCGCGAGCACAACGGTCAGACGCTGCGCGAGCTGTGCGAACGCCTGGACATGGCGCGCCAGTCGGCGACCCAGCATCTCGACATCCTTGAGCGGGCCAACCTCGTCACCGTCGTACGGCGCGGACGGGAACGGCTTCACTACCTCAACCCGGCGCCGATCCACGAGATCGAGGAGCGCTGGATCTCGGGGTTCGACAAGCCCCGCCTGCAAGCGATCAGTGCCATCAAGAACCAGGCAGAGGAGTACGCCATGAGCAACGGACCCGCGTCCGCGCCGACCTACGTCTATGTCACCTACATCCGCGCCCGCGCGGAGCAGGTGTGGCAGGCCCTGACGGACGCAGACCTGACGGCGCGCTACTGGGGACACGCCAACGTCTCGGACTGGCAGCCGGGCTCCACCTGGGAGCACCGACGCGTCGACGGATCAGGCGTCGTCGACGTCGTCGGTCGGGTGATCGAGGCCGAGCCCCCGACGCGCCTGGTCATCACCTTCGACGACGCCCCCGACGCCGAAACGCCAAGAGAACCGTCGGTGGTCACCTTTCTCGTCGAACCACACCAGGACATCGTCCGCCTCACCGTGACCCACGAGAATCTCCCCAACCAGGCGATGCTCGACGGCATCTCGCACGGATGGCCGGCTGTGTTGGCGAACCTCAAGTCGCTGCTTGAGATCGGCGACGTCCTCCCGCAGGCGCCATGGGAGATGTATCGCGCACATGCCTGAAACGGACGAAGTCGCAACGTGATCTCCCGGCGTATGGCGGGGCCGCTGTTTCCCGCACGGGCGCCGCGTTCGACCGGCTCTTCACCGAGAACGCGGCGTCCCGGCCGCGCTCCGGGCTCGAAGGCGTGGGCCCGGAGCGCGTCGCGCGGCGGATGCGGACCAGTACGGCGGGCCGGCGCGGTGACGGGTCAGGACAGGAGGCTCTCTCCTATCCAGCCGTCGGCGGAGCAGCCCGGTGGGATGGCGAAGACGGCCGAGCCGATGGGGGTCGTCCACTCGTTGAGCAGGTCGGCCTCGGCCAGGCGCTTCTGGATGGGGAGGAACTGCCGGTTGATGTCGGCCTGGTAGGAGGCGAACAGCAGTCCGGAGTCGGCGTGTCCTTCGGGGGTGAGGCCCGCGTCGTAGTTGTAGACCCGGCGCAGGATCCGCATGCCGGGGTCGGTGACGTGGGCGCGGCGGATGTGGGCGTACTCGGAGATGACGGGGAAGCCGAGGGCGTTGAGCCGGGCGAAGTCCGGCTCGTCGCGCTCGGCGCGCCCGGTGAGCGGGGCACCGGTGTCCAGGCGGCGGCCGATGGTGAACTCCTTGGCCACCCGGTCGGCGGCGTCCCAGGTCTCCAGCTCCATGCGGATGCGCCGCAGCACCAGTGTGGTGCCGCCGTGCAGCCACTCGGGGCCCTGGCTGACCCACACGGCCCGGTCGAAGTCGGGCGTGCCCGGCTGGGGGTTGACGGTCCCGTCGAGCTGGCCCATGAGGTTGCGCTGGGTCGTGCCGGGGGCCAGGGTCTGCGGGCCGCGCCGGAAGCCCTGCTGGGTCCAGCGCACCCGGGCGAAGGAGCGGGCGTCCTTGACCGTCATGCGCAGGGCGTGGGCGAGGGTGACCGGGTCGTCGGCGCAGATCTGCAGCAGCAGGTCCGCGCCGGTCCACCGCCTGTCCAGCTTGTCGATCACGAACTCCGGCAGGGGCGCCACCGACTCCGGACGCCGCTCCTCCACCCCGGCCGCGGTGAACAGGCCGGGGCCGAAGCCGAAGGTAACGGTCAGCCGGGAGGGGGCGGAGGCCAGCTCCGGCTCGGTGTCGGCCAGGGCGGGCCGGCCCTGGGTCAGACGGCGGGCGTCGTCGGTGAGCAGGTGCATCATCCGCACGACGGCCTCGCGGCCGGTGCCGGGCAGCAGGTCCAGGCCGACGAACGCGGCGTGGGCCTGGGGGGCGGTGGCGATCCCGGCCTGGTGGGCGCCGTGGAAGGACTCCACCGCCGAGCCGACGGCGGCCGGGGCCGCCTGCGGGAGGGCCGCCGCGGCGGCCCGGCCGGGGGAGACGGCCTGCTCGGGGGCGCACGCCGCGAGGGCGCCGGCCGCTGCGGCGGCGCCCCCGGCGAGCAGGCCCCTGCGAGTCAACTGGGGGTCTCGCATGATTCTGTGTCCGTTGGCTCTGCGTCCGTCAGCCGTGGTCCTTGTCCATGTCCATGTCGGGCTGGTAGTCCTCCTTGCCGCCGGCGAAGTCCTTGCCGACCGCGGTGAACTCCAGGGTCTCGCCGCCCTTGAGGGTGAGGGTGAAGGGGATCTGCGCGCCGGGCTTCACCTCTTCGGTGACGCCCATCAGCATGATGTGGTCACCGCCCGGCTGGAGCTGGTGCGTGCCCCGTGCGGGGATCACGAACCCGCCCTCCTTGGGCCGCATGACCATCTTTCCCTTGGAGTCGACCACCTCGTGCAGCTCGATCTTCGGTGACAGCGGCGAGGCCCCGGAGACGACGGTCACCTCGACGTCGGTGTTGTTGACCAGGGTGCCGAAGGCGGCGCTCATCCCCTTCTTGGTGGTCTTCACCCACGGGTCGGTGATCGCCAGGGGCGGGGCGGCCTCGGCGGCGGCGCCGGTGGCGGCCGGGCTCGCGGCGGGCGCGGCCGCCCGCTCGGCGGGCTGCCCGGTGGACTGGGCGCCGCAGGCGCTCACCGACGCGGCGGCGAGAGCGGCGAGGAGGCCGGCGGAGAGAACACGACGAACGATCATGAGAAAGCCTTTCGACGTACGGCGCCGCGGCCGGAGCGGTGCTCGACATGCCGCCTGGAGGCGCCGGAAAGGTGGACAGGTCAGGTGGAGCGCCCGGCGCCGCGTGGTCCGGCCCGGGTCGTCAGGTCGTAGGGCCCGTCAGGCCGTCGAGGACGAGGTCGTCAGAGGTCACCGAGGACGGGGCCGCCGGTCGGCAGGCCGCCGACGGACGGGACCGCCGAGGACCAGGCCGCTGAGGACGAGGTCACCGAGGATCAGACCGCCGGGATGCGAGGACCCTTTGGCCGACGATGTCGCCGGTGGACGGGGCCGCCGGTCGGCAGGCCGCCGTCGGACGGGCTCCCCGGTGGGCGAGCCGCCGGTGGACGGGACCGTCGCCGGACAGGGCGTCGCCGGACAGGGCGTCGGTGGACGTCGTCGGGGACGGAGGCGAGATCGCCGGAGGGACGAGCTCGTCAGAGCATGACGGGGCGCGGTGCGGGAGGGCCGCGCCGGCTCACCACGTGACGGAGCAGGGCCGGGCGGAGAACGGCGGGTCCGGCCGGAGTGACGGCCACCGCGGGTGGTGCGAAGGGGAAGGGGCCACCGATGAGGACCGGGCCGAGCCTGGCGCCGAGCCTGCGTAGCAGGCCCCAGAGCAGGGCCTCGCCGCGGGCCAGCCACAGCGCGGTCAGCCCCACCGCCCAGCCGTGCGTGACCAGCATGGCGAGCCCGGGCAGCAGCCCCGAGTGGGGGTGGGTGATGAGCGTGGCGAGCTCGGGCAGCAGCCCGGGCCGCGGGTGCGCGGAGGCCGCGTGGCAGGCCGCCGGGTCCGTCGCGGCGAACAGCAGGTGGAGTGCCGCCTGCGTGCTCCCCAGGAGGGGCAGGATCACCCCCATGCCGCGCTCGCGCCCGGTCAGCGGGAGTGCGGCCGCCGCCGCCAGCACCAGCCCGCCCGCCGCGCTCCACGCCGGCACCGTGCCGCCGGCGAGCACGTGCGCGACCGCGCCCAGCCCGAGGGACACCACGGCGAAGGCCGTGGTGCGGGTCAGGCGGAAGATCGCGGTCGCGGGCATGACTCGGCAATCATCACACACCACCGGGTCGCCCCCGCCTCAGCCCTGCCGTGTCCCGGAGGCGTGAACGGATCCACGCGCTGCGCTGTCAGCGGAAAGCGCTGTCAGCGAACGGGCCGAAGCCAGGGTGTCGCCCCGCGTTATGGTCGCAGGGATTCACCATTCGTAAATTATGGATTCGGGGCAGGTGAAAGAGATGACCAGTCCGCAGCCCGTGTTCGAGAACCCGCTGTACCAGCGGCTGCTGCGCAAGAGGATCGTCGTGCTCGGCAGTGAGGTGAACGACGAGGTGGCCAACCGGATCTGCGGGGAGCTGCTGCTGCTCTCCGCCGACGACGACGAGCGTGACATCTGGCTCTACATCAACTCGCCCGGCGGTTCGATCTCGGCCGGGATGGCGATCTACGACGTGATGCAGTACATCCCGAACGACGTCGCCACCGTCGGCATGGGCATGGCGGCCTCGATGGGGCAGTTCCTGCTCTGCGCGGGCACGCCCGGCAAGCGGTACGCGCTGCCGCACGCCAGGGTCATGATGCACCAGCCGTCCGGCGGCATCGGCGGCACGGCCAGTGACATCGTCATCCAGGCCGAGCAGATGCTCTACACCAAGAAGGTGATGAGCGAGCGGATCTCCTTCCACACCGGCCAGTCGTTGGAGCAGATCGAGGACGACTGGGACCGCGACCGCTGGTTCACCGCCACCGAGGCCAAGGACTACGGACTGGTCGACGAGGTCATCCGCAACACCAGTGTGGTCGGGGCGGAGAATTCATAATTCACCCTATAGGTGATTTTTCCTCTCAATTCAGGCGCACACCGAGAACTGCGCCGAGTTTCTCCGGGGAGTCGACGGGCGGGCTCCCCGCGTAACCGGCGGTAGGCCCTGCCGAGAGCGTGGCGGGCCGTCTCCTCCGGGAGCGGCACGTCACGCCAGGCGGCGTCGGCCCACTCCACCGGATCGCCGGCGAAGACCACGGCCCCGTCGGACATCTCCACCACGACGTCGTTGTCGGTGTGCCCCGGCCCGGGTGGCGCGGGCGCACGAGCACCCCGGCGGCCTCCCGGGGAGCCGCCCGCTCAGCGGTGGTGGCAGAGCAGGCAGCGCAGGGCCTGCTCCAGGGAGTCGGCGTCGGTGGCGGGGGTGGGCCAGGGCAGGCGGACCAGGGTGGGGTTGTCGATGCCGGAGCGGACGGTCGCGCCGAAGCGGTCGAGTTCCCACAGCCACACCTCGCTGACGGGGGAGTCGAGCAGCGTGCGCAGCGCTGTCTCCAGCTGCCTCCGGTGGGTGGCGTTGACGTGGCGGAGCATCCGCTCGGCCCCGTCCATCAGGGGGTCGGGGGCCGCGCCGAGATACTCCTCGCCGTCCAGGACGCCCGATTCGGGGGCGGCGAGATAGATCACCTGCCCGACGTCGACACGGAGCAGCCGGGGGCCGTCGGAGCGTTCCAGGGCCTCGAACAGCGCCTCGTCCGGGCAGCTCTCGGCGATCGCCGCCGCGCTCTGCCACGCCTCGGAGGCCGGTACGGCCTGCGTCCAGCCCTGCACCTTGAGCAGGCCGCGCGAGACCTCCCGCCCGCCCAGGGAGCGGCCGGCGGTCAGGTCGACGGTCACCACCGGCTCGTCGCGCAGGTCGTAGAGCGGATCTCCCGGCAGGACCAGCAGCACCGGGCGTCCCGCGCCGTCCACGCCGCCCCTGGCGGGCCTCGCCGGCCGGTCGGTGCCGGCGAGGGACACGTGGGTGGGGACGGCGGCGGCGGCCAGCGTGCGGACGCGCTCGGGGATCGGCGGAGCGGTGACGGGCTGCTGCTGCATGGACCGGCTCTCCTTGAGATCGGACGGCTCATTCACTAAGGTTAGGCTTACCTCAATAAGGTAAACCTAATCACAAAGGAGTGACCGTGCGCTACACCGGACCCAAGGTGCGCCTGTCCCGCAGGGCCGGCGTCCCGCTGACCCGCAAGGCCGTCCGCTACTTCGAGGAGCGGCCCTATCCGCCGGGTGAGCACGGCCGCAAGACCAGCCGCCGGCAGACCGGTGACTACGGCCTGCGGCTGATGGAGAAGCAGAAGCTGCGCTGGTACTACGACGTCTCCGAGCGGCAGATGCGCCGTTACTGGGACATGGCGCTGCGCGGCACCGGCCGTTCCGGAGCCGAGCTGGTGGTGCTGCTGGAGAGCCGTCTCGCCTCTCTCGTCCTGCGCGCCGGCCTTGCCCCGTCCATCTACGCCGCCCGTCAGTACGTCACCCACGGCCACATCACCGTGGACGGTCGCAAGGTGGACATCCCCAGCTATCTGGTCAAGCCCGGCCAGGTCGTCGCGGTGCGGCAGCGCTCCCGCGGGATGCAGCCGTTCGTCGCCGCGGCCGAGGGCGTCTACGCCGACGACCGGATCGCCTCCTACCTGGACGTCGACCACGCCGAGCTCCGCTTCACCGTGGTCGGCCGCCCGCTGCGCGAGCAGATCACGGTCCCCGTGGACGAGCAGCTCGTGGTGGAGTTCTACTCCCGCTGACCCGCGGCCCGCCGACCCGCGCGGCCCGGCCGCCGGCTCGGGCCGTCCGGCGCCGGGCGGCCGGATCACCCGGTCACCGGGCCGTCCGGCGCGGCCGGGTCATCTGCCGCCGGAGCGCCCGCGTGCCGATCCGCGCCTGCGGGGTGCCGGCGGGCCGGTGTTCCCGCCGCCCGCCCCCGGCGTCACGGGGACCCGCTCCCGCAGCTCCCGCACCTCGGCCCGGAGCGCGTGCAGCTCGGCGAGTACGGCCACGCCGAGATCCTGGGTCGCCTGGACCGACTCCTCGGCGTGCTCGTCCTCCATCGCGCTGACCACCACCGCGATGAACAGGTTCAGCACCACGAAGGTGCACACCAGCATGAACAGCACGAAGAACACCCACGCCGACGGATGCTCGTCCATCACCTCCCGGGTGATGTCGGACCACGCGTCCCCGGTCATCATCTGGAACAGGGTGAACAGCGAGGTGGGCAGGTCGCCGAAGTATTCCGGCGCGGTGGCGTGGTAGAGCTTGGTGCCCATCACGGCCGTGACGTAGAGCACCAGGCCGAGCAGCAGCACGATCGACGTCATCCCCGGCACCGCGGTGAGCAGGGCCGTCACGACCTTGCGCAGGCTCGGCACCACCGAGATCAGCCGCAGCGCCCGCAGGATCCGCAGCGCCCGCAGCACCGACAGGCCCCCGGCCGTGGGCAGCAGGGAGATCGCGACGATCACGGTGTCGAACAGGTTCCACGGGTCCTGGAAGAACCGCCGGCGGTAGGCGTAGATCCTCGCGGCCAGCTCCATCACGAAGATGTAGAGCGCCAGGTGGTCGACGACGGTGAGTGCCGTGCCGTACCGCTCGACGGCCGTGGCGGAGGTCTCCAGTCCCAGGGTGGCCGCGTTGATCACGATGACCGCGATGATGACCTGCTGGAAACGCGGGGCCTCCAGGGTCGCGCGGACACGCTCGCGCACCGGCACGGATGACTCCCCGGGGGTTAGGGCCGAACGGACTGCCGGTAGATCATATCGTCTGAAAGATCTTCATCCTGTACGGCGGGCGCAGTAGTCGCCGATCCCGGACTCCAGGAGGCGGAAGGCGCGATCGGCGTGCTCACGCAGGTCCGGGGCGATGTCGGCCACGCTCTCGCCGGCGAGCATGCGCTGGACGGCGTGCGTCGTCAGCGTGTGGAGCGTCGCGCAGATCTGGCCGGCGACGAGCGCGGGGGTGAGGTCGTCGGGGTCGGCGTCGGCCTCGTCGGCGAGAGTCCGGGTCAGGGCCTCCATCCGGAGCTCGTTCATCTCCCGCAGCCGGGCGACGAGGGCCGGGCTGGCGCTGATCATGCGGGGGAAGACGTCGCTCCCCTCGTGGAAGCCGTATCGCCAGTCACCGGTGTCGAGGGCGTCCAGGAAGTCGCGGCGCAGCGCCTGCACCGCGCTCTCTCCGGGCCTGCGCTCCCTCATGACCTTGCCGAGCAGCTCCACCACCTCGTCCTGCCGGTCGAAGAGCAGGTCCTCCTTGGTCGGGAAGTAGTTGAAGACCGTGTTGACGGAGACGTCGGCGGCCCTGGCGACCTCCGCCACCGTCACGTTGTCGAAGCCGCGCGCCATGAACAACCCCGTCGCCATGTCGGAGATGCGCAGCCGGGTCTCTCTCTTCTTGCGTTCGCGCAGGCCCTCGCTCATGTGTGCCATCCTATGGTGCCGGTCAATTTTTGATGTCACACCAAAATTGGTGTTACTTTGAAAATGGAGGCGATCAATGATCAAGACATCGAACCTGAGCAAGACGTTCCCGGGCGGGGTCGAGGCCGTCCGGGGTGTCGACCTGGCCGTCGAGGCCGGGGAGATCGTGGGCTTCCTCGGCCCCAACGGCGCGGGGAAGACGACCACCATGCGCATGCTGACCACGCTGCTGCGCCCCACCGGCGGCACCGCCACGGTCGCCGGGCACGACCTGCTCACCGATCCCCGGGCCGTGCGGCGGCACATCGGTTACGTGTCCCAGAGCGGCGGGATCGGCCCGGCCGACCCGGTCGGGGAGGCGCTCGAACTCCACGCCCTGCTGTACGGCATGCGTCCGGCCGAAGCGCGTGAGCGGATCGGCGAGGTGCTCGACGGCTTCGGCCTCACCGGGCTGGAGGCCCGCCCGGGCGGCGCGCTCTCCGGAGGCCAGCGCCGCCGCTTCGACCTGGCCTTCGGGCTGGTCCACGACCCGTCGCTGCTCTTCCTCGACGAGCCCACCACCGGCCTCGACCCGCAGAGCCGGGCCAACCTCTGGGACCATGTCAGGCGCCTGCGCCGGGAGCGCGGCCTCACGGTCTTCCTCACCACCCACTATCTCGACGAGGCGGACGCGCTCGCCGACCGGTTGTTCGTCATCGACCACGGCGTGATCGTCGCCGAGGGCACCCCGGCCGAGCTCAAGGGCGGCTCCGGCACCCTCGACGACGTCTTCCTGGCGATCACCGGCCGCTCCCTGAGAGAGGACGGGCCCGCGGAGCGGGTCTCGGACGCGGAGGCCGTCCAGACGGCCGGAGAGGGTCGGTGAAACGCCCGATGGACATCCTCCGTGACACCTGGCTGGTCTTCCGGTACAACGTCCGGATCTCCCTGAGGCAGAAGGCCGGGATCGTCTTCGGCGTCCTGCAGCCCCTGCTCTATCTGGTGCTGTTCGGTCCGCTGTTCGCCACGATCGGGACCTGGGAGACGCTGGTCCCCGGCCTGCTGGTCCAGGTGGGGCTGCTCAGCGCGGGCATGGCCGGGTTCGGGATCGTCTTCGACGCCCGGTCGGGCGTGCTGGAGCGGTTGCGGGTCACCCCGGCGCACCGGATGGCCCTGCTGCTCGGCCGGGTCCTGGGCAGCTCGGTCACCCTGCTGATCCAGTCGGTCATGCTGATCGTGGTGGGCTACGCCTTCGGCATGCGCGCGGCGCTCCCCGGCGTGCTGGCCGGGCTCGTCCTCATGGCGCTGCTGGGGGTGAGCCTGGCCGCCCTGTCCAACGCGGTCGCGCTCACCATGAACCCCGACCTGTTCGCGCCGGTCATGAGCACCGCGGTCGTCCCGCTGGTGCTGCTGTCGGGCGCGTTCCTGCCGATGTCGATGGCGCCCGGCTGGCTGGACGCGCTGTCCCGGCTCACCCCGTTCCGCTACGTGCTCGAAGCCCTGCGCGAGCTGTTCGACGGGCACTACGCGAGCTGGACCGTGGCCGTGGGCGTCGCCGTGACCCTGGCCCTGTCGCTGGTCTGCGTGACGGTCGGCACCCGCGTCTTCAACCGCGAGAACGCCTGACCACCGGGCGGGACGGAGCGGCGGCGCCGCGGGCCCGGACGCGGCGCCGCCTCAGCCCGGCGGGCCGTAGGGCTCGATCCTCGGGTCGGCGTAGGGGCCGCCGCCCGCCTCGGGGTCGATCCGGCGGGCGGCCTCCTCACTCACCCGCAGGCCGTACAGGCCCTGACCGGGATCGATGAGCACCAGGCCGTAGCCGGTGTCGACCTCCTCCTCCGACAGCCCCAGGCGGCGCATCGCCTGTGTGAGTGTCGCCTGGGGCGGGAGCCGTACAGTGACAAGGACCATGCCTTCACGCTACGCGCATCGCCCTGCGGCGCAATGCGGCGAGTATCCCCGATGTGTCGGTGACGCCGTAGCCGTAGTCGTAGTCGAATCCGATGTCGCTGCGGTCGTCGGCGGTGCGGCGCAGCAGGGTGCGCAGTTGGGCGGGGGTGAGGGCGGCGGAGGACCACCGGGTGCGGATGGCCGCGACCAGGCCGGCGGCCACCGGGCAGGCGGCCGAGGTGCCCGAGTCGGGCTCGCCGTCGCCGAAGGCCTTGGAGCCGGAGAAGTGGGTGTAGGAGCAGACGTCGGGCTTGCGGAGGGTGAGGCGGCCGGGCCCCTGGGAGGAGTATCCGACCCGCTCGCCGTTGGTGTCGACGCCCCCGATGGACAGCACGCCCGGATGGGAGTTGGCGCCCGCGATCGGCCGGTCCGGGTAGGCGCACCGCCGGTCCTTGCAGTCGCGCCCGCAGTTTCCGGCGGCGAACAGCACGTCGGCGCCGGCCTGCTCCAGGCTGGAGATGATGAGGTTGAACGGGTGCGCGGGGTTGTCGGAGTAGTTGCCCGGGTGGCCGACGGGGAAGTCCCAGCGGGGGGAGAAGGAGCCCCAGCTGTTGGTGATCACCAGGGAGCGCGACTCCGCGGGCTGAGCCTCCAGGACGGTGCGCAGGTGGGCGAAGGCCGCCACCGCGTCCGACAGCAGGCCGTCCAGGGCCGAGCCGCCGGGGCGCTGGGAGAGCAGCACGGGGATGTCGATCAGCGACGCCCGCGGGGCGGCGATGAGCGCGTCGAAGGCGCACATCGTGCCGTGGTTGACCGGGAACTCGCCCGGCTCGCCGCTCACCCCGTCGGGGCTCCAGCTCCGCTCCCTGTCCAGCAGCAGGTCCCGGCCGAGATGGCGCTTGACGTGCGCGGCGTTGATGCCGGTGTCCAGCACCGCCAGCGCGACGCCCGCCCCGTCGAGACCCTCGGCGCGCAGCTCGGCGGCGTGCACCAGCCGCTCCACGTCGTGCCAGTCGCCCACGGGGGCGTCGCCGCCGCAGGTGAGGTTGGTCTCGATCACCGGGTCGGCGTAGATCCCCACGACGTCGTTGCGGAGGGTGGGCAGCAGGGTGAGGCGGGTGGACAGCTCGTCGTCGGAGATCTCCCCGCGGACCATGACCGAGGCGTCGTCGGCGGCGAGGGAGAAGGTCAGCGCCTGGTTCAGGGAGAGGGGGTCGCCCCCGGCCACGGGCACGGGACGCGGCACGGCGACCGGAGTGTAGGAGGGGTCCAGGACGACCCCGGGCAGCTGGTCGGCGACGTCGGCCGTCGTCGTGGTCACGCCGGGATCGGCCACCGCCGCGACGACGTCCGGGGAGGGGCGGAGCTGGATCAGGACCCGCATGGTGCACCACCAGGATTCGGGGGATCGGACTCCACCACGTTCCTTCATCCGCCTCGATCGCGTCCAGCCATTCAAACCAGCGTGTATCGGTATCAGCCCACCTGAAGCCCGCAAACCGCCGACACTTATTTCCTTCCCTGGGGGCATGACGGTCACTAGCGTTGGACGGCATGACCGCAGCGGCGGAGACGACGCCACCCCCCCATCCCGATGTCCTGTCCACGCACTGGCTGGGCACCCGGCCGAGACTGGTCGTGGCCAGCGCGTTCATGCTCTTCCTGGAGCTGGCGCTGATCCGGTGGACCGGATCGAACATCGTGCATCTGAGTTACTTCACGAACTTCGTCCTGCTCGGCTCGTTCCTCGGCATCGGGCTCGGGTTCCTCCGGGTGGGGCGCACGAGGCGGCAGCCGTACTACTCGCCGATCGTGCTGGCCGTCCTCGTGCTGGTCATCCTGTTCTTCCCGGTCACGGTGGACCGGCAGACCGAGGGCGTCCTGTACTGGACGAGCCTGAGCACCCAGGGGCCGCCGCCCTGGCTGATCCTGCCGGTGATCTTCGCGGCCGCGGCGGTGGTGCTGATGGGCCCGGCCGAGCTGGTCGGGCGGTGCTTCCCCGAGCTGGACCGGCTGGAGGCCTACCGCTACGACCTGATCGGCAGCCTCACCGGCATCGCGCTGTTCACCGCCCTGTCCTTCCTCAGCGCGCCCCCGGTCGTGTGGGGGGTGATCGCCGCGGCCGCCTACATCGTGCTGCTGTGGCCGCGCAACGCCTGGGGGAGGGTCGCACTGGCCGTCCCGTCGCTGGTCGTCGTCGGAGCGCTCGCGGTGGAGACGCTGACGGCGGGGGCGCTGTGGTCGCCCTACTACAAGGTGACCTACGACCGGCTCGACTACGCCGGCGTCCCGGTGATGGACATCCAGGTCAACGGCATCCCGCACCAGCAGGCCGTCCCGGCGGCCAGCCGGCTCCAGTGGGAGCGCCAGTACGCGCTGCCGTACGAGCGGGCCGCGGCGCGGAAGCTGGACGACGTCCTGATCGTCGGCGCGGGCAGCGGCACCGACGTGGCCATCGCGCTGTCCAAGGGCGCCAAGCACGTGGACGCGGTGGAGATCGACCCCAAGCTCCGCGAGCTCGGCGGGACCTACCACCCCGACCGGCCCTACGCCGACCCCCGCGTCACCACGGTCGTCACCGACGGCCGCGCCTTCCTGGAGCGCACCTCCGGCAAGTACGACCTGATCCTCTTCGCGCTGCCCGACTCGCTCACCCTGGTCTCCGGGGCGAGCTCGCTGCGGCTGGAGAGCTACCTGTTCACCCAGCAGGCCATGGAGGCGGCCAGGGACCACCTCAAGCCCGGCGGCACCTTCTCGATGTACAACTACTACCGGGAGAGCTGGCTGGTGGACCGGCTCGCCGCCACCATGCAGGCCGCCTTCGGCCACAAGCCGTGCGTGGACATCGTCAGCGAGACCGGCCAGCAGGCCGTGATCACCGCGGGTCTCAGCCCCCAGGCGCAGAGCTGCGGCGCGGAGTGGGCCGGCGCGACCGCCGCCACCCCGCCGCCGACGGGCGACGACCGGCCGTTCCTCTACCTGAAGGACCGCACGGTCCCGCAGATCTACATCATCACCCTCGGCCTGATCCTGATCGTGAGCATGCTCGCCGTCCGGGCCGTCGCCGGACCGTACACCCGGATGCGCCCCTACGCCGACCTGTTCCTGCTGGGCGTGGCCTTCCTGCTGCTGGAGACCAAGAGCGTGACCGGGTTCGCGCTGCTGTTCGGCACGACCTGGGTGGTCAACGCCATCGTGTTCGCCGGGGTGCTGGTCGCCGTGCTCGCCGCGGTGGAGGTGACGCGCCGCTTCAGGATCCCGCCGCTGCCCGTCATGTACGGCGTGCTCCTCGGCGGGCTGGTGCTGGCCTGGCTGGTGCCCAACTCCTGGCTGCTGGGCCTGCCGCTGCCGCTGCGGGCGCTGGTCGCCGTGGTAGTGGCGTTCCTGCCGATCTTCGCGGCCAACGTGGTGTTCGCCAAGCGCTTCGCCGACTCCGGCGACGGCACGACGGCCTTCGGCGCGAACCTGCTGGGCGCGATGGTCGGCGGCTGCCTGGAGTATCTGGCGCTGGTCATCGGCTACCAGGCCCTGCTGATCGTGGCGGGCCTGCTCTACCTCGGCGCCTTCGCCCTGCTGCCCCGCGGGGCCAAGGTCGCCTGAGCGCCGGCGGGAAAGACGGTGGCCCGGCTCCTCCCCAGGGGAGCCGGGCCACGCGGGCGCGAGGAGGGGTCAGAACCCGCAGAGCTCGCCGAGGGACTTGGCTCCCTTGCCGTTCTGGGTGGGGGTCTGGCTCGGCCGGACCGTCGCGGTCCCGCTGGGCGTCGGGGCGGGGGAGGCGCCGCTCTCGCCGGGTGAGGCCGTCGCGCCGGGTGAGGCGGTCACGCCGGCCGCCAGGGCGCGGCGGCTGGGCTGGAGCGACTGGCGCAGCGCCTTGGCCGCCGCGGTGCGGATCTTCGGCCAGTCGGGGGAGCCGGTGTAGAACTCCGGTGGCACGAACTGCAGGCTGGTGATCCTGGCGTTCTTGACCCTGAGGCCGAGGTCGGTCACGTGCTCCAGCAGCTCGCGGGGGATGTTGGTCTTGGCCATCCGCTTGGCCACATTCGCGATCTTGACGAAGTTGGTGAGCACCACCTGGGGGGTGGCCTGCTGGGCGAAGGCGCCGATGACGCACCGCTGGCGGGCCATGCGGGAGAAGTCGTCGCTGCCGACGCGGGAGCGCCCGTACCAGAGCGCCTCCTCGCCGGACAGCGTCTGGTAGCCGGCCTTGATCGTGCCCGCGGTGCCGTAGAGACCGCCCCACTTGACGTCGGTGTCCACCCGGATCTTCAGCCCGCCGATGGCGTCCACCAGGTGGGCGAAGCCGAACATGTTCACCAGGGCGTAGTAGTCGATCTTCAGGTTGAGCGTGTGGCCGATGGCGTCCATGAGCGCCCGGGGGCCGCGCTGCTCGTTCTTGCCCGGCACGATCTCGGGGTGGTCCTCGCCGTACTGCCAGACCTCGTTGAGCAGGCCGCCGTTGGGCAGCTCGCGCATGAAGCCGTTGGGGAAGTGCTTGGCGAGCGGGGTGCCGGGGGTGAAGCGGACGTGCTGCAGGTTGCGGGGCAGACTGAACATGACCGTGTTGCCGGTGGCGACGTGCACGCTCGCCACGGTCATGCTGTCGGTCCGCACGCCCTCCCGGTTGCCGGCCCCGTCGCCGCCGATGAGCAGGAAGTTCACCCGGTCGCGCCCGCCCCACGGGTCCTCGTGCTTGATCGGGACCGCCGTCGGGTCGTCCTTGACGGTCGGGAAGAGGCTGTTGGCCGTCTCCTTGACGGTCAGCACCGTGCTCGCGGCCAGCGCGAACGGCGCCATCACCGACACGCACAGCAGGCCGACCACGATGCCCGAGACGACCTGCCCGCCGCGGTTCAGCCGGTTGGGTTTCAGGGAGATGTAGGACGACAGCACCAGCAGGAACCAGACGAGCGCGCCGAGCCCGGCGATGAGCGCCCCGGCCAGGAGCGTGCCGTCCCGGGTGATGAAGCCGGTGTTGCCCGATCCGTACATGATGAGACCGCCGGCCAGCGCGGCCACCAGCAGCACGCCGAAGACGCCCAGCAGGATGTAGCCGGTGCGGCGGCGCCCGGCGCGCAGGTGCGCCGCGCCGGGCAGGACCGCCGACAGCAGGGTCCAGCCGATGAGCGAGGCGGTCGTCAGCGGCCTGGCGAACTGCGGCCGGCCCTTGCCCTCGGGGGCCTGGCCGGGCGCCGGAGAGCCGGCGGCGGACGCCGGCCCGGGCTCCCCGGCCTGCCCCCGTGCCGGTGCGGGTCCCCCCGTCTGCGCGGAGGTCTCCGCCGTCCGCTCGGGCTGTCCGGCCTGGCCGGTCTCCGGCCCCCCTCCGGCCGGCGCTCCGGGGAGGTCCTGCGCGCCGCCGGTGCCGGGCTGCGCTTCACCGCCCGGGCCGCGCCGCCGAGTGCGCCGTTTCCCGCCGTCGCCGGCGGGATCCCCCGAGTCTTGCCCAAGGCGCATCGTCACACCGCTTCCTACGTCTTATCCCGGTCAACCTGGCAAAACGGCCAAGATTCCCCGATTTCACAGAATTGCCAGGATTCTAGTCCCCATACCTGGACATGACAGACAGATGACCAATTCTCGGTTAACGGTCATCTAAGCTACGACGTCGTCGAAGCGGGGGCCAGCCAGGTGTTGCACTGGAAGGTCTTGTTCTTCTCGTAGCCCTGGCGGAACCAGCGATTGTTGTTGGCGGGCGAGCCGTGGTCGCGGGGGTGGCCCGGCCAGTCGCCGACCCGCGAGTAGAAGTAGTAGAGCGTGTTGCGCCGCGCCGGGGTCACCGGGTAGCTGGCCGAGACCGAGCGCATGAACATCGCGCCGAAGCAGGTGGCCTGGAGCTCGAAGCGGCGGCTCAGCGCGAGCCTGCCGCTCTGGCTGCTGGAGCGCGAGGTCTGCTCCCACCAGGAGTCGGACAGGCCCGACATCTGCTGCACGTGATGCCCGTACTCGTGGGCCATCATGCTGACGATCGTGCCGTGCCAGTCGGTGATCCCGGCGTACTCCTTCACCAGGGCCGTGGTCGAGGCGTAGATGGTGAAGTTACGCGGGCAGTAGTACGGCACGTTGCTGCCGGCCGAGGGGTAGTCCCCGCAGGCGCCGCGCCCCCGGGTGGAGGCGATGGCGTAGCCCGGGCGCTGCCAGCTCAGTCCCTGCGCGCGCATGATCTGCGACCAGCCCCTGTCCAGGCAGCTGGACGTCCTCATGATCAGTGCCTTGAGCTGGCTGCCGCTGCGGACGCTGGGCGAGCCCACCGGGCAGTTCACCCTGGGCAGGCCGCCGGTCCGGTAGAGGGTGTTGTTCTTCAGGCTGGTGTTGAGGGTCTGCCGCCTGGCCGGGACCGTGTCCGAGGTGGGCTCGGCCGAGGAGGTGGGCTCGGCGGAGGAAGTGGGCTCGGTGGAACGCGATTCGGCGGGCTCCGGTGAGGTGGGGCTGCTCGTGGGCCGGTCGAACGGGCTGAAGGTGGGGATCGCGACCGGTGAGACCGGGTCCGCGTGGCGGTTGTTCTTGATCAGCGCGCCGACCACCACGAGCCCGACGAACACCAGCGCGACCACGCCGAAGATGCCGCCGATGATCGCCCCGGCGCCGCCGCCGGAGCGGGGACGCTGGGGCTGCCACTGGGGCGGCGGATACGACGGCCGCCGGTGCCGGGGGTCCGGCGGCGGGGGCGGCTGGCCGTACGGCATCCGCCCCTGCGGCGGGGGCGGGTATCCCTGTGCCGGGGGCGGCGGGTATCCCTGTCCGGGGAGTGTCGGGTGTCCCTGGCCGGGCGGGGGCGGGTATCCCGGCCCCGGACGGCCCTGGGGCGGCCCTTGAGGCGGTCCCTGCGGCATGGGCTGCTGCGGCGGATATGCCTGGGGCGGTCCCTGCGGAGGGCGGCCCCGGTCCGGCGGGGGCGGCCCGGGGGCCGGCTGCGGCGGATGGCCGTGACCCGGGGGGAGGCCCTGTCCCGGCGGGGACGGGAGATAGCCCTGCCCCGGAGGCGGCGGGTAACCCTGGCCCGGAGGCGGGTAGCCCTGGCCTGGCGGCGGGTAGCCCTGGCCCGGAGGCGGCGGGTAGCCCTGGCCCGGCGGCGGTGGATGACCCTGGGGCGGTCCTTGCGGAGGTCCCTGGTGCGGTCCCTGCGGCGGGGCGGGGGCCCAGGCGGGCGGCTGCTGGGCGGGGTACGGGTGTCCCTGGGGCGGGGGTGGTGGTGGAGGGTAGTGCCCGTTGCCTGTCACGCTGTCTCCCCGTTAACCCGAGCGTCCGATATGGCATGAAAGCCCGGACCTTTGCCGAATTTGGGGCGTAAGCATACTGATTTCTCACCCGTCACGGATGTCGCTGCGTTCGATTACATTCCGAAATCATCCGAGGTGATCTCCGCGATGTGCGGGACCGGGCCGGGCACTGTGATTTAGCTTCAAAACCATGAATCTGCAGCAGCTCCGCTATGTGGTCGCGACGGCGGAGCACCGCACCATGACCGATGCGGCCAGGTCGCTGTACATCGCACAACCTGCGCTTTCCCGTGCGATCAGAGACCTCGAACGAGAACTCGGGATGACGTTGTTCGCCCGTTCCGGGCGTGGCGTGGTCGTCACGGCGCAGGGGCGCCGGGTGGTCAAGCTCGCCAGGGAGGCGCTCGACGCGGTCCGCGAGATCGAGGAACTGTCCAGCCACGGAGACTCGGAGGCCGAACTCCGGATCGCCTCCACCCCCAGCCTCGAACCGGGGCTGGCCGGGCGTCTCCTCCCCGCCTACAGTGCCGAGCACCCCGGAGTGCGCGTGCACATCGTCCGCTGTGACGGACGGGACGGCGTGGTCAACGCCATCAGGGACCAGCGGGCCGACCTCGGCCTGACGGACCTGCCCGTCCCCGCCGACCTGATCAGTCACCCGCTGGAGCGTCAGGAGATCGTGCTGATCTCCCCGCCCGGCCTGGACCTGCCCGACCCGGTGCCGATGAGCAGGCTCAACGGCATGCGACTGGTCCTGCCGGTCCCCGGCAGCGCCCGGCGCAGGGAGTTCGACGCGCTGTTCGCCAAGTACGGCGTCGCCCCGGTGCCGACCGTGCAACTGGACGAGCGGGGCAACTGGCTCAACACCGTCCGCTCGGGCGCGGCCTCCCTGCTCTGGTACCGGGGGATGGCCGAGCAGGCCGCCCGGGCCGGGCTGGTGGTCCGTCCCCTCGATCCCTCGGTCCGCCGGGTGATCGCCCTCGTCCACGCGCGGCGGCGGCTGCCCGCCATCGCCCAGGAGTTCCTGTCGGTGGCCGAAGGTGGGTCGGCCGCCTAGGAACGTCACGTCCTTCCCGAAACCCCCCAGAGGCGGCGCAGGTGGGAGCGCCTGCCTCTCCGGCACCGGGCGATAGGCTCGGTCTCGATGACTATCTTGCGCCTGCGTGGCCGTGAGTTCCGGCCCGGCGAATTCGCGATCATGGCGGTGGTCAACCGCACCCCGGACTCCTTCTTCGACAAGGGGAGGACCTACGGCTTCGAGGCCGCCCTGGAGGCGGTGGACGGGGCCGTCGACGGTGGCGCGGACATCGTGGACATCGGCGGCGTCAAGGCGGGTCCCGGCGACGAGGTGGACCCCGCCGAGGAGATCCGCCGGGTGGCCGATCTGGTCGCGGCGGTCCGGGAGCGCCACCCCCGGTTGATCATCAGTGTCGACACCTGGCGGGCCGAGGTCGGCGAGGTCGTCGCCGAGGCGGGCGCCGACCTGCTCAACGACACCTGGGGCGGGGTCGACCCCGCGCTGGCGGAGGTCGCCGCCAAGCACGGCATCGGGCTGGTCTGCGCGCACGCCGGCCGGGTCGCCCCCCGCACCCGCCCGCACCGCATCGCCTACGCCGACGTGGTCGCCGACGTCATCGGCTACACCGTCGAGCTCGCCGAGCGGGCAGTCGCCGCCGGGGTCCGCAGGGAGTCGATCCTGATCGACCCGGCGCACGACTTCGGCAAGAACACCTGGCACTCCCTGGAGGTCAGCCGCCGCCTGGACGAGATGGTGGCCACCGGCTGGCCGGTGCTCGTCGCGGTCTCCAACAAGGACTTCGTCGGTGAGACCCTCGGCGGTCTCCCGGTCGACGAGCGCCACGCCGGCACCATGGCGACCCTGGCGGTCTCGGCCTGGCAGGGTGCCCGGGTCTTCCGGGTCCACGACGCGGCCTCCGCCCGCACCGCGCTGGCCACCGTCACCGAGCTGCGGCGCTAGCCCCGGGCGGAGCAGGAGACGGGGGCCCGCCGGGGCCCGTCCCCGGGCGGCGCGGCCCCGCGCCGGGCCCGGCCGGGAACAAGGTCGGGGAAAAGGTCGGGCCACCCGCGGGGGGGGGACGGGTGGCCCGATGGCGAGACGGGACGTGTCTCGCTTTTCGCGTGGTCCTGCCGCCGCCGATCCCGGCGCCGCCGGGGCCCGTGGAGGGCGACCGGCACGCCTCCGCGAGGTGCGCGGGCGGAGATCGGACATCCCCATCGTCAACCAATGAGGATATTTACCGCAATATCCTGACTTGGGTAAATCAATTTGTTATGTACGTCGGCCGGCCCGCTCAGGCGTAGATCACCGACAGGAAGCGGATCAGGACCGCCTCGCGCCTGTCGGCCGGCAGCGCGTCCAGGACCGCGTTGACCACGGCCATCTCCGGCTGACCCGGCCCGCCGAGCTCCACCCCGACGGCCGCGGCGAGCTCGCCGAAGGCGGCGTCGTCCAGCGCGTCCAGGTCCAGCTCCGCGACGAGCTCCACCAGCCCCTCGGGCAGGGTCGCCGGGCCGCGCTCCCGCGCCGCCGCGGCGGACTCCGCGATCACCTCCAGCATCGCCTCCACCCCCCGCAGGGTCACCCCGGTGACCGTGACGTGGATGTTGGCCGGGATCCCCGCATAGGAGAGCTGCGGCTGCAGGAACCAGCCGCGCCTGCGGGCCTCGTCGGACAGCACGAACACGTCCACCTCCTCCGAGCCGAAGGCGACCAGGGCCGAGTCGGGGTCGCCGAGCACCCGCAGGCCGGGGATCTCCGCGATGCCCTCGCGCAGCCGCCGGGCCGCCGCCAGGGTGGCGCGGCCGAGTTCGAGGTAACCCTCCCGGCCGAGGGCCTGGAGGGTGGCCCAGGCGCCGCCCAGCGGACCGGCGGACCTGGAGCTCTGCACGGTGGCGTTGATGACCGTGTAGCCGGGCCACGACGCCGACGCGAAGTAGGCCCTGCGCCGCAGCGCCGGGTCGGCGAACAGCACGACCGAGGCTCCCTTGGGGGAGTAGCCGAACTTGTGCAGGTCGCAGGAGAGCGAGGTGACCCCGGGCACCGACAGGTCGAACGGCGGGACCCGCGCCCCGGCTTCGCGCAGCCACGGCAGCAGCCACCCGCCCACGCAGGCGTCCACGTGGCAGAGCACGCCGCGCGCGGAGGCGGCCGCGGCGATCTCGGCGACCGGGTCCACCACGCCCTGCGGGTAGGAGGGCGCCGAGGCGACCACCAGCACCGTGTCCTCGGTGATCACCGCCTCGACGGCCGCCGCGGAGGCCCGGAACGTTCCGGGATCGACCGGCACGGCGTCCACCGTCACCCCCAGGTAGTGCGCCGCCTTGTGGAAGGCCGGGTGCGCGGTGACCGGGACGGC
Organism: Streptosporangium sp. NPDC048886; assembly: GCF_055586905.1. NCBI lineage: Bacteria > Bacillati > Actinomycetota > Actinomycetes > Streptosporangiales > Streptosporangiaceae > Streptosporangium > Streptosporangium sp. NPDC048886. The sequence continues at coordinate 71,687 of NZ_JBVJHH010000045.1, forward strand.
CATCCGGGGGCGCCCCGGCACCTGCCGCGAGTCCCGCGCGGCCTTCACCGCCAGCATGATCGACTCGGTGCCGCCGCTGGTGAAGATGCCGCAGCCGCCGCCCAGCAGTTCGGCGACCGCGCCGACGACCTGCTTCTCCATCTCCACCACGCTGGGGAACGCGGTCGGGTCGAGGGTGTTGACCTCCAGCATCTCGAAGTAGGCCCGGGCCGCGGCCTCGTGCACCTCCGGCCGCCCGGTGTCGTACACGTACGCGGTCACCTTGCCTCCGCGTACCGGCAGGTCGTCCTCCTTCAGCCGGGCGATCTCGGCGAGCAGTTCCTCGACGTCCCGGCCCTTCTCAGGCAGGTTCATGGATCTCCTTGGGGGATGCGGCTCGGGCAGGCCGGTGGTGGGCGATGACGAGAGGGAGGCTGAGCAGCCGTCCGCGGCCGAGCGGGGGCGCGGCCGCCGCGGACCGCGAGGGGGGATGTCCAGGTGGCAAGGAGGGCTCCGGGGAGGAGAGGGAGGGGAGGGGGGAGGGGACTCCGGGGAGGAGAGGGGGAGGGGGCATCGGGAGAGGCGGGGTCAGGTGGGAGGGTCTCCGTGGAGATGGGCGGTGAGGTGCATCATCCGATGGAGATGGGCGCGGAACCTGCGCATGGCCCGGGGGTCGTCCATGCGCCTGCGGTTGCCCCGCTGGTCGAGCACCCCGCTCTGGGAGAAGCTGTTGGCGCACCAGATCATCGACCAGATGAGGTATTCGATGTCGACGTCGCGGCAGATGTATCCGGCGGCCACCGCCGGTTCGAGCGCGTCCCAGATGAGACCGCTCAGCGGCTGGGTGTAGCGCCACTCCAGCTCGGTGACGTCGCTGGCGTCGGACAGCCAGCGGTGCATCCACAGCGCCGGCATCTCGGGGTAGGCCAGGCACAGGTCCAGGTAGTGGTCGATGAGCTGGTGCATGAGGGCCGACGCCTCTTCGGGGCTCGCCACGGAGGTGTTCTTGAGCACCCCTTCCAGGGAGGCCAGCTCGACCTGGTACATCCGTTCCATGACCTCGAGATACAGCTCGCGCTTGCCGCCGATGCGCCCGGTGACGGCGGCGACGTTGAGCCCGGCGGCCTCGGCGATCTGGCTGACGGAGGTCGCGTCGTAGCCCAGGGCGGCGAACAGCCTGGTCGCGACCTGCAGGATCAGCTCCCGCTGACCGCCATCAGCGGAAGTCATGAAAATGACGCTAGATCCGGATACATGCCTTGGCCAATCACCCGACGGACAAGCCTCGGTCAAGATAGCGGAAGCCGTACGACGGCCTCCGGACGGGGGCCGCGCCCCTGCGCGGCCGAACTGTCAGAAGGGACCTCCGAGAGGCGGGGGAGGGCCGGGCGCCGGGGGAGGGCCGCCGGGGGCCGGGGGCGCGTCTCCGGGCAGGGCGAGCACGCAGTGCAGCATCTGGTGCATGTAGGCGCGGAAACGCCGCAGGGTCTCCGGATCCTCGGCGCCGACGCGGTTGCCGTCCTCGTCGAGCACCCCGCCGCGGGCGAAGGCGTGGGTGCACCAGATCACCGACCAGATCACGTACTTCAGGTCGGGGGAGCCGGAGGTCAGGGGCGCGAGGGCCTCGGTGACGTACTGGACCAACGGCTGGACGTAGTACCGGTCCAACTCGGTGACGTCGCTGGCGTCGAACAGCCAGCGGTGCATCCACAGCGCGGGGAACTCGGAGTTCTGGGCGCAGAAGTCGATGTAGTCGTCGATGAGGCGGTGCACGGCGGCGGTGGCCTCCTCCGGCGCCGCGGCGGCGATCTCCCGGACCGACCTCTCCAGACCGGCCAGCTCGGCCTGGTGCGCGCGTTCCATGACCGCCATATACAGATCCCGCTTCGAGCCGACAGACTCGGTGACGGCGGCGATGTCGAGCCCGGCGGCCTCGGCGATCTGGCTGACGGAGGTCGCGTCGTAGCCCAGGGCGGCGAACAGCCTGGTCGCGACCTGCAGGATCAGCTCCCGCTGACCGCCATCAGCGGAAGTCATGAAAATGACGCTAGATCCGGATACATGCCTTGGCCAATCACCCGACGGACAAGCCTCGGTCAAGATAGCGGAAGCCGTACGACGGCCCGCAGGCCGGGACGGGCGTCCTCCAGGTGGACCGCGCCGCCGTGGGCGTGGACGGTCTCGCGGACGATGGCCAGGCCGAGCCCGGCCCCGCCCTCGTCGCGGCTGCGCGCGCTGTCCAGCCGGGTGAAGCGGTCGAAGACCCGCTCCCGGTCGGGCTCGGGGATGCCGGGACCGTCGTCGGTGACGGTCAGCACCGCGTCGGCACCGTCGACGCGCAGCTCCACCGCCACCGGGGCGTGGGTGTGCCGCAGCGCGTTGTCCACCAGGTTGACCAGCACCCGCCCCAGATCCAGCGCGTCTCCGGCCACCACGATCGCCCCGTCCGTCCCCTCCGGGGGCGCCGGTGGGCCGGGCAGGCCGCCGATCCGCACCGTGACGGCCTCGCCGTACCGCTCGACGGCCTGGGGGACGAGCTGGTCCAGCTCCACCGGCTCCCGGCGGCGCGGCGCGCCGCCGCGCTCGTCCAGGCGGGCCAGCGCGAGCAGGTCCTCGGCCAGCCGGGCCAGGCGCATGGTGTCTTCCAGCACCCCTTCGGCCGTCTCCTGCCAGTCCTGGCCGTGCGGGTGGCCGAGCGCCACCTCCAGCTGGAGCCGGATGCTGGCCAGCGGGCTGCGCAGCTCGTGCGCCGCGTCGGAGACCAGGGCCCGCTGCCGGGCGTCGGCCTTCTCCAGCCTGGCCAGCATGTCGTTGAGGGTGACGGCCAGGCTGTGCACCTCGTCGCGGGCCTCGGGCACCGGCAGGCGCCGGGACCGGGCGGTGTCGGTGATCTCCTCCGCGCCCCGGCGCAGCGCGTTGATGGGCCGCAGGGTCCTGCCGATGATCATCCAACTGGCCCCGCCGAGCAGCACCAGCAGCAGCGGCGTGCCGCCGAGCAGCACGTGCCCGGCCGTGGTGATGCTGGCCTGCACCTCGCTGAAGGGACGCGCGGCGATCACCGTCAGGCCCCGGTCGGCGCTGAGCACCCGCACGCGCAGCACGTGCGGGATCCCGTACGGCTCGCCGTTCAGGAACCGCGCCCGGCCCTCCCTGACCGCCGCCGCCCGCTCCCCGGAGTTCAGCAGCGGGACCAGCCGGTCGGTGCCGGCGGTGGCGTGGGTGATCCGCCCGGCGCCGTCGATCACCTGCAGGAGGGTGCCGTCCGGCGAGGTCAGCTCGCCCGGCAGCCGCTCGGCGTCGGCCAGCGAGACGGTGCCGCGGGCCCGCTGGTAGATCGAGTCGTCGATGGTGGACAGCAGCGACCTGCCGAGCACGCCGATCATCACCCACGCCGAGACCACCAGCGCCGCCGCCAGCACGGCCGAGGCCACCGCGGTCAGCCGGAAGCGCAGGCTCTTACGCCGCCACCAGCCCACCGTGCGCCGCCCGCCCCGGGCGCCCGCCCGGGACGGCCCCTCAGCCGCCATCGCCGGCCAGCCGGTATCCGGCCCCCCGGACCGTCTGCAGCGCGCTCCGGGAGAACGGCGCGTCGATCTTGCGGCGCAGGTAGCCGACATAGACCTCGACCACGTTGGGATCGGTGTCGAAGGTGTCCCAGACGTGCTCCAGGATCTCCGCCTTGGAGACCACCTCGTCGTGGCGGCGCATCAGGTATTCCAGGAGCGCGAACTCCCTGGGCGTCAGCTCCACCGGCGTCTCGCCCCGGTGGACCCGCCGCCGCGCGGGATCCAGCGACAGGTCCCCGGCCTGCAGCACCGACGGCCGCCGGCCGGCGCCGCGCCGCAGCAGCGCCCTCAGCCTGGCCACCAGCACGACGTAGGAGAACGGCTTGGTCAGGTAGTCGTCGGCGCCCAGGTCGAGCCCGTCGGCCATGTCGTACTCGCCGTCCTTGGCCGACAGCATCAGGATCGGCACCCAGTTCTCCTCCGCCCGCAGATGCTTGCAGACGTTGTATCCGGAGATCCTGGGCAGCATGATGTCCAGCACGACCACGTCGTAGTCGCCGTGCCTGGCCAGGTGCAGGCCGTCCTCGCCGTCGTGCGCGAGATCGACCGCGAACCCCTCGGCCTGCAGCCCGCGCTGGAGCGCCGCGGCCATCCGCCGCTCGTCCTCCACGACGAGAACCCGCATCTCCCACCTCCTCCGCTGTCGGACCCATCTTCGACCAGCCGGCCTGAGAGGCGGCTGAGAACCCTGTGAGTTCTCTCAGTCTGTCTCAGCTCCGGCACAGGACCGTTCACGCAAGCTGCAAACGTCAGGGATTGACGGCATACCGTGAGGGAGTGACATGTCAGAGCGAGCGAGACGAGGCCGCATGGTGAGGTGGAGCGTGCCGATCGCCGCGGTCGCGGTGGTCGCCGGCGCGATCGGCGCGGGCCCGGTGATCGCCGCGGTCCAGGGGGAGCCGGTGCTGCCCGAGCGCACCGCCGAGCAGTTGCTGGCCGACGCCGCCCAGGCCGCCAGGTCCGGCCTGAAGCCCATGTCGGGCACCGTGATGCAGACCGCCTCCCTCGGCCTGCCCGGGCTGCCGGAGGTGGCGGGCATGGGCGGCACGTCGCCCGCGGCCCTGCTGGCCGGCTCGCACGAGCTCAAGGTCTGGTACGGCGGCGCCGACCGGCTCCGCTTCGCCCTTCCCGGGCGGATGAGCGAGACCGACCTGATCGTCAACGGCGACCAGGCGTGGCTGTGGGAGAGCGAGGCGAACAAGGCCACTCGGCTCAAGGGCGTCGACCAAGTGGAGCGTGACCACGACAAGGCCCTGCCCACGGCCACCACCCCGCAGCAGCTCGCCCAGGAGGTGCTGGAGCGGGCCGACGCCGGCACCGCGGTCAGCGTGAGCAACACCGAGAAGGTCGCCGACCGGCCGGCCTACCAGCTCGTCCTGACGCCCAAGGACACCTCCTCGCTGGTCAAGGAGGTCAAGCTGGCGCTCGACGGGGAGACCCTCGTCCCGCTGCGGGTCCAGGTCTACGCCAAGAGCGCGGCCGAGCCGGCCTTCGAGGTCGGCTTCACCTCGGTGACGTTCACCCCTCCCGCCCCGGACAACTTCACCTTCACCCCGCCGGCGGGCGCGAAGGTGGAGGAGAAGTCGCTCGCCGACCTGGCCCGGGGCCCGGCAGCCGGGCAGGAGAGGGCCGGGCAGGTGAGGGCCGAGCTGCTGAAGGGCGCGGTCACGACCGTGGGTGAGGGCTGGACCACGGTCGCGGTGCTCCCGCTCCCCGAGCAGGCGCTCACGGGCCAGGCCCGGCAGCAGGACGGGCGCCCCGCCGGCCAGGACACGGCCGCGATCGCCGACGCCCTGATGAAGTCGGCCAAGCCGGTCAGCGGGGCGTGGGGCAGCGGCAGGGTCATCCAGACCAAGCTGGTCTCCGCGCTGCTGACCGACGACGGCCGCCTGCTGGTCGGCGCGGTCACCCCCGAGAAGCTGACCGAGGCGGCCGGGCGGAAGTGAGCGAAATGCCGGGAGACACGCGACTCCTGGCGGGCGGCCGCGGAGACCGCGACGGCGGGTTCCACGGTGCGGGGCTCGACGAGAACCCGGGGGCGTCCACGGGGCGCCCCCGCCCGCCCGCCGTACCACGCCGACCGATGGGAGAGCAGTGCTGACCGTCCAGGAGGCGACGCCGCCCGCCGCGGTCCCCGCCGAAGACTGCTCGCTCGTCACCCGCGGGCTGACCAAGCGGTTCCGGGGCGGTCAGGTGGCCGTGGACGGCCTCGACCTGGCCGTGCCCCGGGGATCGGTCTTCGGCTTCCTCGGCCCCAACGGCTCGGGCAAGACCACGACCATCCGCATGCTGCTCGGCCTGGCCGCGCCGACCGCCGGCACCTGGGAGCTGCTCGGCACGCCGATGCCGGCCGGGATGCCCGCGGTACTGTCACGGGTGGGGGCGCTGGTCGAGGGGCCGGCGTTCTATCCCTACCTGTCGGGTGAGGCGAACCTGCGCCGCTACGACGCCGCCGACCCGGCCGCCGACCCGCGCACGGCCGCCGCCCGGATCGGGCTGGCCCTCGACCGGGTGGGGCTGGCCGCCGCGGCCCGCAAACGCTACCGGGCCTACTCGCTGGGCATGCGCCAGCGGCTGGCCATCGCCGCGGCGCTGCTCGGGCCCAGGGAGCTGCTGATCCTCGACGAGCCGACCAACGGCCTCGACCCGCAGGGCACCCGCGAGGTGCGGGGACTGGTGAAGGAGATCGCCGCCGAGGGGACGACCGTGTTCGTCTCCTCCCACCTGCTGGCCGAGGTGGAGCAGATGTGCTCCCACATCGCCGTCATGCGGAGTGGGCGGCTGGTCGCCCAGGGGCCCATCGCCGACCTGCGGGCCGGGGAGGTGGCGCGGATCCGGGTGGAGACACCCGACACCGCCGAGGCGGCGGCCGTGCTCGCCGGCCTCGGGCTGGCAGGGGTCCGCGCCGGTGACGGCGAGGCCGGTGCCGAGCTGGGCTCCGCCGCCCCGGAGCGGGTCTGCGCGGCGCTGGTGGCCGCCGGCGTCGCCGTGCGCGGCCTGGCGGTGCAGCGGCCGAGCCTCGAGGACGTGTTCGTGGGCCTGACCGGGGAGGGGTTCGATGTCAACGGTTAGCGGGGGAGAGGTCATGGCCGCCGGCACGGGCGACGCGCCGTCGGCGGGGACGGGATCCGCGCCGCCCGCGCCCGCCGTACCCGGCGCTGGCACGGGCACGGGCACGGGCACGGGTACGGGTCCCGGCGCCGCCACCGGTCCCGGCATGGGCTCCGGTGCCGGCGCGGGCACGGGCACGGGGGCCGCCCAGGCGCGGGCGGTGGGCGCCCCCCGGGCGTGGCTGAGGCTGCTCGGCTCGGAGGTGGGGCTGACCTTCCGGCGGCCGAGGAACATCGCCATGCTGTCCGTTCTCGCCCTGGTCCCGGTGCTGATCGGCGTCGCGCTGCGGACGTTCGGCGGGCAGGGTGAGAGCGACGGCGGCCCGTCCATCTTCGGGCAGGTCACCGGGAACGGGCTGTTCCTCACCTTCGCCGCGTTCTCGGTCCTGGTGCAGTTGCTGCTGCCGGTCGCGGTGGCGGTGGTCGCCGGAGACTCCATCGCCGGAGAGGCGGGCATCGGCACGCTGCGCTACCTGCTGGCCGCCCCGGCGGGCCGGAGCCGGCTGCTGGCCGTCAAATACGCCAACGCCGTCGTCTTCTGCCTGGCGGCCGTCACCTCGATCGCGCTGTCCGCGCTGATCACCGGGCTGCTGCTCTTCCCGGCCGGCCCGATCACCCTGCTGTCCGGCGGGACGGTCCCCCTGCTCGACGGCATCCTCAGGATCGGCCTCGTCGTGCTGTACGTCACCGCGGGCATGGCGGCCCTGGCCGCCGTCGCGCTGGCGCTGTCGACGCTGACCGAGGTTGCCGTCGGCGCCATCGCCTCGACCGTGGTGTTCGTCATCGTCGCCCAGGTGCTCGGTGTCGTCCCGCAGCTCGCCGGGCTCCAGCCGTACCTGCTGAGCCGCTGGTGGAGCGGCTTCGACGGGGTGCTGCGCGATCCGGTGGCCACCGGCGACATGGGTCAGGGCCTGCTGGTCTTCGCCGCCTACGCCGTGGTCTTCGGCTCGCTCGCCTGGGCCCGCTTCACCGGCAAGGACGTCACCTGCTGAGCCTCCGTCGGCGGGCCGGGCCCGGGCGCTCGGAGGCCGCGCGGCGTGGGCCGCGCGGTCTCCGCGTATCCGTGCGCGGCCTCTGCGTATTTGTACATGGTCGGGCGCGCCCGCAAGAGGGATCATCGGCGTGTCCGGTCATGCGTGGTCCCGCGCCGCCGTAAGCGGGCGATGGACCCCCGACGGTGGGAGCGTCGATGGGTGAGGCGCGGCAGCGGGTCCCGCTCGGCAACAGGTCGCTTTTCGGCACCCGGGACCTCGACGAGGCCCGTGAGCAGGTGGCGCGGGTGTTCTGCCCGCACCGGCTGGAGCTGACCGGTGAGGTGTCGCGGCTGGCCGCGCGGTTCAACTCCGCCCAGCTCGGCGCCGTGCGGGTGAACTACCTGGACTACGGGACCGACGTCCGCATCGAGCCGGGGGAGCTGGAGTCCTTCTTCCTGGTGCAGATCCCGCTGGCCGGGCGCAGCCTGATCCGGTGCGGCCGGCAGGAGATCGTCTCGACCCCCGGGCTGGCCTCCCTGCCCTCGCCGTCGGAGCACCTCGACATGCGCTGGGAGGCCGGCTGCCCCCAGCTGATCGTCAAGTTCGACCGGCCGGCCGTCGAGGACGCGCTGGAGCGGATGCTGGGGGAGCGGCTCGACCGGCCGATCGTCTTCGACCTGGGCATGGACATGACCGCCGGCTGGGCGCGGGCCTGGAGGGCGATGGCCGACCTGATCGTCGGGGAGGCCGAGCACGACGACGGGCTCGCCGTGCAGCCGCTGGCGATCGCCCATCTGGAGAACGCGATGCTCACCTCCCTGCTCACCATGCAGCCGTCCAACTACCACGAGCGGCTGAACGCCCCCCGCGCCCCCGCCGTGCCCAAGGTGGTGCGCCGGGCGATGGAGTTCATCGACGGCCACGCCCACCAGCCGCTGACGACCGACGACGTCGCCCGCGCCGTGGCCGTCAGCGGCCGCTCGCTGCAGGAGGGCTTCCGCCGCCATCTCGGCCTGACCCCGATGACCTATCTCAGGGACGTGCGCCTGGGCCGGGTCCACGAGGAGCTGACGGTCGGCGACCCCGCCCGGTGCACCGTGACGGGCGTGGCGGCGCGGTGGGGTTTCCTGCACCAGGGGCGGTTCGCCGCGGCCTACCGCACGCGGTACGGACAGGCGCCGTCGCAGACGCTGCGCGGCCACTGACCGCCCGGCGTCGACCGTCCGGTGTCGACCGTCCGGCGCTGACCGCCCGGCACCGACCGTCCGCTGCGGTCCGTCCGCCGTTCCCCGCCGGCCGTCCGCCGGTGGTCGGGGAGGCGCTCCGGAGGATTCCGCGCCAGACGGATGGGACCCGCGCTGAGCGGATGGCCCGTGCCGCAGCGGCCGCCGTACCTTTTCATCAGGCGCCGCCAGACCCCCTCCCTCCCACCTGGAAAGGACAGATCGTCATGCGCAGAATCCTCATCGTCGGGGCCGGCCAGGCCGGCCTCCACCTCGCAGCCGGCCTGCTGCGCAACGGCTACGACGTCACCGTCGTCTCCAACCGCACGCCGGAGGACATCCGCGACGGCCGCGTCATGTCGGGCCAGGCCATGTTCGGCACGGCCCTCGGCCATGAGCGCGAGCTCGGCCTGGATCTGTGGGCCGACCGGTGCCCGCCGATCGACGGGATCCAGTTCACCGTCCCCGGTCCCGACGGCGGCCGGGCGATCGACTGGGCGGCCCGGCTCGACACGCCCGCCCGCTCGATCGACCAGCGGCTGAAGATGCCCGTCTGGATGGGCGAGGTGGAGCGGCTCGGCGGCAAGATCCTCATCCACGACGCGACGGTGGAGGACCTGGAGGCGTACGCCGCCCAGTACGACCTCGTCCTGGTCGCCGCCGGCAAGGGGCCGATCGCCTCGCTGTTCGAGCGGGACGGGTCGCGCTCGCCGTACGACGTCCCGCAGCGGGCCCTGGCCGTCACCTACGTCACCGGCCTCACGCCCCGGCCCGGACACTCGGCGGTGTGCTTCAACCTGATCCCGGGGGTCGGAGAGTACTTCGTCTTCCCCGCGCTCACCCTCACCGGCCCCTGCGAGATCATGGTGTTCGAGGGGGTCCCCGGCGGGCCGATGGACTGCTGGGCGGACGTGCGCACCCCCGCCGAGCACCTGGCCAGGAGCCGGTGGATCCTGGAGACCTTCCTGCCGTGGGAGGCCGAGCGCTGCGGCGGCGTCGAGCTCACCGACGAGGGCGGCGTCCTGTCGGGCCGGTTCGCCCCGACCGTCCGCAGGCCCGTCGCGGCGCTGCCCTCCGGAGCCGCGGTCCTCGGGGTCGCCGACGTCGTCGTGCTCAACGACCCGATCACCGGCCAGGGCGCCAACAACGCCGCCAAGTGCGCCGTCTCCTACCTGTCGAGCATTCTGGAGCACGGCGAGCGGCCCTTCGACGCGGCCTGGATGGAGCGGACCTTCGAGCGCTACTGGGACGGCGCCCGGCACGTCACCGCCTGGACGAACGCGCTCCTGGCGCCCCCGCCGCCGCACGTGCTGGAGCTCCTCACCGCGGCCGGCCGGCTGCCCGAGGTGGCCGGCCGCTTCGTCAACGGCTTCGACGACCCGTCGGACTACGCCGGCTGGTTCATGGACCCCGCCGGAGCGGGCGAGTACCTGGCGCGGATCGGCGCCTGAGGAGACATCATGAGATCGCTACGCGAGGCGCTCGGCCAGTTCGCGACCGGGGTCGCGGTGGTCACCACCGCGACCCCGGCCGGGGACCGGGCCGGAGTGACCGTCAACTCCTTCACCTCCGTCTCCCTCGACCCGCCGCTGGTCCTGTGGTGCCTGTCCAGACGGGCCCCGAGCGCGCCGGTCTTCCTCGGAGCCGGGCGGTTCACGGTCAACGTCCTGGCCGCGGGTCAGGACCACCTGTCGCGGCGGTTCGCCACCCCGCTGCCCGACAAGTTCGCCGGGGTGGAGACCCGTCCGTGTCCCGACGGCGTGCCGGTGCTCGCCGGGACGCTGGCCTACTTCGCCTGCCGTACGGTGACCACCTACGACGGCGGCGACCACCTGATCTTCGTCGGGGAGGTCGAGCGCTTCCAGCGCTCGGCGGGCGAGCCGCTGGTCTTCCACTCGGGCGGCTACCGCGAGTTCGCCGCGGCGGGCCGGGCGGTCGCGAGTGTCGCGTGACCGTCCGGCCCCCGGTAGCCCTAGTGGAGGGCGGTGGCGCGGTCCAGAGCGGGCGGCGTCACCGTCGCCTCGCCGGCGAGATGGGCGCGGAACGCCTCGTAGTCACGGCTGC
>NZ_JBVJHH010000046.1:0-80921 GCF_055586905.1 Streptosporangium sp. NPDC048886
CCGCCGGTGGTGCGCGGCCCGGCCCGACCGCGCAGCCCCCTGACCCCCGCGCCCCAAAACCCCGCGCGCGGGGGCGGCGGGTACCCGAAAACCACCCCCCCGCCCCGGCTCTCGGAGCGCCTACGGCGTGCGCTCAGGCATCCCGCCCAGAACCTTTGCCCGGACCCCCTTCGGCAGGCCGACGATCGCGGACCTCCGCCGCCTGCGGCGCCCTTCGCACCGGCCGGCGCCCGCGCCCGGACAGACGGACGCCCCGCCGTCTCCGGCGGGGCGGGCACCTCCGTCAGCGGCCGCCTGGACGCCGCCGGCCCCGTCACCGGGGCCCGTGGCGGCCGGGGCCGGCACGGGCCCCGGCGGTCACATCCGCGCGGCCGCGCTCATCCCGGCGCGGCCGGGCCGGATGGAGTCACCGGCCGACCGGCCCGCCCCTCCACCCGGCACGCGGCTCACCTGGCGGCGGCCTTCGACCTGGGACGGGCCACGGTCCGCTGCGGCAGGCTGGGCAGCGCGGGCTTGCGCCACAGCTGCCGCAGCACGCTGATGATCAGCGCCGGCCGCATGAGCGTCTCCGGCGGGTCGATGAGCCCGGCCACCCTCATGAACGCGGCGGTGAAGCGGGGGTCCTGGGTCGCGGCCTTCTGCAGCAGGCGCATGAACGCGTTGCCGGCCCGGACCTTCAGCGTCCGCTTCCCCTGGACGCCGGGGAAGCTGAGGTTGACGCTCGAGGTCATCTCCCACGCCGGCTTGATGATGTCGGCCACGTCCTGCTGGAACTCCTTCGGCTTCGGCGCCACCCCCCTCGCCAGGTGCCTGTGCAGGGCGAGCGCCTCAAGGGAGGCCAGCGTCTGTGCCTGGGCATACACCGGGTTGGGCGTGCACACCGCGTCACCCATGATCAGGAACCGGTCCGGCAGGTAGGGGAGCAGGTCGTAACGACGCCACATCGTGGTGGGGAAACGGAAGAGCGCCGGATCGTCGAGCGGCTCCGCCTGGATGATCGTCTCGTAGATCTCGGGCGCCGCGAGGGTCCTGACGAACTCGTTGAAGCCCTCCGGGTCCGTGGGCGGGTGGTCGCCGAGGATGCCGTAGGCGGTCAGCTCCACCTTGCCGCTGTCGGTCTTGGTGAAGATCGCGCCCCGGGGCAGCGAGGCGGAGGCGACCGGGTTGATCGAGTGGTCGGTGCCGAACGGGTCGGTGCCCGGCTTCAGCACGTAGTGCCGGCTGACATACCCCAGGCCGACCTTCATCCCCTCCTCCTGGACCCGCAGATACCCCATCTGCTCCAGCCACAGCGGAGTCCGCGAGCCACGGCCGGCGGCGTCGATCACCAGGTCCGCCTCAAGGATCTGCTCCTTGCTGCCCTTGGCCTGAGCCTGCACCCGCGCCCCGGTCACCCGGGAGTGATCGGCCGTCGTGACCAGACCGACGATGTCGGTGTTCTCCATGAAGGTGACGTTGGGCATGGCCTGCACCCGCCGGCGGACGTAGAACTCCATGATCGGGCGGGTGGCGGCGATGGAGGTCAGGCCGGCGCGGACCTGCTTCAGCGGCTCGCCGTTGAAGTACCAGCGCACGGTACCGGCCATGTCCGACAGCGGGATCCCGTCGTCGACCATCTCCTGGGTGATCCCGGGGAACATCTCCTCCAGAGCGAGCTGGCCGCGCGCGAGCAGCCCGTTGATGTGCCGGGTCTGCGGGGCGCCACGTCGCCACTCGGTCACGTCGATCAACGTGTCACGGTCCACCAGCACCACTTCGCGGTAGGCCTTGCTGAGCGCGCTGGCGGCGAACAATCCGGTGACACTTCCGCCGAGCACGACCGCACGGTCGCCGACTTTAATACTCATGGCGATCATCTCCTCGAGTCTCGATCCAGATCAGGCATTCCGATGGATGTCGCCGAACAGAATCGGACAACCACGTTCGGGACTTGCCTTGTCGACGCCGGTTCCGTTGCCGGTGGATGAGAGCCCCACATCGACCGTGCTGTTCCTTTTCTCGGCGGGACGCTTGCGAAAAGCAGCATTTCCGGACAGGCGGCGCGTCGGTGCCGCCTGTGCCACGCCCTCGCATCGTCACAAGTGAGTGTGCCGCCGGGCATCTCCTGAATTGCGTAGTCGCGCAGGTGCCGGCCGCACCCCGCGACGCCCGGCCGGTGCGTGCGCGACAGCGCAATCGAAAAGATGCCGGACCCATCCGCCGGTGTGAGGATGCGGTTGCGGAGCCCGGCGGCGGCCGCGGTGCCACCTGCCGAGCGTGCAACGGCCCAGACCGGCGTCTTCAAGCGGTGCGCGGCCTCGGGCCGGACCCGCCGTAGGACTAATTCCCCGCACCGCGAAGGTGGGTTGGCAATGAAGGCTGCCGTCATTCCAGAGGTCAATGCCGCGTGGGAGCTCCGTGAGGTGCCGACGCCACGGCCGGGCCCCGGCGAGGTGCTGATCAGGGTTCACGCGTCCGGGATCTGCCACAACGACGTGCTGGCCACACGGGGCATCATCCCCTTCCCCGCCTTCTCCCCCGCGGTCACCGGGCACGAACCGGCCGGCGAGGTCGTGGAGGTCGGCGCCGGAGTCACCTCCCGCAAGGTCGGTGACCGGGTCGGCACCACCTGGATCCAGGGGACATGCGGGCGATGCGACTACTGCGCGCTCGAACTGCCGGTCTCCGGGCAGGCGGCGTTCCGCTGCGCGGCCCCCGCGATGACGGGCTTCACCGTGCCGGGCGGGCACGCCGAATACATGGTGGCCGCCGCGAGCGGCACGGTGCTGCTCCCCGACGGCCTGGACTACGAGCTCGCCGCCCCGGTGCTGTGCGCCGGCTACACGGCCTGGTCGGCCTTCCGCGTGGGCGCCCCCAGACCGAAGGAGAGGGTCGCCGTCCTCGGCATCGGCGGTCTGGGGCACCTGGCGCTGCAGTTCGCCGCCGCCGGCGGATTCGAGACCGTGGCCATCACCCGGTCGCCGGACAAGCACGCCCTGGCCCGGGAGCTCGGCGCCGACACCGTCGTCGGCAGCGGCGAGGAACTGCTCGCCGCCGGCGGCGCCGACGTGATCCTGGCGACCGGCCCCTCCTACGCCGCCGCCACCGACAGCATGCGAGGGCTGCGGCTCGGCGGCCGGATCGTGCTGGCCGGGATCGACGGCCTGGAACCGTTCACGATCGCGCCGGACCTGGCCAGGCCGTTCTTCGCCCAGCGGCACCAGGTGCTCGGCGCCACCCACGAGGGTCCGCAGTACCTCAAGGAGGCCCTGGAGGTGGTCGCCTCCGGGAAGGTGACGCCGAAGGTGGAGGTGTTCGACAAGACCCAGGTGGCCGAGGCGCTGGACAAGGTCGCCAAGGGCGAGGTGCGTTTCAAGGCCGTCGTGACCTACTGACCGGGCGGCATACGGCTGGAGGGGCGCGGCCACCGCCGCGGCCGGCGCGACCGGGCCGCCGCCGAGCCACCCACGCCAGCCCCCCCGGGCGCCCGGCGTGCGGCCGGCGCCACCGCGACCCCTCCGGGGACACCCCCAACGCCGGCGGCACGCCACAGGGCGCTCCGGCCGTCCCCCGGCTCCGCACGCAGCGGCCCGGGGACGGCGGCGACCGGCCGCCCGCAGTCGCGGGCGCGGCACCCGCAGCGACGGCCGCGGCCGGGAACGGACGCGTGACGATTCCGCGGTCCCCGGCCCGCGTACGGCGAGAGCACACCGGCCCTCCACGGACGACGGCCTCCCGGCTGCCGTGCGGGCACTGCGCTCATACGCGGAAACCAGAAGTTCCGGCCGATATAAGGGTATGCGCTAATTTTATGACCATTCTTGGAACGGCAGGCGGGCGGAATCGGCATCCGCGAAGAAGCGCAACCATGACACCGACGGTTAAGCTCAGTTCATGTACACCAAATGTCGGGTTTGTGGCGGAAAAGTGCAGGAGTTCGTCGACCTGGGGCGGCAACCAACGGCGAATGGTTTCCTGCTGCCGCACGAGGCAGAGCAAGAATTCTTTTTCCGGCTCGCCGTCGGCGTGTGCGAACTCTGCACGATGGTGCAGCTGGTCGAGGAGGTGCCGCAGGATCTCAGATACCACGCCGGTTACCGGTACCACGCCTCCGGATCGGCCGGCCATCGTAAGCACTTCGAGCACAACGCCCGGCGTTTCCTGGAGACCGAGCTCACCGGCTCCGACCCGTTCATCGTCGAGATCGGCTGCAACGACGGCGTGATGCTCTCGACCGTCGCGCAGGCCGGCGTGCGGCACCTGGGCGTCGAGCCGTCGGCGAACGTGGCCGAACTGGCCAGGGCCAAGGGCGTCCGGGTGCTGTCGGAGTTCTTCGACGAGCAGAGCGCGGCCGCCGTCCGCTCCGAGCACGGCGAGGCCGATGTCATCTTCGGCGCCAACACCATCTGCCACATCGCGCACATCGACTCGGTCTTCCGGGGCATCGACGCGCTGCTGGCACCCAACGGCGTGTTCGTGTTCGAGGAGCCCTACCTGGGCACCATCATCGAGCGGACCGCCTTCGACCAGATCTACGACGAGCACGTCTTCTACTTCAGCGTGACCTCGGTGCAGGCGATGGCCAGGCACTTCGGGTTCGAACTGGTCAACGCCGAGCACATCCCGCTGCACGGCGGCGAGATCCGCTACACCCTGGCCAGAGCCGGCGCGCGCACCCCGGCGCCGGCCGTCAACGCGCTGCTCGCCGAGGAGCGCGCCCGCAGGCTGTCGGAGACCGAGACGTTCGAGCACTTCGGGCAGACCGTCAAGCGCGTGCGAGACGACCTCGTTGCGCTGCTGCACAAGATCCGATCGGACGGGCAGCGGGTGGTCGGCTACGGCGCGCCGGGCAAGAGCTCGACGGTCACCAACTACTGCGGGATCGGGCCGGAGCTGGTCCCGTTCGTGTGCGACTCCACCCCGTCCAAGCAGGGACACCTCGTGCCCGGTTCGCACCTGCCGGTGAAGCCGCCGGAGGCCTTCTCCGCCCCTTACCCGGACTACGCCCTGCTGTTCGCCTGGAACCACGCAGAAGAGATCATGGCCAAGGAGCAGGGCTTCCGCGAGGCCGGCGGCCGCTGGATCCTCTACGTGCCCGAGGTCCACATCGTCTGAGACCCGCAGCAACGCCATCGGGGCGCCCCCTCCGGCAGTCGGAGGGGGCGCCCCGATCGTGTGTGCCTGCGGTCATCCGCTGCGGTCCGCCACGGCGAGCCTCACGCCCCTGGCGCCGCCGAGGCGCTCGCTCACGCACTCGCGCACCGCCCCGATGATCCGCTCGACATCGGCGTCGGTCAGCGCCTGGTGCATCGGCAGCAGCAGCGTCCTGTCGGCCGCGGCCTCCGCGTTGGGCAGCAGGGCGCCCGACCCGTAGGCCGCGACCTTGTGCAGCAGCGGGTAGCGGAAGGTGGTGTAGATGCCGCGCTCGTAGAGGTCACGCGCGATCTCGTCCCTGATGCCGCCCTCGAACTGCACCCAGTACATGTAGTAGGAGGACTCGTGGCCGGCGGGCAGCGGCGGCGGGCACAGCAGGCCGTCGAGGCCGGCCAGCCCGCTGTCGTAGCGCCGCGCGATCTCACGCCGGCGCTCGATGAACTCCGGCAGCCGGCTCAGCTGGACGTTCCCGATGGCGGTCAGCACGTCGTTGGTGACCGAGCGCCTGGAGAACGACGAGATCTCGAAATCCCACCACCGCGTGCGGGCACGCAGCGCCTGGTCATACCCGCTCTTCTGCTCCAGGCCGAAATAGGCCAGCTTGGGCGCGCGCGCCGCCAGCTCGGGGTCGCGCACGTACAGCATCCCGCCGTCGACCGTCACAACGATCTTGCCGTGATCGAAGCTCCAGACCCCCATGTCCCCGAACGTCCCGCACGGCCGGCCGTCGACGCGCGAGGCGATCGCGATCGCGGCGTCCTCGATCAGGAGGATCCCGCGGTCCCTGCACAGCTGCGCGATCTGGGCGACCTCCCCCGGATAACCGCCGTAGTGCAGGATGAGCACCGCCTTGGTCCGCGGCGTCAGCACGGCCTCGACGTCGGCGACGGTGGGGTTCAGCGTCCGCGGATCGACGTCGCAGAACACCGGCTGCGCGCCGCGCGCGGCGATGGCGTTGCCCGCGCCGACGAAACTCACCGTCGGCAGGACCACCTCCGAGCCCGGGCCGACACCGGCCAGCTCCATCGCTATGAACGTCGCCTCGGTGCAGGAGTTGACCGATGTCACATGCTCCCGGCCGACACCGATATGACGCGCGAACCCCGCCTCGAACTCGTTCGCCCTCTCACCACGGCCGACCCAGTTGCTCTCGAAGACCTCCCGCACCGCCGCCAGCTCCTGTTCACCGAGCGACGGTTGAAAAACGTTGATCATGTCGACCATCAGGTTCTCCTTCACGGACGTGGTGCGAGGCGGCCCGGCGACGCCGTCTGCGGCGGATCCGGCCGTGCCACCCGCCGGGTGGGCGCCGGTGATTGCGGTCAGGAGGCCGGTGCCGGCCCCTGTCCTTCCTGCTGTCCGGCCTCGGCCGACGCCCCCTGCGCGCACCCCGCCGGCGGGAGATGCCGGAGCGTGACGACGGCCGGCACGGCCCGTCCCGGCCCGGACGGCGGACCGGCCCCGGACTCATCGCCACCCGGCCGCAGCCCCCCGCCCCTCCCGGCGGCGACCAATGAGTGGCGGCACTCCGCGGCGACGCCGTACGGAGTGATCATCTCAGTGACCGCACGCCGGGGCATCTTCTCGAATGCGATGCGAGGACCACACCGCCGGCGATCCACCCCGCCGCCACCGCGGAACCCGCAGCGGGACACCACCACCGTGCCGCGCGGCATCGCACTCCAGAAGGTGCGGACCACAAGTGCCGCGATCATGCTTGGTGGAGACGTCGTGTCAGGAGCGACGAGTATCTGAGACGCGAGCAGGAAGGGCTGGATCCGAGGAGGCGACAGAGCCACAACCAGGAAGGCGCTTCCCTTCAGGTCGCGGTCGCGGCCGTGGACCGGGCAGTGCTTCCGCCTTTCGCTCGCCTTCCATCTGCGGAGGAGATCCATGGCCGCCAGCGTCACCATCACGGATGCCGACTACTTGCGGATCATCATTCACGGCACGACCGCATTCGAGTTGCTGCGCACCGGGCTTGAGTTCGACCTCTTCGAGCTTCTGGAGGGGGCGGGAGGGATGGACCTCAAGGAGGTCGCAGCGGCGATCGGCGTCGAGGAGCAGCCCGCGCGCGTCCTGCTGCTCGGGCTGACCTCCCTGCTGCTGCTGGAGAAGCAGGGCGACAAGTACGTCAACAGCGAGATGGCCCGGCGCAAGCTGCTGCGCTCCGGTGAGCGCTTCCTCGGCCCGCTCATCGACATCCAAGCCAAGATCATCAATGCCAGCCTGGTCGACTTCGCCGAGTCCATGCGGCAGAACACCAACGTGGGGCTGCGCCACATCAGCGGCCCGGGCACGACGCTGTACCAGCGCCTCACCGCCCACCCCGAGCTGCAGAAGGTCTTCTACGACAACATGGGCGACGCCTCGCAGCGGGCCTTCGCGCAGATCCTCGACCGCTACGACTTCTCCAACATCCGCCACGCCATCGACATCGGCGGCGGCGACGGCACCAACAGCATCGAGCTGGCACGGCGCTACCCGCAGCTGGAGATGACGGTCTTCGACCAGGAGAGCGTCACCCGGCTCGCCTCGCAGCGGATCGAGGACCCGGACCTGCACAAGCGGGTGCACTTCCACGCCGGCGACCTGTTCGCCGACCCGCTGCCCCAGGGCGCCGACGCGATCCTCTTCTTCCACATCTTCGAGATCTGGTCGCTGGAGCGCAACACCGAACTGCTGCGCAAGTGCTACGACGCGCTGCCCGAGGGGGGTGTGTGCCTGGTCTACAACTTCACCTCCAACGACGAGGGCACCGGGTCGATGAGCGGCGGACTGGTGTCACCGTACTTCCTGGCGCTGGCCTCCGGCGAAGGCATGACCTACTCGCCCAACGACATGGAGAAGGCCGTCCTCGACGCGGGCTTCTCGCGCATCGAGCGCTACCAGGACATGGGTTTCAGTCACACACTCGTCGTCGGCCACAAGTAAGAACCCCGTTCCACTGGTTCTGAGCTGCTCTCGAGGCCCCGGAGGGAGGCCTGCGACGAGCGAAGGAGGGCTCTGGTGCAAGGACAAGGGGATGACCGTGGCCGGCGCCGTTTTCAAGACCGTCAACACGATGACGCGGGACCGCCGATGAACTCCCCCGAACCCGTCGCCATCATCGGGATGGCCTGCAGATTCGCCGGGGACATCGACTCCCCGGACAAGTTCTGGACCCTCCTGCGCGAGGGCGGCGACACCATCGGGGAGCTCCCCCGGGACCGCTGGGACTGGTACGCCTCCCAAGGCCGGGAGCACGCCGCCGCGGTGCGCGACGTGACCCGGCGCGGCGCGTTCCTCAACGACGTCAAGGGCTTCGACGCCGACTTCTTCGACATCACCCCGCGCGAGGCCGCCCTCATGGACCCGCAACAGCGCATCGTGCTGGAGCTGGCCTGGGAGGCGCTCGAACACGCCGGAATCCCACCCCGCGATCTCGGCGGGAGCGACACCGGGGTCTTCATGGGAGTCGGCGCGGACGACTACGGCCGCAGGCTGCTGGAGGACCTTCCCCGCATCGAGGCGTGGACCGGCATCGGCGGCGCCTACTGCGCGGTGGCCAACCGCGTCTCCTACGCGATGGACCTGCGCGGCCCGAGCGTGGCGGTCGACACCGCCTGCTCGTCCTCACTGGTGGCCATCCACCTGGCGGCGCAGGCGCTGCGCGCCGGGGAGTGCCCCGTGGCACTCGCCGGAGGCGTGCTGGTGATGGCCGCGCCGGGACTGTCCCTGGTGCTCGACGCCGCCGGCGCCACCTCACCGGACGGGCGCAGCAAGTCCTTCGACGCCGACGCCGACGGCTACGGCCGCGGCGAGGGCGGCGGCGTCGTCGTCCTGAAGCTGCTGTCGGACGCCCGGCGCGACGGCGACCGGGTGCTCGCGGTCGTCCGGGGCAGCGCCGTACACCAGGACGGGCGGACCAACGGCATCATGGCGCCCAGCGGCGAGGCACAGGCCCATCTCATGCGCCGCGCCTACCGGGCCGCCGGGATCGACCCGGCCACGGTCGGCTACGTGGAGGCGCACGGCACCGGGACCCGGGTCGGCGACCCGCTCGAAGCCGGGGCGATGACCTCGGTGTTCGGGCCCGGCCGCCCCGAGGGGCAGCCCTGCCTGATCGGGTCTGTCAAGCCGAACATCGGCCACCTCGAAGCCGGCGCCGGCGTGGCAGGCGTGATCAAGACGGTGCTCGCGCTGCGGCACGCCGAGATCCCGCCGAGCCTGAACTTCACCACGCCCAACCCCGCCATCCCCTGGGACACCTCCGGCCTGCGGGTGACGACGGAGCTGACCCCGTGGCCGGACACCGGCGGGCCCCGACGGGCCGGCGTGTCCGGGTACGGCTACGGCGGAACGATCGCGCACGTCATCCTGGAAGCGGCCGACGCGCCCGCCCAGCAGGCCGCCGACGACAGCGGCCCGGCCCTGTACCCGCTGTCGGCAGCCAGCCAGGCCGCCGTCGGCCAGTACGCCGGCCGCCTCGCCGACCGGCTCACGCGAGACGGCGAGACGAAGACCGCCGACGTCGGCCACACGCTGGCGCACCGGCGCACCCACCTGCCCCACCGGGCCGCGGTGTTCGCCGCCGACCGCGAGCAACTGATCGCGCGACTGCGCGAGCTGGCCGAATCCGGCACGGGGGCGGCCACCGGAACCGTGCCACCGTCCACCGGCCGCGGCCTCGTCTGGGTCTTCTCCGGGCACGGCTCCCAGTGGACCGGGATGGCCCGCGAGCTGCTGGCCACCGACCCGGTCTTCGCCGGAGTGATCGACCAGCTGGAGCCGGTGTTCGTCGAGGAAATGGGCGTCTCACCCCGCTCGACGATCCTCGACGACGCCCCGCAACCGGTCGACGTCATCCAACCGATGATCTTCGCGGTGCAGACGGCGCTCGCCGCACTCTGGCGGGCCGGCGGCGTACGGCCCGACGCGGTCATCGGCCACTCGGTCGGCGAGATCGCCGCGGCGGTCACCGCCGGGGTGCTCACCCTCGAACAGGGCGCGAGGCTGGTCTGCCGGCGTTCGGTGCTGCTGCGCCAGGTCGCCGGCCGGGGCGCCATGGCCATGGTGAACCTGCCGCCGCAGGAGGCCGAACAGCGCCTCGGCGACCGGCGCGACCTCGCGGTGGCGGTCGCCGCCGCCACCGGATCGGCCGTGGTCTCCGGCGACATCGAAGCCGTCCGGGAGATCAGCCAGCGGTGGCAGGCCGAAGGGCTCGGCGTCCGCCAGGTCGACTCCGACGTGGCCTTCCACAGCCCGCACATGGACCCGCTGCTCGACGCGCTGGCCGCGGCCGCCGCCGACCTGCCGCCGCAGCCGCCCACCATTCCCGTCTACACCACGGCACTGCAGGACCCCCGCTCCACCGCGCCGCGAGACGGCTCCTACTGGGCGGCCAACCTGCGCGGGCAGGTGCGCTTCGCCCAGGCCGTGACCGCGGCCGTCGAGGACGGCTACCGCCTGTTCGTCGAGGTCTCCCCCCACCCCGTCGTGGAACACTCCATCAACGAGACGCTCGACGGGCTCGGCGTCGAGGACGCCTTCGTCACGCACTCCCTGCGCCGCAACCGGCCCGAACGCGAGACGCTGCTCACCAACCTCGGCCTGCTGTACTGCCACGGCGCCGAGGTGGACTGGTCGGCCCTGTGGCCGGGCGGCACGCTCGCCGACCTGCCGACGACGGCCTGGCAGCACAGACCGCACTGGAGCGAGGAGCCGGTGGGCCGCTCCTCCCTGACCGAACAGCACGACCCGGCCAGCCACACCCTGCTCGGCGGGCGGACCAGCGTCATCGGCACGACCCCGGCACAGGCGTGGCTGACCTACCTCGACCGCGACTCCCGCCCCTACCCCGGCGACCACCCGGTCCGCGAGGTGGAGATCATCCCGGCAGCGGTCCTGCTGAACACCTTCCTCACCGCCGCCGCCTCCACCGGGCCCTGGCCGGATCTGACCGACGTGGCCCTACGCGTGCCGGTCAGCGTCACCAGCCCCCGCAACCTGCAGATCGTCCTGCAGGACGGCACGGTCCGGCTGTCGTCCCAGATCGCCGACGACGGCGACGACGACAAGGGCTGGGTCACGCACACCACCGCGGCCGTCGAGCCGCACTCCGCCCCGGGCACGGACCCCGAGTCGGACGAGGTGGTGGCCGGGGAAGAACTGCCCACCGACTACGTCGTCGACCGGCTCGCCGCGCTCGGCGTGGCCGCCATGGGCTTCCCCTGGGCGGTGGAACGGATCCAGCTCGGCGAAGGCACCATCGTGGCCACCGTCCGCGCCGACCAGGACGCCGACACCGTGCCCACCACGTGGGCGCCCATCCTGGACGCCGCCCTGTCGACCGCCTCGGTGGCCTTCCCCGGACCGCCGATCCTGCGCATGCCCGCGCACATCCACCGCGTCACCCTCGCCGAGACCTCACCGGCACGGGCCCGCGTCACCGTGCGCGTGACCGGCGACGACGCCGTCGACGTGGAGATCGCCGACCTCGACGGCACCGTCGTCGGCAGGCTGTCGCGGCTGCGGTACGGCGTGCTGGACAGCGACGTCGGAGCGGTCACCAACCCGCGCCGCCTGGTGCACGAGATCACCTGGCGGCCGGCGGAGCGCAAGGAGTCCCTGATCACGCCGGAGATGGTCCTCATCGGCCCCGACACGGCGCTGCTCGGCAGGCTGACCGAGCGGCTCGGCGGCTCGGGCATCCCGCACCGCATCGCCGCCACGCCGGAGGAGCTGCGCGACTCCGAACTGACCGGCGACCACATCGTCCTGGTCGTGCCGGCGCTGGGAGCGCCCGGCGAGGTGGACGAGACGGCGGCCCATGCCTCGTGGCTGCTGGCGCGGACCGCGCAGCGGCTGGCCGGCACCGGGCTGGTCACCCCCGCCCGGCTGTGGTGCGTCACCCAGGGCGTGCGCGAGAGCGCGGACGAGCGGGCGCTGGGACACGGCCCGCTGTGGGGCCTGGGACGGATCATCGGCGGCGAGCATCCCGAGTTCTGGGGCGGCGTCGTCGACATCGGGCAGTCACCGGAGGACGTGCCCGGCCTCATCTCCGTCGTGCGCACCATGCGCGGCGAGGACGTGGTCGTGGTGCGCGACGGCGAGCCGTCACTGCCCCGCCTGCACCGGCTGGAGGGCGACCCCGTCCGCCAGCCGATGACCTGCCAGCCGGACGGCACCTACCTGATCACCGGTGGCCTCGGCGTCCTCGGCCTGGAGGTCGCGCACTGGCTGGCCGACCGGGGCGGACGGCGGATCGTGCTGGCCGGGCGTCGGGCGCTGCCGCCCCGGGACGCCTGGGACCGGCTCACCGACCCCACCGAGCTGGCGCAGGTGGAGGCGATCCGATCGCTGGAACGGCTCGGCGTCACCGTGGTCACGGTGGCGGTGGACATCGCCGACGCCGAGGCCGCGGCGAAGCTGCTGTCGGCCGCCTCACTCGGGCTGCCCCCCATCCGGGGCGTCGTGCACGCCGCCGGCGTCCTGGACAACCACACCCTCCGCACCCTCGACGAGGGATCGCTGCGCACCGTCCTGCGACCCAAGGTGAACGGCGCGCTGGTGCTGCACAGCCTGTTCCCGCCGGGCAGCGTGGACTTCTTCGTGCTGTTCTCCTCCAGCGGCCAGCTGCTCGGCCTGCCCGGCCAGGCCAGCTACGCCGCAGGCAACGCCTTCCTCGACGCGCTGGCCGCCCACCGCCGGGCCGCCGGGGACAGCGCGACGACCAGCTTCGGCTGGACCTCCTGGCGGGGGCTGGGCATGTCCACCTCCTCCGCCGTCATCGACGCCGAGCTGGCCGCGCGCGGCACGGCCGACATCAGCCTCACCGAGGCCTTCGGCGCCTGGGAGCTGGCCGAGCGCTACGACCTCGGCTACGCGGCCGTCCTGCGCACCATCCCGCTGGAGGCGGGCGAGCGCAGGCTCCCGCTGCTCAGCGAGCTGCCGTCGGACGCCCCCGCCGAGGAGAGCGCGGCCGAGCAGACGGCCTCCCCGTGGATCGGCCTCAACGGGCCCGATCTGCACCTGTTCCTGACCGAGGAGATCCGCCGCCAGGTCGCCGCCGAGACGAAACTCGCGGCGACCGAGGTGGACCCGCGCCACCCCCTCATCGAGATGGGCCTCGACTCGGTCATGACGATGCGGATCCGGCGCGGGCTGGAGAAACGGTTCCGGCTGCCGCTGCCGGTCACGTTGTTCTGGGACCGGCCCACCATCGACGCGGTCGCCTCCCTGCTGGCCGAGCGCATCGACGGCTCCGAATCCACCCCGCTCAGTGAAGGGAGCGTGCGATGAAGCTCGACGGGGTGGTGCCCTGGCCCGCCGACCTGGCCTACGCCTACCGGGCGGCCGGCTGCTGGCGGGGCCGTCCACTGGGCTCCTACCTGTGGGAATGGGCCGAACAGCGGGGCGAGCGGATCGCGGTGGTCGACGGCGGCCACCGGCTGACCTACCGCGACCTGGCGGTGAAGGCCGACGCCCTGGCCGAGCGGCTCGCCGACCCCGGCCTCGACCACGGCGACACCGTCCTGGTCCAGCTCCCGAACTGCTGGGAGTTCGTCGTGGTCACCCTGGCCTGCTTCCGCCTCGGAGTGGTGCCGGTGATGATGCTGCCGCCGCACCGCGAGCACGAGCTGGTCTCGATCGGGACGCACGTGCGGGCCAAGGCCCTGATCGTCCCCGACACCTGGCGCGGCTACGACCACCAGGACCTCGCCCACCGGGTGGCGGCCGCGCTGCCCGGGCCGGCGCGGGTGCTGGTGGTGGGCCAGGAGGTGCGGCCGGACAGCGTCGACGTGCGCGGCCTGCTCGGGCAGGACGGCGACAGCACGGCCCGGCGCCGCCGGCTCGACGGGCGGGCGCCCTCCGGCTCCGACGTCGCGGTGTTCCTGCTGTCCGGGGGGACCACCGGCGTGCCCAAGGTGATCAGCCGGACCCACGACGACTACGAGTACAACATCCGGCGCAGCGCCAGGGCCTGCGACTTCGGCCCGGACACGGTCTACCTCGCCGTACTGCCGGCCGGCCACAACTTCCCGCTGGCCAGCCCGGGGATCCTCGGCGCGCTGTTCTCCGGCGGCCGGGCCGTCCTGCTGCCCTCCCCCCGCCCGGAGCCGGTGTTCGAGGCGATCGAGGCCGAGGGCGTCACCGCCACCTCGGCCGTCCCCGCCGTGGTGCTCAAATGGATGGAGAAGGCCGCCACCAGCCGCCGCGACCTGTCCAGCCTGCGCTACGTCCACGTCGGCGGGTCCGTGCTGTCGCCGGAGATCGCCGCGCGGATCGGCCCGGCCCTGGGCTGCCGCCTGCAGCAGGTGTACGGCATGGCCGAGGGCCTCATCTGCTACACCCCGGCCGACGCCTCCGAGGAGGTGGCCCACACCACGCAGGGCGCCCCCGTCAGCCCCTACGACGAGCTGCTGGTGGCCGACCCGGACGGGCACCCGGTGCTGCCCGGGGAGATCGGCGAGCTGCTCACCCGCGGTCCGTACACCCCGCGCGGCTACTACGGGGTACCCGATCAGAACAGCGTCTCCTTCACCCCCGACGGCTGGTTCCGCACCGGTGACCTGGTGCGGATCACGCCGGAGGGCAACGTGGTGGTCTGCGGCCGGGTCAAGGACCTGATCAACCGGGCGGGCGAGAAGATCTCGGCCGGCGAGATCGAGACCCTGGTGCAGGAGATGCCGCAGGTGGCCGAGGTCGCCGCGGTGGCCATGCCCGACCCGGAGGTAGGCGAACGGGTCTGCCTGTTCGCCCGCCTGCACCCCGGCCACGAGCTGACGCTCGGCGACGTCTCCGCCGCCCTCACCGCCCGCGGCCTGGCCGCGTTCAAGATCCCCGAACGGCTTGAGGTGCTGGACGACCTGCCGCACACCCCGATCGGCAAACCCGACAAGAAGGTGCTGCAGAAACTTCTGCTCGCCGACGTCGCGGGGCCGGGCACCGCCTGAGGCCGCCAGGACCGCGGTCCCGCACCGGCTCGGCGGTGCGGGACCGTTTCGGTCTCATCCGCCGGCGCCCGGCCGGTGCGCGGGCCGGGCGCCGGCGGCCTCAGCCGTTCCTGGTGCCGAGCACGCGGGCGAGCAGCTCGGCGAACTCGATCGGATGCGTCACATAGCCGACATGGCCCCCGGGAAAATCCACGATCCCGATGCCGAACCGTTCGGCCAGCACCGTGTTGGGACGGTAGGGGAAGTGCTCACGCGACGCGCTCCCGCCGGCCAGGACCAGCCGGTCCGACACCGACTCCAGCGCCGCCAGGTCGGGGACGAAAGCCGGATAGGTCAGGATCTCGTGCTCGAACCAGAACACCTGGTTGCGGCGGAGCCGGGAGAGCATCTCGGCCAGCTGCTGCGGGGGCAGCTCAGCGTCCTTCGGCGGCCGCGTCGGGCTGGTCATGCCCATGCGGGTCCTGAAGACCTCCCTGGCCGCCTCGATGCCGGAACTCTGATAGGTGTCGTACAGGTCGGCGTAGAACCCGAGCCACCGGTCGGAGTCGGGCAGTATGGACGCCAGCGGCGGCTCGTGTGAGATCAGCGTCCGGACCTGGTCGGGATGCCGCTCCAGCAGGGCCAGCGCGATGATGGCCCCGGAGCTGCTGCCGAACACGTGCGCGGGCGTCTGGGCCAGGTGGCCGAGCAGGCGGTGGATGTCGTCGACGTCAGCCTCCAGCCGCCGCCCGCCCTCCACCGGTCCGTCGAGCGGGCTGCGGGAGAAACCGCGCCGGTCGTATGTGATGACCGTGTAGCGGTCGGCGAGCGCGTCCGCCATCGGCCCGAGCGGGGCGGCGTCGCCGTTCCCGCTGGGGATCAGCAGCAGCACGGGGCCGGTGCCGCGCACCTCGTAGTAGAGGCTCGCACCCGGCAGGGGGAGCATGTCGATCGTTGGCGTGCGCATCGGGCCTCCAGGTTGCCGGTCAGCGGGAGCAGATCACCGCGCGTGTCCGCCCCCGTCAGGGGTCCACGCCCTGCGAGCCGACCGGGACGGACGCCGAGCTCCTGGCAGCCGTACGACTGCCAGGAGCTCGGGGGGTGCACCGCTCGGCTGAGGGGGGCGTTCAGCGGCGGTGCTCGGCGGTCAGTCTCTCCAGCACAGGGACGACGCCGGACGGGCTCGGCATGGACAGCCAGTCATCGAAGACGGCCTGAGCGCCGGCCTGGTAGGAGGGGTCGGTCACCACTTTCTGGATCATCTCTCGGATCTCCTCGACCGACTGCGTGGTGTGGTCGAGCCGGGTGCCGGCGCCCCGGCTGATCACGTAGTTCGACGTGGGCGTCGCCTCGAGCTTCTTGGCCGGCAGCTCCCAGGTGGTGACGGTCTCGACGACCGCCTCGTTGATGCCGAACTCGAAGCCGATGCGGTAGGTCCCGTCCTCCATGGTGCGCGGGTCCACCTGGACCGAGCGCATCATGAGGGTCTCACCGGTGTCGCAGACGATCTGCGGGACCTTCAGCGCGGCCGAGGCGGCGTAGGTTCCTATGCCGCCGTGGTGGATGATCGCCGAGCAGGTGGGCAGCAGGTGGGTCAGGGTCACCCAGTCGATCGTCCGCACGTTGTCGGGGATGTGCTCGATCCCCTCCATCTGCAGGCTGTTCAGGGTGGCGACCAGCTCGATGTCCAGGTCGGCCACCGCCTCGATGATCTTCGGCGTGCGGCCCCAGTCACCCTTGATGAACCTGCGGGTCGACTCACCCAGCGACAGGGCCACCCGCGGCCGCTGCGGCCGCTCGTAGAGCCATTCGGGCAGGACCTCGGCGCCGTTGAACGGCACGTACCGCATCGGCACCTTGACCGCGCTGGTCGGCAGGGTCATCCCCGGCGGCATCGGGTCGATCGACCACTGTCCGTACAGCAGCTCGTCGTCGACCTCGATGCCGTACTTCTCGGCGAGCGGCCTGACCAGATCGGCCTGCGGGTTCTCCGACAGGCCGGCGGCCCTGACCTCGTCCCTGCGCTCGGCGAGCCGGTCCATGCTCCACCCGAGGTAGTCCGCACCCAGG
The DNA here is from genome assembly GCF_055586905.1 of Streptosporangium sp. NPDC048886. NCBI lineage: Bacteria > Bacillati > Actinomycetota > Actinomycetes > Streptosporangiales > Streptosporangiaceae > Streptosporangium > Streptosporangium sp. NPDC048886. Next base: position 17,121 of record NZ_JBVJHH010000046.1, read on the forward strand.
AGCATGCGGGCGTAGGCGGCACCGGAGACACGCGCCGCCACCGGCCCGCACGCGAAGGTCGGGTCACATATCAGCAGGTCCGGCTGCCACGCCTTGGCGAAGTCGATCAGTTCCGCCGCGTACGGGAGGTCGATCCTGACGTAGTCCGAGATGGGGTTGAGCAGCCACTGGTAGTAAGCGATCCAGTGCTCGCGCCCCTCGTCGTCGAGTCCCAGGGCGTCGGCGTAACGGAGCACCTCCTCGGGCTGCGCCGGAGGCCGCGCGTCCGGCCGCATCCGCGCCTCGTCGACCGACGGGTCGCCCAGCGCCACCGCCGTCAGGCCCGTGGCCCTGATCGAGTCGGTGAACCTGGCGTGAGAGGCGACACGCACCTCGTGTCCGGCGCTCTGCAGTGCCCACGCGACCGGCACGGCCGGCCACAGGTGGGCGTGCGACGGATAGACGGTGAACAGGACTCGCATAAGGTCTCCCTTGGAAAGTGCCTTGCCTGCGGTTCGGCAATAGATCCGACGCTGCGATAGCGGCCCATGAGAGAAGCCGACGAGCCGTTCACCGGTGGCGGCCGGCGCGGTGTCCAGCAGCGCGCGGCTGCTCCCTTCTGGTTCACCACCCGCTCGCCCGAGCGCGTGTAGATCTTCGCTGCTCCATAGTCCGTGTCCGCGCGCCGCGAGACATCTCCTGAATTGCCGTATTCGACGGTGGAGCCGGCGCAGCGGCCGTACCCGTGCTCGCCGGGACGGGTACGGCCGAGGTATGACGGCCGCGGGGCGCCGGCCTGTGCGGGCACCACCCGCACAGGCCGGCGCCCCGCGCCGCCGTCAGTTCGGGTCGCGCCCGCCTATCGCGGCGAGCCGGTCGTACAGCGGCGCGTCCTCGCTCACCTTCACCTCGGGACCGATCTGGTATCCGTCCGCCTCGTCCCCGCGGAACTCCGGCTTGAGGTTGTTCCCGGCCCAGTCCAGCGCCAGCTGTCCCAGCTCGGGGTCGAGGTCGGTCGGCTGGCCGGTCGCCTTGGCGATGTCCCAGGCGTGCACCGACAGCTCCGTGATGTGCTGGCCGACCGCCCATCCGGCGTCGACCTCGCCTATGGACAGCCGCTGCGTCTGCTCCAGGGCGCCCGACTGCCGCCAGGCCGCCAGCAGCGCCTGCGCCGCCTCGCGGTAGGCGCCGGACCAGTCCTCACCGATGACGTCCACGCCGAGATGCCTGCGCTCGCCACCCGCGGTCACCTTGGCGAACTGGTGCATCTCGTCCACCACGTGGTTGACCAGCGCCCGCACGTCCCACGACCGGCACGGGGTCGGCAGCGTCTCCTGTCCGGGCCGGATCTGGGCGATGAGGGCGCCGGTCTGGTCGAGCGCCCGGGACAGCAGGTCGAGGGGGCTGTCGGTCTGGGTCATAGATGGCTGCCTTCTCTTGTTACGGCTTCTTCGCCGGTTCTTCCCGGTCACTGCCTGCGCGCCGGACGGACAAGCGTGGGTTCGGCGTTCTTCGGGGTCCTACGGGGTGGCCTGCGGCAGGGCTGCGCCACGTCATCGCGCGATCCGGTGACGGCCACGCGTGGGCCCGTGTCGCCGCGACGCCCCCATCATGTCCCCGTCGGAGGCGGTCAGGCGCGTCCTGCCGGTCGTGCCGGTCGTGGCGGTCGTGCCGGCCGCGGCGCCGCCCGGCTCGACACGGGACAGAGCACCGACACGCGCGTCTGGGCATCACAGGGCCAACGGACCGGTCCGGGGTCGTGGGCGCGCGAGGGATCCGCGGGCGCGGCCGGGACCCGGCCGCCGGGCCGGACCGCCCCTCCTGCACACCGTGGCCGGGCCGCCGTCCCCTCCGGTCATCGGCACGCTCCCGCCTTCGAACTCACCCATGACATCAGCCTCACGTCCGCCCACCCCGGGCGCATCTTCCAGAATGCTCTGATCGGCGCGGACGGCGGACCCGGCCCCGTCGCAGAGGCCGCGGCCGGGGCGGGCATCCCTGAGCGGACCCGCCGCCCTATTTCGCCTTCTTCAGGCCGAGATAGTGACTCCGCTCTTCTTTGTCAAGACGTTCGATCGCGTAGCGCAGAGCCGTACGCGGCATGGTGGCGGCGTGCTTGTCCAGGAAGTCCAGCAGCTTCTGGTGGTCTTTCTTGCCGGCCTCGCGCAGCAGCCCTCCGAAAGCCTTGTGGATCAGGTCCTGGTCGTCGTCGAGCAGTATCTCGGCGATTTTGAAGGTGTCGTCCACCTCGCCCTGCCGCACGAAGTAAAGGGTGCTCACGATGGCGGTGCGGCGTTCCCACATGTCTTTCGAGCGCGCCAGCTTGTACAGGATGTCGCGCGGCTTGTCGGACAGATAGCCGCCGACCGCGTGCGGGCTGCCGAGATCGACCAGGTCCCAGTTGTTGATCCTGTCGTGGCGCCGCATGTAGAGGTCGTAGAGCTCCTTCCTGCGGCTTGCGGGCGTCCTTTTGAGGCGGGCCTGCTTGTCCATGACGCTCAGCCCACCGACCCGCACCTCGTGTATCGGGCTCTCCAGCAGTTTTTCGATCTCGCCGGGCGGCATCTCGATGAACTCCTTGGCAAGCCCGAAGACGTCCCTCATCCGCACACCGACGAAAACGTCTCCGTCGCCGTACTCACCGGCGCCGGATTTGAAATAGCGATGAATCTTGTCGGCCTCGTCCGACGGGATGTAGGCCTCCAGCCTTTCGATGAATCGCTCCGCGCTGACGTTCTCCGGCATATCGCACACCCCTTTGCCCGCAGACACACATGAATAGGGTTTCCGTCTTCCGCTCTGCGCGACCAACGTATCGAAGAGCGGCCCAGCCGCGGGCGGATCCCGCGGACGCGGCGTCGAGCCGGCCGGGGCTCATGCGTCGATGACCTCCTAGGTTCATAATCCGCCGCCGCGCGGGCTGTCAAGCGCCGCCAGGCGGTCCGCGCCGGTCGGCCGCAGCGCATTCCAGAGGATGCAGCGGGCTGTGATCACGGGCGACGATGGTCGCGCTCCGGTGTGGCCGGGCGTGGCGTCGCCTCCGCCCGAGCGACCCGTGTCAACACAGGGAGGGACATGAGCAGCCCGGGGTTCGCCGAGGTCAAGCACGTGCCGGTCAACCAGGCCATGCGCAACTATCTGGTCAGGTCCTGCAGTCCGCCCGACCCCGCGGTGAGGATGCTGGCCGAACGCACCGCGGGGGTCGGTGACGCGGCGGGCATGATGGTGCCGGTCGAGCAGGTCGCGCTGCTGACCATACTGGCCAAACTTCAGTCGGCGACGACCATCGTCGACGTGGGGACGTTCACGGGACTGTCGGCACTGGCGCTCGCCCTCGGCCTGGCCCCCGGCGGGCGCGTGATCACCTGCGACGTAACCGACAAGTGGGTGGACATCGCGCGGGAGCACTGGGAGCACGCGGGCGTGGCCGATCGCATCGACTTCCGGCTCGGTCCCGCCGGCCGGACGCTGCGCGAGCTGCCCGCCGACACCGCGGCCGACATCGTCTTCATCGACGCCGACAAGATGAACTACCCCAACTACTACGAGCTGGCCGTCCCGCTGCTGCGCACCGGCGGCCTGCTGGTGGCCGACAACGTGCTGCTCGACGGATACGTCCTGGACCCCGAGCTCGCCGACTCGACGCTACAGCGCAAGTGCGCCGAGACGCTGCGCGTCTTCAACGCCGCGCTCGCCGGCGACGACCGGTTCGACACGGTGATGCTGCCCATCGCCGACGGTCTCACCGTCGCCCGGAAGAAATGAGCTCCGATGACCGACACACTGCCGCTGGCGTCCCCGCCTGCCGGAGGCGAGGACCGGATCCCGCTCTCCTTCCAGCAGGAGTTCCTGCGCATGATGGACCACGGCGACGGCGCGGGGCCCTATGGCCCCCGCTACACCATCGTCGGCGGCTGGCGCATCACCGGTGAGCTCGACCTCGACAGCCTGCGGGGCGCCCTGTACGACGTGGTGGCGCGGCACGAGGCGCTGCGCACCTCGGTCGTCCTCGACGACGGCGAGCCCTACCAGCGGATATTCCCCCCGGCCTGGCCGGACCTGCTGATCCACGACCTCGCCGATCGGGATCGGGGAGACCGGGACGCGGTCGCCGAGCAGTTCCTCAACGAGATCGAGGCCGGCGAGTTCGGCGCCGACGAGATGCCGCTCATGCGGGGAGTGCTGGGCCGGTTCGACCGCCGCGACGCGGTGTTCGTCTTCATGGCCCACCACACCGCGGTCGACGGCTGGTCGGCCCAGATCGTCATGCGTGACCTCGCCGCCTGCTACGCCGCACGGCGTGAGCACCGGGCACCCGACCTACCCGAGGTCCGCCAGCACCGGGAGTACGTGGCCTGGCAGCACGCCAACACAGCCGCGCCCGCGATCGTCGCGGCGCGCGAGTTCTGGCGGGAGAACCTGCGCGGCGCACAGGTGGTGCCCATCCCCACTGACCGCCCCCGGGAGGAGGGCCCGTTCGTCACCGGCTGGCACCGCTTCCTGCTGGAGGAGGAGTTCAGGTCCTCGGCCGCGGCACTGGCCGGCGAGACCCGCAGCTCGCCCTTCATGGTGCTGCTTGCCGCCTACCTGACCTACCTGCGCGAGCAGACCGGCCAGACGGACCTCGTCGTGCCGACCTTCACGCCCGGACGCCACCCCTCCTGGGTCCAGGACACCGTCGGCTCCTTCTACAACCTCCTGCCGCTGCGGACCGACATCTCCGGATGCACGAGCTTCCGCGAGGTGATCGCCAAGGTGCGCGCCACGTGCATCGCGACCTACACCCACGAGATCCCCTTCCTCCAGCTGATCGAGGAGGCCCCCGACCTGATGGCGTCGGTCATGGAGCCGAACTCGGCCGCGTGCGTGTTCCAGGTCGTCCAGTCCCCGTTCATGATGGGCGGCGCGCAGGTCGGCGACCTGCGCTTCACCGCGATGCGCCGGCGGGTGCTGTCGGCGCCGGTGGGCTCGCAGCTGCCCGACGGCGCGCTGTGGACGCTGGAGCTGCAGCCCGAGGGGGACATCGTCGGCAAGATCGGGTTCACCACCAACCTGTTCGACGAGAGCACGGTCACCGCGATGGTGTCCGACTTCCGGCGGGTGCTGCGGGAGACCGTCACCGGGCCGGGGCGGTGAACGGCTGACCGTCTCCGCCGCGCCCGTCGCTCCTCATCGCTTCTCTTCCCCCGCGGGGTAGGCCGGTCGGCCTACCCCGCTCCGGGTCCAGGCACCATGCCGCCCCGCCGTGCCGGCTCACCCGCGGAGCCGACCGCCGCCACCTCGCCCCGGCTCGGCACGGTCCGCACCCACGACTCCACCCGTGAACCGGCCCGGCGCCTGGAGCGCGGCACCGGCCGGATTTCGACAACGGCGGCCGCGCACCCCCCAGCCGCAGCACGGCGAGCCTCCCCCTCCGGACGCCGCCGCCGGCGGCATGTCCGCAGAGGGAGGCTCACGCCCCGCCCGGGCGACCGGTCACCGGCCGGAGCCGACGGGGCTGACGCTCACGGGGACTCCGTTGAACACCGCGTTGCCGGACAGGACGTCGATGACCGACTCATCGGTCAGCGCGTTGGCGTTGACGCCGGCGTGACCGGCCGCGACCCGCTGGGTGCTGCCCTGGTGCCCCCAGCCGTGGGGCAGGCTCACCACACCCGGCATGATCTTGTCGGTCGGCTCGACCGGGACCACGACCTCACCGGCGGCCGAGCGCACCAGGGCCTGCTCACCGAGGCCGAGCCTGGCCACGTCGGCCGGGTTGACGTGCAGCGTGCAGCGGTTGCTGCCGCCGACGAGCGCCGGGGTGTTGTGCAGCCAGCTGTTGTTCGAGCGCAGCTGGCGCCGCCCGATCAGCAGGATCTCCGGCTGCGGCCCGGAGAACCGCTCGCGCAGCCGCTGGAGGTCGCCCACCAGCTTCGGCGCGGCGAGTTCCACCCGGCCGGACGGGGTGTTCAGCAGTTCCTTCAGCCTCGGCTCCAGCGGCCCGAGATCGATGCCGTTGGGATTGTCACGCAGTTTGGCCAGCGACAGACCGTAGGGGCCGAGCTTGAGCATCGCGTCCAGCATCAGCTCGGGCCCGCTGTCGCCCTCCAGCTCCGCGCGCAGCCGCGCCACGTCCTGGCCGGCGAACGGGGAACCGGGCGCCTCGACGGCCCCGGTCAGTATCTGCTGGAGGATCATGTCGTCGAGCGCGGCCGGATCGGCGTCCGCGCCCTGGCCGGAGACGATGAGCGTCAGCCGCGCCAGGATCTCCGCCTCCGAGAGCTGTCCCGGTCCCAGCGGCAGGACCTGCGGGGAGAACCTCGTGTAGTTGCGCACCGTGACGATCAGCAGCAGGAAGTCGTAGTGCGGCATCTGCATGATCCGCGGCGGCGGCAGGATGACGTCAGCGTGCTTGGTCGTCTCGTTCAGGTAGGGGTCGACGCAGACCATGAAGTCCAGGCCGGGCAGCACCCGGTCCAGCTTCGGGCCGTTCGGCGCCGACAGCACGAGGTTGCCGGCGATCGACACCAGCCCCCTGACCTGCCCCTGCCCGGGAGTCTCGATCTCGTCGGCCAGAGTGGCGACGGGGAACTCCCCGAGAGCCTCCGGCAGCCCGCGGACCCGGCTGTGCCAGCGCCCGGTGTCGAACGGCTGGCCGGTGCGGAAGATCTCCAGCGCCGCCGTCCTGGTGAACATCACGCCACCGGGCCGGTCGAAATTGCCGGTCAGGATGTTGACCACGTCGACCAGCCACTGCGCCAGCGTGCCAAACTCGGCGGTCGAGGTGCCGATGCGGGTGTAGACGGCCGCCGTCGGCGCCGCCGCCAGCTCACGGGCCAGCCGCACGACGTGCCCGGCCGGCACTCCGCACACCCGCTCCACGGCCTCCGGGGTGAACTCCGCGGCCAGTTCCCGCAGCTCCTCCAGGCCGTTCACCTCAAGGCCGACGGTGGCGAGATCCTCGCTGAGGAGCGTGTTGACGATCCCGAACAGCAGGAACACGTCGGTGCCCGGCCGTACCGGCAGGTGCTCGTCGGCGAAGGCCGCCGTGCGGGTGCGGCGCGGATCGACGACCACGACCTTGCCGCCACGCTCGCGCAGCCCCTTGAGCCGGGTATGGAAGTCGGGCGCCGCGCACAGCGAGCCGTGCGACTCCAGCGGGTTGGCCCCGATGATCAGCAGGTAGTCGGTGCGGTCCACGTCGGGCACCGCGATGGCGAACGGGTCACCGAACATGAAGCCCGTCGAGATGTGCTTGGGTATCTGGTCGATGGTGCTCGCCGAATAGGTGTTGCGGCTGTTGAGCGCCTGCGTCAGCGGCTGCCGGTACATGAAGCCGGCCATCGTGTGATAGGTCGGGTTGCCGAAGTAGACGGCGAGCGCGTCGCGGCCGTAGGTCTCGATCACCCTGGTCAGGCCCTGGTCGACCAGCCGGAACGCCTCCTCCCAGGTGGCCTCCCGCCAGTTGTCGCCCTCGCGGATCATCGGCACGCGCAGGCGGTCGGGGTCTTCGTCCAGCTGGCCGAGACTGGCGCCCTTGGGACAGATGTATCCCTTGGAGAAGGGATCGTCCGGGTCGCCCTTCACCGACGTCACGTGCCCCGCGTCGTCGAGGGTGAGTCGCAGGCCGCAGACGGCGTCACAGATCGGGCAGGTCCGGTGCGCGGTTCTCATCGCTACTCCTGACGGTCGGCCTCGCCCCATCATGACGTCGGGCCCCGCCCCGCGGATCTTCGAAAATGCGGTGGTCCGCCCGATCCCGGCACCATCCCGCCGACGGGTCGCAATCGAGAAGATGCGGGCGGGGAACGGCCGGTACGACGATACCTCTGCAGGAAGCACCCCCGGTTCCGACGAACGGCGCCGTGCTGATCCGCATCAGCGGCCTCCCATTCCTGAGTAAGGGGCGTCCATGACCATCACACCGCCGCACTCCGCTGATCTGCCGGCGTTCCCGATTCCGCGTCCGTCGGAGTGCCCGTACCGGCCGGCGACGGAACACGTCGAGCTCCGTGAAGAAGGCCCGATGACCAAGGTGCGGCTCTACAACGGTCGCACCGCCTGGCTGGTGACCGGCGCGGCGCAGGCGCGCGCCGTGCTCTCCGACTACCGCAGGGTGTCGATCCGCCCTTACCACGGGAACTATCCCCTGCTCAACGAGGAGTTCGAGAAGGTCGTCGACAGCGGCTACGCCGACGTCCTGTTCGGGGTGGACCCGCCCGAGCACACCAAGCAGCGGCAGATGATCATGCCGCGTTTCTCGTTGCGGCGCAGCGCGCAGCTGCGGCCCGACATCCAGCGCATCGTGGACGAGAAGCTGGACGAGATGATGAGCCAGGGGGCCCCGGCGGACCTGGTCAGCCAGTTCGCCCAGCCGGTGCCGTCGATGGTCATGAGCCTGCTGCTCGGCGTCCCCTACGACGACAACGAGGAGTTCGAGACGCCGGCCAGGAAGCTGTTCGTGCCGGAACTGGCCGAGGAGGCGACCGCGGAGCTGGGCGACTACCTCGACCGGCTGATCCAGAAGAAGGAGAACAACCCGGGCGCCGGCCTGACCGGGCTGATCGACGACCTGATCGTCAACCAGCTGCACAAGGGGACGATCACCCGCTCGGAGCTGGTCCACATCGCCATGGCCATGCTGGTCGCCGGCACCGACACCACCACCAACGTGATCTCACTGGGCACGCTGGCACTGCTGGACAACCCCGAGCAGTGGGAGGCGCTGCGCGCCGACCACAGTCTGATCCCCGGCGCGGTGGAGGAGATCCTGCGCTACGTCTCCCTGGTCGAGGCGTTCGCCCGGGTCGCGGTGGAGGACATCGACCTCGACGGGGGATCGATCAAGGCGGGCGAGGGCATTCTCATCAGCTGCGCCGGGGTCAACTTCGATCCGGCCTCGGCCGCCGACCCCGACACCTTCGAGATCCGGCGGCCGCCCCGCCCCAGCTTCTCCTTCAGCCACGGTATCCACCGCTGCCCCGGCGACAACCTGGCCCGCCTGGAGCTGGAGATCTCCTTCCGGACGCTGGTCGAGCGGATGCCCAACCTACGGCCGGCCGTACCCCTCGACCAACTGCGCAGCAACAACAACGACGGGACCCTGCAGCGGCTCTTCGAGTTCCCGGTGGTCTGGTAGCGACCGCCGGCGCGGTCCGCGGACGCGACCCGGGACCGCCGGGCACGGCGGCCGCCGTAGCGAAGAAAGGGAGCAGCATGCCACACCCACGCACCGACCATGCTCGTGCGGAAGACACCATTGCCGAGACGGAGGTGCCGCGGCAGGGCATCGCCTACCGTGGTGTCGCCTATGACACCGGTACGAACTTCGCGACCGGTCAGGGGGCGCTGTCCCGGACCGCGTGGAGCACGCCCGACATGCTGTCGGAGCTGAGCCTGATCAGCGACCAGCTCAACTGCAACTCGATCACCGTCTACGGCAGCGACCTGGACCGGCTGACCGAGACCGCCACCGCCGCGGTGGAGCACGACCTCCACGTGTGGCTCCAGCCCCGCCTGGTGGACCGGCCGCAGCAGGAGGTCCTGGACCACCTCGCCGAGGCCGCGCGGATCGCCGAGTCGCTGCGGAGCCAGGGCGCCGCGATCAACCTGACCGTCGGCGCCGTGCACCTGCTGTTCACCCCGGGCATCATCCCCGGCGACCAGTATCACGAGCGGATGGCGAACCTGTACGCCGACGCCGAGCACCACCTGCTCACCCCGACCGCGACCGTCGACCTGACGGCCGCGACACCCCGGCTCAACGAGTTTCTGGGGAAGGCCGCCGCGGTGGCCCGCGGGATCTTCAACGACAGGATCAGCTACTCCGCGGCGTACTTCGAGGACGTCGACTGGGGGCTGTTCGACTTCGTCGGCCTCATGTACCAGTACCTGCCGACTCACCTCACCCGCGAGCAGCACCTCGCCGAGGTGGCCCGCTACCGCCGCTGGGACAAGCCGATCCTCATCTCCGAGTTCGGGACCGCGACCTACCAGGGCGCCGAGGAGAAGGCCTTCTTCTTCTGGGACATCGCCGACCGGAGCGGACCCGTGCCCACGATCATCGACGGCCACGTCCGCGACGAGAGCGCCCAGGCCGCCTACCACCTGAAGATGTTCGACGTCTTCGAGGAGGCGGGCGTCGAGGGCGTCGCGGTCTCGGAGTTCATCCACCCGACCCACCCCCACTCGACCGACCCCCGCCTCGACCTGGACACCGCGAGCATGGCCATCGTCAAGACCATCCGCGACGACTTCAGCGACCCGGCCTCCACCTACCGATGGGAGCCGAAGGAGTCCTTCCACGCCATCGCCGACTACTACGCCCACGTCGGCTTCCAGGAGGTCGCGCGGCGCCGGTAGGGGGCGTGCGGCGCCCAGCCGCCACACCGTCCACGGCGGCCGGCCGGCCCGCTCCGCGACATCGGCGTGCCACCGCCCGCGCCACAGTCCGTGCCCGCGCCCTCCGGCGCGGGGACGGGCGCCGCGGAGCGGATCACGCTCTGCGCATCGGAGAAGATGCCGGGAACGTCCGCCACGATCACGATTGATGACGACGCCGCGCCGCAAACGCGCGACGAGTGTCCGAGACGCGAGCCGCAGGCACCTGGGTCCGAGGACGCGACCAAACCGCCGCGGATCCGCGGCCACGGCCATGGACCGGGCTGAGCTGCCGCCTTCCCAGACAAGAGGTGACCATCCATGGCCCTGCCACTAGTGAACTTCCCGGAGACCGACTCCTCGGCCCTGCCGGCCTACCCGCTGCCACGGGAGTGCCCCTACCGGCCGTCCCAGGGCTTCGCACAGCTGCGTGCGCCGGGGCCGCTGACCAAGGTGCGGCTGTACGACGGCCGGACCGCGTGGCTGGTGACCGGACCGGTCGAGGCACGCGCCCTGCTGGCCGACAAGCGGATGTCCAGCCTCGCCCACTACCCCAACTACCCGGTGCTGGACGAGCGGCACAAGCACATGCGGGCCACCCGCGAGATGGCCACGGAGGAGGAGGGCGGCTTCGCCGGGGCGCTGTTCGGAGTGGACCCGCCCGAGCACACCAGGCAACGGCAGATGCTGATCCCCAGCTTCACCACCCGGCGGGTCGCGGTGCACCGGCCGGAGATCCAGCGCATCGTCGACGAGCGGCTGGACGCGATGCTGCAGCAGGGCTCCTCGGCCGACCTGATGACGGCGTTCGCCACGCCGGTGCCCATGATGGTGGTCTGCGCCTTCCTCGGCGTCCCCTACGAGGACCGCGAGTCCTTCGAGGGGCCGGCCCGGGACCTGTTCAACCCGGAGCGGGCCGACCAGGCCATGGAGGAGTTGACCGACTACCTCACCCGCCTGATCCAGGCCAAGGAGAGCGACCCGGGCAACGGCCTGCTCGACGACCTGATCGCCGGTCACGTCCGCAAGGGCGACCTGTCACGCGATGAGCTGATCCAGTTCGCGTTCGCGATCCTGGTCGCCGGCACGGTCACCTCGACCAGCACCATCGCGCTGGGCACCCTCGCCCTGCTGGCGACCCCGGGGCAGTACGCCGCCCTGGCCGACGACCCGGACCTGGTCCCCGGCGCGGTCGAGGAGATCCTGCGCTACGTCACCCTGGTGGAGCAGCTCGCGCGGGTCGCGACCGAGGACATCGAGATCGCCGGAGAGGTCATCAAGGCCGGCGACGGCATCCTCGTCAGCTTCGCGGGCGCCAACATCGACCCGAGCGTGACCTCCCACCCCGACGTCCTGGACATCACCCGGCCGCCCACCAACCACCTCGCCTTCAGCTACGGCATCCACCACTGCATGGGCCACAACCTGGCCCGCCTGGAGCTGGACATCGCCTTCCGCACCCTGGTCAAGCGGGTCCCCACGCTCCGGCTCGCGGTGCCCGCCGAGGAGGTCCCCTCCTACGACGACGGGACCGTGCCGCGGCTGCTGTCGCTCCCGGTCACCTGGTAACGGACCGCGGACCACGGGCCCGGGGCCCGGGTGGTCCGCGGGCGGGCCGCCACCGCGGGGCGCATGCTCACCGCGCGTGAGGGGATGCACCCCGCGTCCGTCCCGGCACACCAGGTGAAAGGCCTGTGGACTCGGAATCCGAGCATCTCAGGAGAAGAGTGCCGAAGGGCCGATACCTAAACTTGCGAGCAGGAGGCGGTGGCATCCGGGGCCAGGCAGATCGGTCACCTCCGTTCTCGTTGGACGTGCCCGTCGCGAGATGAACGACGACGGCTTCCAGCCAGTGCGCACCCTCCTACATCGGCACTCATGATTGGAAGAATCGTGACAATTACCCCGATTCGGACGCAGTCAGCGTCGTCGACCGAGCTGGAAGACCTGGACCGGCGCCACCTCATCCACCCACTGCAGGCGGCCGCCATCTCCGACCGCCTCGTGATCGTCCGCGGCAAGGGCTGCGCCGTCTGGGACGCCGACGGCAACGAACTGCTCGACGCGACCGGCGGCGGACTGTGGCACTCCCACGTCGGGCACGGGCGGCGTGAGCTCGCCGAGGCCGCGGCCAAGCAGATCGAGCAGCTGGAGTACTTCACCAGCTACCAGGAGTTCACCAACGACAAGGCCATCGAGCTGGCCGTCCGCCTCGCCGGGCTCACCCCCACCGACCTGAACAAGGTGTTCTTCACCAGCGGCGGCTCGGAGAGCGTCGAGACCGCGATCAAGGCGGCCCGGCTGTACCACGCCCGGCGGGGCCAGCCGGACCGCACCTGGATCATCTCCCGGCTGTACGGCTACCACGGCGCCAACTACGGCTCCGGCACCCTCACCGGCTTCGAGCCGATGCATCTCAGCGTCGGGCCCAACCTGCCGCACGTGGAGAAGGTCTCGCCGCCCTACCTGTACCGCGCCGCCGAGCTGTACGGTGACCAGGACCCGACCGACTTCCTGATCAACGAGCTCGAGCAGACCATCGAGCGGCTCGGCCCGGGCAACGTCGCCGCCATGATCGGCGAGCCCGTCATGGGCGGTGGCGGCGTGCTGACGCCGCCGGCGGACTACTGGCCCCGGGTACGCCAGGTGCTCAACAAGCACGGCATCCTGCTCATCGCCGACGAGGTCATCACCGCCTTTGGCCGCACCGGCGCCTGGTTCGACTCCGCGCAGCGGGACATGGACCCCGACATCATCACCACCGCCAAGGGCATCACCAGCGGCTACTTCTCCTTCGGCGCGGTGCTGCTGCGCGACGGCATCGGCGACGCGATCACCGAGGACTACGGCTTCTTCCACGGCTACACCTTCAGCGGCCACCCGGTCGGCAGCGCGGTGGCCCTGGCCAACCTCGACATCATGGAGCGGGAGAACCTGCCGGCCAACGCCCTGTCGATCGGCGACTGGTTCCGGGCCGGGCTGGCCCCGCTGGCCGACGTGCCGACCGTCGGCGACGTCCGGGTCGAGGGCGCCGCGGCCGCGATCGAGATGGTCGCCGACCGTCAGACGCGCGAACCGATGGCCTTCCCCGACGTGTTCGGGCTGACCGCCCAGATCCGTGCCAAGCACGGCGTCATCACCCGGCCCTACGCCCACAACATCATCCTCTCGCCGCCGCTGACCATGAACGAGGACGAGGTCCGGCGGGCGAGCGCCGCGATCGTCGACGTGCTGACCCAGACGGCCGCGAACGGCTGACGGGCCACGGCCCTCGGTCACAACCGGATCCACTCGGCGTCCGGCAGGGAGATCACCTTCCCTGCCGGACGCTTCCGTAAGCGGCCCGCGACACCCGGGGCCGGAGGAGCGCGCATGACCACGACCCTGACCCCAACCGAGCGGCAGCTGCGCGGCACGCTGACCACCACGAAGATCGTCTACCTCGTCATCGCGGCGGCGGCGCCGCTGTCCGCCCTGGTCGGGACCCTGCCCCTGGCCTTCGCCATCGGCAACGGCCCGGGCGTGCCCGCCATGTTCGCCTTCGCCGGCGTCACACTGCTGTGCTTCTCGGTCGGGTACGCGGCGATGAGCCGGCACATCGTCAACGCCGGGGGCTTCTACACCTACATCTCCTGCGGGCTGGGCCGGCCGGCCGCCGTCGGCAGCGGCCTGATCGCGGTCATGGCCTACAACACCATCACGATCGGCCTCGTCGGCGCGTTCGCCTACTTCGCCCAGCTGGTGGCGGCCTCCCACGGGGTCGATCTGCCGTGGGAGCTGTGGGCCGCGGCGGCCGTCGCCGTGATGGCGGTGCTCGGCTACCGGCAGATCGACCTCAGCGCCCGGGTGCTGTCGGTGCTCATCATCGGCGAGATCGCGATCCTGGTGCTGCTGGTGGCCGCCATCCTGCTGCGCGAGGGAACGGCCGCGCTGCCGGCCGCCTCGTTCGCGCCCGGCACGGTGGTCGGCGCCGGGATCGGCGTGTCGATGATGTTCGCCTTCTGTTCCTTCGTCGGCTTCGAGTCCACGGCGCTCTACGGCGAGGAGACCAGCGACCCCAGACGCAGCGTGCCGCTGGCGACCTACGCGGCGGTGACCGTGATCGCGGTGTTCTACGCGCTCACCAGCTGGGTGGTGGTCGGCGCCGTCGGGCCGTCCCGGGTCCAGGAGGTGGCGGCCGCCCAGCTGGGCAACCTGTTCTTCGGGCTGAGCGACGACTACCTGAGCAAGGCGGCGACCGTGACGATGCAGGTCCTGCTCTGCACCAGCCTCTTCGCCGCGATGCTGGCCATGCACAACGCCTCCAACCGGTACCTGTTCGTCCTGGGCCGCGAGCGGCTGCTGCCCTACTGGCTGCAGGCGGTGCACCCGCGGCACAGATCGCCGCACCGGGCCAGCCTCGTGCAGACCACGCTCACCGTCGTGCTGGTGGCGGCCTTCGCCCTCGTCGGGCTCGACCCGTACGTGAACCTGTCCACCAGCATGATCGGGATCGGTACGCTCGGCGTCGTCGTGCTGCAGGCACTGGCCACGCTGTCGGTCATCGGATTCTTCCGAGGCCGCCCCGACCGCCACTGGTGGCGCACCGGGCTGGCGCCGCTGCTCGGGTTCGCCGGGCTGGCGGTCGCCGGTGTGCTGCTGCTGGACAACTTCGCCCTGATGACCGGCACCACCGCGGTCGTGGTGACCTCGCTGCCCTGGCTGATCCTGGCCGCCGGTGTGGCCGGTATCGGCTACGCGCTCTGGATGCGGGCCGCGCGGCCCGAGCGCTACGCCGCCCTGGCCGGCGTCCAGCGCCGCGACCAGGCCGGCCAGGGGGCCGCATCCCGGCCCTGACCGGCGGACACGCCACGCCGTACGTGCTCACCCCGCCCTACACCGCTATCTTCCTGTCCACGACCGACCAGCTCGCGTCACGAACGATCTTCATCGCCTCGTCGACGTGCGCACGGTGGGTGCGGTGGTTGAGCACGCACAGCCGCAACGTGAACCGGTCCTGGATCTGGGTGCTGGTCAGGGCCACCCGGCGGCTGGCGTGAATGGTCTCCAGCAACCGGCGGTTCACCGCGTCGCCGCCGGGGGCGCGGAAGGTGAGGACCGTCAGGTCCGGAGCCGGCGTCTCCAGCAGCGGCATGTCCAGCAGTTCGCGGTGGACCACCTGGGCCAGGTCCAGCTT
The DNA here is from genome assembly GCF_055586905.1 of Streptosporangium sp. NPDC048886. Lineage (NCBI taxonomy): Bacteria > Bacillati > Actinomycetota > Actinomycetes > Streptosporangiales > Streptosporangiaceae > Streptosporangium > Streptosporangium sp. NPDC048886. The sequence continues at coordinate 32,638 of NZ_JBVJHH010000046.1, forward strand.
CTCGTCGAGCGTGGCGCGGAAGGCGCCGACCCCGTACAGATGCAGCGGCAGCCACAACCGCAGACCGCGGAAGGGACGGCTCAGCTCCGTGCCGAGGTCGGCGTAGTTGGGCAGCCGGGAATCCAGCTGCAGATCCTGCAGGTAGGCGGCGTCGGCGCCCTGCGCGGCCGCCAGCGTGCGCACGTCGCGCGTCAGCAGGACGCCCGTGCCGTAGGGCAGGAACAGCGACTTGTGCGGATCGAGGGTGATCGAGTCGGCCCGCTCGATGCCCGACAGCTTCGCCCGGCCCCGGCTGGTCAGCTGGAAGGCCCCGCCGTAGGCGGCGTCGACGTGGAACCACAGGCCCTGCCGCCCGGCGACGTCGGCGAGGTCGGCGAGCGGGTCGATCGTGCCGGTGTTCGTCGTGCCGGCGGTGCCGACCAGCAGGAACGGCCTCCTGCCGGCCGCACGGTCGGCGGCGACCAGTTCCTCGACCGCACCGGGGTCCATCCGGTGGTCGGCGGTGACCGGCACGGTGCGCAGCTGATCCGGTGCGAACCCGGCGATCCGCGCGGCCTTCGCGACGCTGTGGTGGGTGTGCTCGGTGACATAGACGGTCCCGGTGCCCGGTGGCCCGCCGAGCAGCTCCTGGCGCGCGGCCAGCAGCGCCGACAGGGTGCCGCCGGACGCGCCGCTCGTGAGCAGCCCGCCGGCCGTCTGCGGGAGCCCGAACACCCCGCAGAGCCACCGGATCACACCGTGCTCCATGGCCACCAGCGCGGGCGCCATGGCACCCGAGCCCGTGTAGCGGTTCACGGTGGAGGCGAGGAGCTCGGCCACCGCCGACGCGAAAAGGCCACCGCCGGGAAAGTAGGCGAAACAGCCGGGGCCCGCGGTCTCCACCGCCTTCGAGGCGGCGTGCCGGAAGGTCTCCAGCAGCCCGTCGAAGTCACCGGCGTGATCGCCGGGCGGTGCGAGCAGATCGGCCCGCATGCGGTCGGAGACATCGAGGTCGGCGGCAGGGGCCTCGTTCAGCGAACCGACGAAATCGGACACGAACGAGGTCGCCGAAGTCATCATCGCCGCCAGCTCGTCCCCGCTCGGCTCCAGGGGGAACAGTGACATGAGCGCTTACTCCTAACTGTGAAGGCGCGCGGGCGACGCCGGATGCGTCGGCTGCAGCGGCGGCAGGGTGAAGGCGTGCATGCGGCCGGCGTGGATCACCGGCCGTCTCCAGTCGGAGTGGTCCAGCGGGGCCAGGCCGTGACGCTGCCTGCGGGTGGCCTCGATGCTGGCGGCACGTGCCGTGACGTCCCTGCCGCTGGCCTGGGCGATCTGCTGGATCCGCTCGGCGCCGAAGTTGACCGGAAGGGCCTGGCTGAACTCCGTGGCGCTGACCTGCAGCCACCCGTGGGTGTCCTCCTTGATCCCGTCGGCGAGCCGCCTTATCGCGACGTCCTGGCCGACCTGGGCCTGCCTGTCCTTCCAGTAGGCCAGCAGCCGGTGGGCGTGTCCCACCATGCCGGTGATGGCGCCGCCGCTGGTCATGAAGTTCCCGTTGCCGAACGAGTCGCCGGCGATCACGCCGTTGGCGGCCACCAGCGGGTCCGCCCCGACCCGTTCGACCAGGCTGAACATCTTCGGCCCGTAGGACGTCGCGACCTTCTGCAGATGCTCCTTCGGCATCTCCAGGATGTGCGCGGCCTGCTCCAGGTAGTAGTCACGGAGCATGTGACGGTAGGCGGCGTAGTATTCCAGCGACTCCCGGTCGGTGCCGGGCGGCACCAGGCCGGCCACGATGGGGTCGAAGACCTTGAAGTCCGGGACCTGGACCAGCACCCAGCCGATCGCGGGATCCCCCTCGTGACCGACCGCGATCTGCCGGACCCAGAACTCGCGACCATCCTCGTCGAATTCGGAGGCGATGCGCCGCCGGAGACGGCCGTCCACCAGCACCCCCAGCAGGCCGGCCAGATAGTCCGCCTGGGCCACCACCGGCCCCTGGCCGTCGTCGTGGTCGACCTTCACATCCTCCTGCCTGAACCCCAGCCGATCGGCGTCGTCGCTGTCGAAGCCCTGGGCGACCATGAACAACTCGGGCACGCCCAGATCGATCAGGTCGCTGCCGGGTATCCGCACCCGGTGGAACCTCCCCCGGTAGTCCAGCTCCCGGAGCGCTTCGATGCGCACCCTCTTGCGGCCGTCGGGGAGCTCGGTGAAGCCGTCGTCGCCGAGCGCGACCCGGTGGTGGGTGAAAAGGCGGACCCGCGGGGACTCCACCCCGGCCTCCAGGTCCAGCCGCTCGATCTCCTCCAGATAGCGCCGCAGCAGGATCAGCAGCTGCAGGGCTCCGGTCTGGAACATGGACGGGCTGTCCAGCACCTCGACCATGTCGGTGCCGGTCCGCCGCGGGTCCGGCTCGACGGGCGGCTCGGCCGCGTCCAGCACAGTGATCACCCGGTGGGGCGCGCCGTCCTTCCAGCGGTCGTCGATGAACTCGGTGTGGTGGATGAGGCCGGCGATGCGCGCGGTGGAGAAGCCCAGGAACAGCTCGTCCGTCGCGATGGGGCCCGCGGGCCAGTCCGGCCGGTACAAGCACTCGGCGAGGCGGAAGACACTGCCGTCACCGCGATGCGGCACCCGCTCCTCGCCGTAGCGCTCCAGCATCATCTGGTCGATGATGCCCAGATGGTGGTACAGCTCCTCACGGATGTTCCAGTGCACCCCGAGCGAGGGGTCGCCGCGCATGTCGACGCCGACGGCACGGCGGCCCATGGCCACCGTCCACAGCATGGCCATCATGTTCGTGCAGCCCAGACCCAGCGCCAGGAAATCCGGATCGCGTACGCCCCTCAGATCGTCCGTATGGTCGCTCTGGTTGAACGGGACATAATCCATGTCGGGCTGATTCATTTCGCGCTCCTCCCCGGTATTCATTTGTCGACGCCACAGAAAAAGAGTCTCGACCGGCCATCGCCGGTACGATTGAATTGAACCGATTCAGTAATCGACCTCTTCATGCCCTTCTCTTTCCTTGGTCCGCCGACTTTTCCTCCAGAACCAACTCTGCGCGTCCCGCGGCACGCAAACCAGGAATCTCGGTTGCAGGAAGCTGCCCGTGATTGCAGCTTCCTGCCACGCCGCCGCATCCGGGCGGCCGCGACGCCGTGTCGAATACCGGAGCAGGAGTGCGTAGAGAAAAGAGGGCGCAGGCACACCGGCAGGCGTCTTTGACGGGGGAGGCCCGGCACCGGTCCTGCGCTCCGGCAAAGGGCCGGATGCCGTTCCGGGACGGAGATTCATGAGGCCGGTCCCGACGGCCGAAAGCGCCGGGCCGGCCAGGCCCGTACGCCGCGGTCCACGCCGACCCCCCGGTCAGGGCGGCGCCACGGGCGGTGGAGCCGGCCGGCCCGGCGCGCCCGCCGCCACGGCCGCCGGCAGGAGCGCCCGCGTGCCGCACACGGGAATGCCGTCCGCGGACGTCATAAAATTTATTACCTGTGATCGAAGTCAGCAATATCGGAGAAGCCAGGCGCGCCGGACCTTGAAATCCTACGGGGAACTTACGTTCTCAACTGTGAGGAAGAGGTGAGCAACAATGACTGTCACCGTGGCGGAGGAGTGGAAAAAGAATGTAGCGGCGCATTCGGACGAGCGATTGACCGGCCCCCGGGGCGCGTGGTGGTTCACCGGCAAACGCCCCCTCCCCGGGGAGTGCCCGGGCATGCAGGAGACCGGCCGGATCACTTCGCTGCCGCTGCCGGACCTGTCGGTGTGCGGCCGTGACGCGGTGCTCGACTACTTCGACAACTCTTGGGCGCTTCAGGAGATCCTGTTCGCGGGACTGCAGACGTCAGAGGCCTTCTACCGTCCTCCGGCGCACAACCTGCGGCACCCCATGATCTTCTACTACGGTCACCCGGCCGCGCTGTACATCAACAAGCTGCGGGTCAGCGGCCTCCTGAACGGTCCGGTCAACGCCTACCTCGAGCATGTCCTGGAGACCGGCGTCGACGAGATGTCCTGGGACGACCTGTCCAAGAACGACATGCTCTGGCCCTCTGTCGGTGAGGTCCACAGCTACCGGGCCGAGGTCTACCGGATCGTCCGGGGGATCATCGAGTCGACGCCGTTCGCCCCGGACCTGGGCCGCCCGGTGACGATGGACGACCAGGCGTGGGCGATCTTCCTCACTTTCGAGCACGACCGCATCCACCTGGAGACCAGCTCCATGCTGATCCGGGAGCTGCCCCTCAAACTGGTGCAGCACCCCTCCGCCTGGCCGGCCCCCGCCCCGATGCGGCGCGTCGGCGACGCCGGCGGCCCGACCCCGGAGTCGGTCCCGGACAACCGCACGGTGGCCGTCCCCGGCGGGCGGGTCCGCCTGGGCAAGCCCTGGTCCTTCCCCTCCTTCGGCTGGGACAACGAGTACGGGACGCGGGAGCTGGACGTCGCCGACTTCGAGGCCTCCCGCTACCTGGTCAGCAACGGCGAATACCACCGCTTCGTCGCCGACGGCGGCTACCGCCGGCCGGAGCTGTGGTCGGAGGAGGGCTGGGGCTGGCGCGCCTTCCGCAACGCCAAGTGGCCCCAGTTCTGGGTGCCCGACGGGCCGAGCGGACTGCACCGCTACCGCCTGCGCACGACCTTCGAAGTCGTCGACATGCCCTGGGACTGGCCGGTCTGCGTCAACTACCACGAGGCGAAGGCCTACTGCGCCTGGCGCGCCGAGCGGGACGGCCGCGCCTACCGGCTGCCGACCGAGGCGGAGTTCCGCTGCATGCGCGCGCTGCCGGACGAGCCGGCCGTCGACGACGACCCGGTCATGCGCTTCAGCGGTGCGCACCTGCGCGCGCAGGGCGTCAACCTCAACCTCGCCTGGGGGTCGGAGACCCCCGTCGATCACTCGCCCGCGACCGCGCACGGTGTGCACGACTCCGCCGGAAACCTCTGGACGTGGTGCGAGGACACCTTCAACCCGCTGGACGACTTCGCCGTCCACCCCTACTACGAGGACTTCAGCACCCCCTGCTTCGACGGCCTGCACCAGATGATCCTCGGAGGCTCGTTCGTCAGCACCGGCGACGAGGCGAGCATCTGGGCGCGTTTCCACTTCCGCCCGCACTTCATGCAGCAGTCCGGGATCCGGCTGATCGCCTCCCCGGACCCGGCCACGAGCACCGGGGCCCCCGACACCTACAACACCCAGGAGATGCTCAACCGCTATCTCCTGATGCACTTCGCCAGCGTCCAGGAGACCTTCGGCCGCCCCGACCACCCCCTCGCCGTCGCGCACGCCTATCCGCAGCGTCTGGCGAGAATGCTCACACGCGAGGCCGAGCGGATCGGCGTCAGCCTCCACCGGGTCCTGGACGCCGGATGCGCCGTCGGCGGTGCGAGCTTCACCCTTGCCGAGAGCACCGTCACCAGCGTCGTGGGCGCCGACCTCAGCTCCACCTTCATCGAGACCGCCCGCAAACTGGCACGCGGCGAGGCGGTGCCCTACGAAAGGCTCGACCAGGGCGAGGTCCGCACCCGCCTGCACGCACGCGCGCCGCGGCCGGCCGACGGCGCCGACGTCGACTTCGTCATCGCCGACTGCTGCGCGCTGCCGGAGACGCTGGGCGGCTTCGACGCCGTGCTCCTGTCCAACCTTCTCGACCGCGTCGCCGACCCCCGGGCGTGCCTGCGGCAGTTCACCGACTCCGACCGGGTCCTGCGCTCGGGCGGGCTGCTGCTGGTGGCCAGCCCGTGGTCGTGGCAGCCCGCCTACACCGCGCCGGACAAGTGGCTCGGCGCACGATCCCAGTCGCCGACCAGCGAATACGAGATCAGGCGGATCCTGGGTGAGGCCTTCGACCTCGTCGCGGAGTCCGACGAGCCGGGCATGCTGCGCGACCACCGGCGTCACTACGAATACCTCAGCGCCGACGTCTCGCTGTGGCGCAAGCGCTGACCACCGAGGGGCCCGCCGGATCCCGCCCCTGATCCGGCGGGCCCGCCTCCGCCTCCACGCGGAGCGACAGGAGATCCGCCGTCAGCCGTGACCGCGGATCTCCTGCACCGCCCAGCCGTTGCCGTCCGGGTCGCTGAAATGCACGAAGGCGCCGCCGTCCCTCGGGGACAGCCGCTTGACCTCGGTGACCTCCACACCCCGCTCCAGCAGCTCGGCCCGGGCCGCCTCGATGTCGGAGACGACCAGATGCAGGCCCTGGAGCGAACCCGGCGGCGTGTCCACGATTCCGACGCCGATGGCGATCGAGCAGGCCGATCCGGGCGGGGTCATCTGGACCACACGCAGATCGTCGCTCATCCAGCTGTCGTGGTCGAGGTCGAAGCCGACCTTCTCGGTGTAAAAGCTCTTGGCCAGGTCCACGTCCTTGACGGGAACCGGCACCAGTTCGAGCTTCCATCTCATGGCGCGTCATCCTTCCGTACGGTCGATCTTCCAGGCCACGAGGACCGACGGGCACGGCCGCCAGGACCCACCCCCGCCTGAGTCGTCCGCCGTCCTCCGCGCGGAGGCCGCACAGGGCCCCCGCCCGGCCGCCTCCGGAGGACGGCCCACGCGTCCCTCGAGCTCACGTAGAGCTATCACGAACCTCCTGCCCCCGTCCCCGGGTTCGCGTTCCGGCCACACCCGGGCGCGTCCCGCACCCGCGTAACGCCCGGGCGGCCCGCAACCTCGGAGATGCACGGCCGGCCGGGGCGGTGTGATGCTGCCTGCGTAGACACGTTGACGGTAGGGGCTTGATCTCGACAGCAGCCCGTTGGGACGGACCCTTTCCGTCCCGCCGGATGGTGACCGCAGGCGGTTCTGACGGTTTCGACGTCATCGGCGTGCAGGACGCGGCCGGTCAACGGCGCCGCGCCGCCGCGGTGGGCACGGCCGAGGCGGACGGGCGACCGGTGAGCCCTCGGTGACGACCGGGCCGCCGCCAAGTCGGGTCCGTTGACCCGTCTTTAAGAAAGGTGACCGCAATGAGCAGCCAGGTCGGAGATCGCGTTGTGGTACTTGGCGGGAGCATGGCCGGGATTCTCGCCGCCCGGGTGCTCGCCGAGGCGTACCGGGAAGTTCTGGTGGTCGATCGCGACACGGTGGTCGGGGTACGCGGGCCGCGCCGGGGAGCGCCCCACACCCGCCACGCCCACGGGCTGCACGCCCGCGGTCACCTGATCCTGGAAGCCCTCTTCCCGGGCTTCACCGAGGAGTTGAGCGCGGCCGGCGTGCCCACCGGCGACCTCGGCGAGATGCGATGGTATTTCAACGCCCGGCGGCTGAAGCCCGCGCGGACCGGGCTGGTCTCCGTGACGGCGCCCCGGCCGGTTCTGGAACATCACGTCCGTGCCCGGGTGGCGGCCCTGCCCAACGTAACGTTCATGGAGCAGTGCGACATCGTGGGACTGGTGACCACCGCGGCGCGCGACCGGATCACCGGCGTGCGGGTCCAGCGGCGCTCGGCGGACGCCGTCGAAGAGGTGCTGGAGGCGGATCTGGTGGTCGACGCCACCGGCCGCGGCTCCCGCACGCCCGCCTGGCTGGAGGAGTTCGGCTACCAGCGGCCCACCGAGGACCGGGTGAAGGTCGGCCTGGCCTACACGACCCGGCACTACCGGACGCGCCCGGAGTGGTTCGACGGCGTCCAGTCCATCAACCCGGTGGCCTCCCCCGCCCACCCCCGGGGCGCCTTCTTCGGCCAGGTCGGCCGCGACCTGTGCATCCTGTCGCTCACCGGCCTCCTCGGCGACCACCCTCCGACCGAGCCCGAGGCGTTCCTCCAGTTCGTCCGCTCCCTCCCGGTGCCGGAGGTGTACGAGGCGGTCCGCGACGCCGAGCCGCTCGACGACGCGGTGTCGTTCCGGTTCCCGGCGAGCGTGCGGCGCCGCTACGAGCGGCTGACCCGCTTCCCGGACGGTCTGCTGGTCATGGGGGACGCGGTGTGCAGCTTCAACCCGGTCTACGGCCAGGGGATGAGCGTCGCCGCGCTGGAGACGATGGTGCTCCGCCGGCACCTGCGGCAGGGCACCCCGCCGCAGCCGCTCCGTTTCCTCGGCGACGTCGCCCGCGTCATCGACACCCCGTGGGACATCTCCGCCGGCGGCGACCTCGACTTCCCCGGCGTCGAGGGACCGCGCACGGTGAAGGTCCGGGCGGGCAACGCCTACATGGCGCGGGTGCAGTACGCCGCGACGAAGGACGCCAAGGTCACCGAGGGATTCATGCGCGTGGCCGGTCTCATCGACCCGCCGCAGGCCCTCATGCGCCCGTCGATGCTCCTGCGCGTCCTGCGGCACGCCGTCCTGCGGCCCTCCCCCGGCGAGTCCTGGCTGGCGCGGGAGCGGTCGGCCGAGACGATGACCCAGCCGACCCCGTGACGACCGGACCGGCCGCCTCGGACGGCCCGCGGAAAAGAACGGACGGGTGAAATTCCCGGAGCCCGGACAGGCATAGACACCACATATGAATCAACACAATTCACGTCATTGTGTGATTTCTCTCCGGCGGTTGCGGGCCCGGCCGATTCCGGACCGGCGTTCCAGTGTAATCGCCCCGCACGGCGACAAAGGCAAAAGAGCAATTTAGAAGATGCACTGACCCGGACACAACTGCCACGGTCATGGTGAGGGTCAGCACGCTCATCGCTGGCAGAGCAAGGAACGTGCCTATCGACACCACAGGCGGACGGCATGCATCGGAGGTAGCACGAATTCTGTCGCCCAGGCGGGACCCGCGTTCACACCGCGGATCCGCACGATCTCCGACGACCGGCTCCGCGACTGCCTCGCGCGGGCCGATGTCGTGATCGGGGCTGTACGGAATGCGGCTTCCGATCTCCGCCTGGCCCTTAGGGAGGACGCGGTTTGACGACCGAGATCCCGACGCGGGAGCGATCTGTGCCCCGCCCGAACGGCGATGAGTATCCGAGCGCATCGTCGTCCCCATATCCAGCCGCTCCGGCGACCTGCGGCACCAACGACGAGAGGATGATCAAGACATGACGACAGTCGACGCGCCGCCCAAGGCTGGGCGGCGGGAGTGGATCGGCCTGGTCGTACTGGCCTTGCCCACCATGCTGACGACCGTGGACATCAGCGTGCTGTTCCTCGCGCTGCCCCAGCTGGCCACCGAGCTGGGCGCCACCGGCACCGAGCAGCTGTGGATCACTGACATCTACGCCTTCCTGATCGCCGGATCCCTCATCACCATGGGGACCCTCGGCGACCGGATCGGCCGCCGCAAGGTGCTGCTGAGCGGCGCGGCGGTCTTCATCGTCGCCTCGCTGCTGGCCGCCTACTCCACCTCCCCCGAGATGCTGATCTTCTCGCGCGGGCTCCTCGGCATCGCCGGAGCCACGGTGATGCCCTCGGTCATGGCGCTGATCAGCAACATGTTCAAGGACCCCGCGCAACTGGGCGCCGCCTACGGCATCTGGGGCGGCTCCATCATGATCGGCGTCGTGCTCGGCCCGGTGGTCGGCGGAATCCTGCTCGGCTCCTTCGGCTGGCAGTCGGTCTTCATCATGGGCGTGCCCATCATGGCGCTGCTGCTGCTGCTCGGCCCGTTCTTCCTCCCCGAATTCCGAGCCCCGGAGGCCGGGCGGCTGGACCTGATCAGCGTGGTCCTGTCCTTCGCCTCCATCCTGCCGATCGTCTACGGCCTCAAGGAGGTGGCCAGGAACGGCTGGCAGCCGGCGGCCATCGCGGCCCTCGTGGCCGGTGCGCTGTTCACCCTGATCTTCATCGTGCGCCAGCGCAGGCTGACCAGCCCGCTGCTCGACCTGAGCCTGTTCTCCATCAAGGCGGTCCGCACAGGACTGATCGTCGCCACCGCCATCGGCGTCATCATGGGCGGGGTCGGCCTGACGGCCGTGCTGTACATGCAGATGGTCGAGGGACTGTCACCGCTGCAGGCGGGCGCGTGGATGCTCGCTCCGACGATCCTGATGACCGTGGGCGGCATGGGGATCGCCCCGCAGATCGCCCGCAAGGTCCGTCCCGCCTTCGTCCTGGTGGTCGGCATGGTGATCGCCGCGATCGGCATGCTGGTGCTCACCCAGGTCAGCAGCGTGGGCGGGTTCACGACCCTGATGATCGGCCTCATCATCGCCTACATCGGCGGCAGCCCGGTCGGAGGACTGACCCAGTACATGCTGATGAGCTCCGCCCCGCCGGAGAAGGCGGGATCGGTGTCGTCGGTGTCGTCGACCGGCGGCGAGCTGGGTGTCGCGCTGGGCATCGCCGTCCTGGGCAGTGTCGGCACGATCGTCTTCCGGAACGAGGTGGTCATCCCCGCCGGGGTCTCCGCCGGAGCCGCCCAGACCGCCAAGGAGAGCGTCGCCGGCGCCGTGGCCACTGCCCAGCAGCTGCCCGGCACGGTCGGCGCCGACCTGCTCGAATCCGCTCGTGAGGCCTTCACCAGCGGGCTGCACGCGGTCACCACGGTCACCGGCGTCCTCTACATCGGCCTGGCCATCCTGACGTTCGTCGGGCTGCGGCACCTGCCCCCCATGAGCGGGGCACCGGGTGCGCCGCCGGCGCAGGGCGAGGCGGCACAGACCGAGCCGTCCAAGGACGACACGGTCCAGACCGTCAGCTGACCGGAGAACCCGCCGGCACGGCACCGCGGGCCACATCGGACGAGGTGCCGACAGGCCGGACCGACGACAGGTTCCCGCTCCCGGAAAAAAGGGGGGCGGGAACCTGTCGTCATCGGTCCTGGATGCCGGCGCGGGCAGGTGGCGCCGCCTGGGCCGCCTGCCCGGACCCACCTGTGAGAGGCCGGAATCGGGAGGACCTGATGGACGCCGACCGGACGACCGGGCCAGGACCGCGGGCCGGGCGACGGGAGTGGACCGGGCTGGCCGTACTGGCCCTGCCCACGCTGCTGGTCTCCCTCGACGTGTTCGTGATGCTGCTGGCGCTGCCGCACCTGAGCAGGGACCTGGGAGCCGGCAGCACCCAGCAACTGTGGATCACCGACATCTACGCGTTCATGCTCGCCGGGTTCCTGATCACCATGGGCACTCTCGGCGACCGGATCGGCCGCCGCAGACTGCTGCTGGGCGGCGCGGCCGTGTTCGGCCTCGCCTCGGTGCTGGCCGCCTACTCCACCTCCCCGGAGATGCTGATCGCCGCCCGCGCGCTGCTCGGGGTCGCCGGGGCGACTCTGGCCCCCTCGACCCTGGCACTGATCAGCAACATGTTCCACGACCCCCGGCAGCGGGGCCTGGCCATCGGAGTGTGGCTGACCTGCTTCATGGGCGGCGCCGCCATCGGCCCGATCGTCGGCGGGGCGATGCTGGAGACCTTCTGGTGGGGCGCGGCGTTCCTGATCGGGGTGCCGGCCATGGTGCTGCTGCTGGTGCTCGGGCCGCTGCTGCTGCCCGAATACCGCACCCCGCAGGCCGGCCGGCTGGACCTGGCCAGCGTCGCGCTGTCCCTGGCCGCGACCCTGCCGATCATCTACGGCCTCAAGGAGCTCGCCAGGAACGGCTGGCAGCCGTGGCCCGTCGCCGCGGTCGTGGCCGGCCTCGCCGTCGGCGCGGTCTTCACCCGCCGGCAGCGTGAACTGGCCGATCCGCTGCTGGACCTGCGTCTGTTCGCCAACCGCACCTTCAGCGCCGCACTGGGCACGATGCTGTTCGGCATCATGCTGACCAGTGCGATCATGCTGTTCATCACCCAGCACCTCCAGCTGGTCGAGGGCCTGTCGCCCCTGCAGACGGGACTGTGGATGCTCCCCACCGTCGCCGCGAACACCGCGAGCTTCCTGCTGTCGCCGCTCCTGGCCCGCCGGATCCGCCCCGCCTACCTCATCGGAGCCGGCCTGGCCGTGTCGGTGGCCGGCCTGCTGCTGCTCACCCGGGCCGGCGCGGCCTCCGGACCCGCGGTCCTGGCGGCGGGCTTCGCCCTCAGCAACCTCGGCGCCGGCCCGCTGCTGACCCTGGGCACCAACCTGGTCGTCGGATCCGCCCCGCCCGGCAGAGCCGGATCCGCGGCGGCCATGAACGAGACGAGCGCGGAGTTCGGCTTCGCGCTGGGCATCGCCGTACTGGGCAGCGTCGGCACCGCCGTGTACCGTCACCACATCACCGCCACCATCCCCGCCGGCATACCGGCCCCGGCCGCCCAGGCCGCCCGTGACACGCTCGCCGGCGCCGTGACCGCGGCCCAGCACCTGCCCGGCCGGCTCGAGGCGGCGCTGCTCGCCCCCGCCCGTGAAGCCTTCACCAGCGGGCTGCACGCCGTCGCGGTCCTCAGCGCCGTGCTCCTGGCCGGCGTCGCGATCCTCGCCGTGACCCTGCTCCGGCACGTGCGCCCCAGCACTCACAACCACCCCGACCAACCTGGCGACGCCCCCGAGACGGCAGCCGGTGCCGTCCCACAGGGAGCCGCCCACTGAAACGAGCGTGCCGGCCGACGGCCGGCACGCTGTGTGCGCACGCTGTGGAGGTCCGGCCGGGGCCGGGCGGGGGATCAGGCTGCCGGCCACGTCCAGTGCATGCCGTCAAGAGAGGGGATGAGACCGCCCGGGCGCACCGGGGTCTGCTCGTCGGCGTTCTCACCGATGACGGCCTGCACCTGGATCCGGGCGCCGGCCTTGACGACGGAGCGGGCCAGCGAGGCCTGCAGCAGGTTGCGGTCCTCTCCCTCGACGTGCACCGGACGCTGGACGATCTGCGACAGCTCCTCGAAGGCGGAGGCCCGCTCGGTGAGATAGGAGCCGGCGTCGATCAGCGCCCCCTCGTTCGAGGCGCCGCCGCCGACGAGCTCCACGAAGGACTCCAGCTCGGATGCGGTGTTGTTGGTGACCTTCTTGGCGTTCCAGAAGTAGGAGTCCTCGTGCTGGTGCATGTCGTAGAAGGCGACGAGGAAATCGTGGAAGAGCGCGTACTCCTTGCGGTAGCGGGCCTCGTACTCCTCGAAGGCGGCCTTCTCCTGGGTGTGGTCGCGCAGGGAGGTGTTGATGGAACGGGCGGCCATCATGGCGCTGTAGGTGGCCAGGTGCACCCCGGAGGAGAAGACCGGGTCGATGAAGCAGGCCGCGTCACCGGTCAGGACCATGCCGGGCCGCCAGAACGCCTCCTTGCTGTAGGAGTAGTCCTTGCGGATGCGGATCTCGCCGTAGGGCCCGTCCGTGACGCGGTGGGCGTCGGCCAGATATTCGGCGATCAGCGGGCATTCGTCGATCAGGTTGCTCAGTGCCTTCTCCCGGTCGCCCTGGACCCGTTCGAGCTCGGCCTGGCGCACGACCGCGCCGACGCTGGTGAGCTCGTCGGTGAGCGGGATGTACCAGAACCACCCGGAGTCGAAGGCCGCCGCCAGGATGTTGCCCTGGTTGGGGGCGGGCAGTCGCTTGCCGCCGGTGTAGTAGCCGAACAGCGCGATGTTGCGGAAGAACTCCGAGTAGAGCCGTTTGCCGCCGACCCTGTGATGGATGCGGCTCTTGTGCCCGGAGGCGTCGACGAGGTAGCGGCTGCGGGCGATGTGCCGCACGCCGTCGGCGTCGGTGAAGTGCACACCGCACACCCGTCCGCCGTCCTCGACGACGTCGGTGACCGATGTCCGCTCGCGCACCTCGACGCCCTTGCGGCGGGCGTTGTCGAGGAGGATCTGGTCGAACTTCATCCGTTCGACCTGGTAGGCGGTTGAGGCCTCGGTGGTGAACTTGGAGGAGATGGAGAAGGAGAAGGTCCATGGCTCGGGGTTGCTGCCCCACCGGAAGGTGCCGCCGCGTTTGGGCATGAATCCGGCTTCCCGCAGCTCCTCCGACACCCCGAGGAGCTGGCAGATTCCGTGCACGGTCGAGGGGAGCAACGACTCCCCGATCTGGTAGCGGGGGAACTGTTCTTTCTCCAGGAGCAGGACGTTGTGTCCCTGCATCGCCACGAGCGCCGCGGTCGTCGAGCCCGCGGGGCCGCCGCCGACCACGATGACATCGTATTCAAGGGCGTTCTCAGCACTCACGTTCACGTTCTCCTTCACAAGGCACGCCGCCCGGCCCGAGCGGACGTGTGGTGATTCCCCGTCAGCCTCCTCGCCGCCGGCGGCACCGGGCCGGCCCCGGGGGACCGCCGGATGATCCGGCGGTCCCCCGGGGCGCCGGCCCGGCCCGTGGGCCGGGCGCCGATGGGACATGGAAGTTCAGGACCGACCGCGCCTGGGGTCAGCGCAGCTCGACGCCACAGTCCACGACGGCCTGGAGCACCTCACCGCGCGCCAGGGCCGCGGCCACCGTCTCGATGTCGTCGGCCATGTAACGGTCCTGGTCCAGCGTCGGCACCAGCGAGCGCACCTTGTCGTAGACCGCCTTGGCGGCCGGGCTCAGCCCCTCGTAGCGCCCGGAGACGTCCACCGCCTGGGCCGCGGCGAGGAACTCCACCGCGAGGATCTTCTCGTTGTTCTGCAGGACCCTGCGCGCGTTACGCGCCGAGATCAGGCCCATGCTGACGATGTCCTGGTTGTCGCCGTTGGAGGGCACGCTCTGCGTGCTGGCCGGGCCGATGGTCCGGTTCTCCGCTATCAGCGCCGTCGCGGGGTACTGCGCACCGGCGAATCCGCTGTTGAGACCGGGGTCGCCCATGACGAGGAACTCCGGAAGGCCGTAGCTGAGATGCCGGTTCAGCAGCCGGTTGGTCCGCCGCTCGGACAGGACGCCGAGCTGGGTGAGCGCGATCGTCACGAAGTCCATCGCGAACGCGATCGGCTGACCGTGGAAGTTGGCGCCGTGGAAGATCTCCTGCCCCTCGAAGAACAGCGGGTTGTCGTTGGAGGAGTTGAGTTCGATCTCCAGCTTCGTCACCGCGTGGTAGAGGGTGTCGCGGACGGCCCCGAGAACCTGCGGGATGGCCCGCAGCGAGTAGGCCTTCTGCAGGTAGTGCGGCGTCCGCTGCACGGCCTGGCCGTCCTGCCTGCTCTCCTGGACCTGCTGGCGCAGGTCGGCGTGCTCCACGGTCAGCTCGCTGCCCCGCATCAGCTCGCGCATGTTGGCGGCGCTGTCGATCTGGCCGGCGTGCGGGCGGGCGATGTCGTGCCCCTCGGGACGGAAGGGACTGGTCGAGCCCTGCAGCGTCTCGATCACCAGCGCCGCGACGATCTCGGCCTGCCGCACCTGGGTCAGGGCCCGGCCGACGACGAGGGAGCCCAGCCCGGTCATCGCGGACGTGCCGTTGATCAGCGCGAGCCCCTCCTTGAAACGCAGCTCCAGCGGCTCGATGCCGAACTCGCTGAGAACCTCGGCGGTCTTGACCCGCTTGCCGTCGCGCAGGACGTAGCCCTCACCGATCACCGTGCTCGCGATGTGCGCCAGCGGTGCCAGGTCGCCGCTGGCGCCGAGCGAGCCGATCTCCGGGATCGCCGGGATGATCCCCAGGTTGAGGTAGAGCGCCAGGCGCTCCAGCACCTGCGGCCGCACGGCGGAGTACCCCTTGGCCAGGGCGTTCAGCCGGGTGGCGAGGATCGCTCTGGCCTCGTCCTCGGCGAACAGCGGGCCCACGCCGGCGCTGTGGCTGCGGACGAGATTGGTCTGCAGCTCCACCTCCTTGGCGGTGCCCACCAGCATGTAGATCATCTCGCCGAAGCCGGTGGTGACTCCGTAGATGGGGATGTCCTCGCGGGCGATGTCCTCGAAGACCTGCCGGCTCCTGGCGGCCGCGGCCAGGGCGCCCGGCGTGAGCTTGCAGGGCGCCCGGTCCTCGGCGATCCGCCGGACACCGGCGATATTCAGGCTCTCGCCGTCGATGTCAACCGACACGTCGACCTGGACCGCCTCGGTCTTGACCACTTCGGTCTCGACTAGAGTCAATTCCCTCACTCCTTCATGGCCTTGCTAACGGCTGTCGTCAAAGGCTTGCGTTTGGCACAGGGTCGGACGTCGTCGTCGGACTGCTCCTCACTGCCGACTCGACCAGGGCGGAGAGACCGGCCAGCGAGGGGTTGGCGAAGCATTCCCGCAGTGACAGCTGGACCCCGAACCGCTCATGGATCAGCGTGATCAGCAGGGGTATCAGCAGGGAATGCCCGCCCACCGCGAAGAGGGTGTCCTCGGTGCTGAGCTGGTCGGTGCCCAGCAGCTCCGACCAGATCTCCGCCATGCGCCTCTCCGCCCAGGTGCGCGGCATCGGGGCGTCCTTGGCCGGGAGCGGGCCCGGGTCGGGGAGCCGGCGTCGATCGACCTTGCCGGCGAGGTTGCGCGGGAGCCGATCGTTCATGATCATGAACGACGCGGGTAGCGTCAGCTTGCCGAACCGCCGGCGCAGGTGAGCGCGCCACACCTCCGGGGAGCCCGCGGCGTCCCCGGACGGCGTGCGCTGCGGCACGACATAGACCATCAGGCGGGTGACCAGCCCCTCCTTGTTGGTGAGGGCGGCCACCGCACACTCGGTGACCGAGTCGTGAGCGGCCAGCGCCGCTTCGACGTCGGTGAGCTCCACCCGGTTGCCGAGGAGCTTGACCTGGAAATCCTTGCGCCCGCGGAACTCCAGCAGGCCGTCCCAGCGCCTGCGCCCGAGATCCCCGGTCCGGTAACAGCCGCCGGGTCCGGCATCGGGAGCCTCCAGGCCGCGCACCGGCAGGAAGGCCGGGCCGACGCCGGCCCCGGCGCCGATGTAGCCCGGCGTGACGTACGGGGTGAGGATGACGATCTCCCCGGTGACCCCCGCCGGACAGGGCCGGTCCAGCTCGTCCAGCACCAGGACCTGCCGGCCGGGAATGGAGCGGCCGATCGGCACCGTCCCGTGCACGGGACCGCTGATCTCGTGCCAGGTCGCCGCGATCGTCTCGGTGGGGCCGTAGGCGTTGATCAGCCGGGTGAAGGGCAGGGCCGCGCGCAGCCCGTTCGCCAACTCCTCCGGCAGCGCCTCCCCCATCAGCAGGAGATGGTCGAGCGCGGCGAGCCGCCCGGCCGAGTCCTCGCCGGTGACCAGCGCGAGGATCTCCTTGGCGAAGCTGGGGACCGTCTCGATGAGTGTGATCTGCTCATCGGCGAGCCAGTCGACCAGTTTCTCGGGGTTCATCCTGATCCGCTCGGGGACCGGACAGAGCGTCCCTCCCGAGACGAGGGTCGCGAAGACCTCGCACAGCGCCGGGTCGTGCTCCGGAGCCACCCACTGTGCGACCCGGGAACCGGGACCGATGCCGAACTCCGCGGCCAGCCAGGTGACGAACTGGGCGAAGGCGCCGTGCGTCTGCGAGATCCCCTTCGGCCTGCCGGTCGACCCCGAGGTGTAGGCGACGTACGCCCATTCGCCCAGCCCGCTCCCCGGCGGGATCGGCGGGATCGGCGGGGCCTCGGAGCGGTCCGGGACCGAGAGGTCCAGGATGCGGCCGCCGAGCTCGTCCCGGTACCAGGTGCTCAGCTCGTCGCCTGCCGTCTCCTCGTCGAGCACGAGGCAGGTGGGCCGCAGGTCCTGCAGCACCGCCTTGCCCCGTTCCCCGGCGTCGGCCCTGCCGAACCAGACCAGGTGCGCACCGGCGCCGAGCACCCCGAGCAGGGCGGCGATCTGGCGGGCTCCCCGCGGTAGCCGCACCGCGACGGCCTCGCCCTCGACGGCGCCGAGCGCCCGCAGGGAAGCGGTGATCGACGCCGCCTGCCCGACCAGGTCACGATAGGTGACGGTGGTGCCCTGCCAGGCGATCGCGACCGCCTCCGGATGCCGCTCGGCGTGCCTGCGCACCAGCTCGTGCACCGGCCACTCGGCGGGGGCGGCGCCGGTGATGCGGTCGGCCTCGCCCACGGCCGCCCGGATGCGCTCCTCATCCTCCAGGGGCAGCGCCCCCACCGGCAGGTCCGGCGCCGCCAGCGCCGCGGCCAGCAGC
Organism: Streptosporangium sp. NPDC048886; assembly: GCF_055586905.1. Taxonomy (NCBI): domain Bacteria; kingdom Bacillati; phylum Actinomycetota; class Actinomycetes; order Streptosporangiales; family Streptosporangiaceae; genus Streptosporangium; species Streptosporangium sp. NPDC048886. The sequence goes on from NZ_JBVJHH010000046.1 coordinate 50,434, forward strand.
GTGTGGAGCTGATCGAGGATGGCGCGGGCGGATGAGCGCTCGAACAGGCTGCCGCGGTACTCCAGGGACCCGGTGACCGAGGAGTGCGTGCTGTCCACGGTGAGCGTGAGGTCGGCTCTGGCCCCGCGGCCGTCGACCGGCCGGCGCCGCACCTGGGCGCCGGCCAGCCGGAGCTCGGACTCGGGCGCCTGCGGGGACACGAACATGGCGTCGCAGAGCGGGATCCGGCGGGGGTCCCGGTCGACCTTCAGCGCCCGGACCAGGCGGGCGAAGGGCAGCTGCCGGTGGGCGGAGGCGCCCTCCGCCAGTTGCGCCACCCTGGCGACCAGCTCGCGGAAGGTGGGAGCCTGCGAGATGTCGGCGCAGAGCACCAGGAGGTTGTGGAAGGGGCCGATGAGCGCCTCGGCTCCGGAGTCCGGCCGCACCGTCGCCGGCACACCCACGGCGATGCGGTCCTCGCCGCTGTAGCGGTGCAGCAGGCACTGGAATCCCGCGAGCAGGACGACCCATGGGCTCGTCCCCGCCGCCCGGGCCAGTCCGGCCAGCGAACGGCCGAAGTCCTCGCCCCAGTCGAACGACACGACACCACCGTGGAAGGACGGCTCCGCGGGGCGGGCCCGGTCCGTCGGCAGGTCCAGCGAGGGCGGCGGCGGCGTCAGCGTCGCGATCCACCACTCCAGCAGTTCCGGCGCGCTCTCCTGCGCGCGCTGCTCGCGCGCGTAGTCGGCGTACTGCGAGGCGAGGGCGGGCAGCGCGGCCGGCCGGCCGGCATCCTCCGCCGCGTAGCCCGCGGAGAGATCCTCCACCAGGATGGACACCGACCGGTCATCGGCGACGGCCTGATGCAGCGCGAGCAGCAGAACGTGCTCGGTGACGCTCAGCCGCACGACGGCCGACCGGACCGGCGCTCCCACGGCGAGGTCGAACGGCGTGTCGGCCCAGTCCGCGCAGAACCGGCCGAGCTGCGCCTCCCGGTCCTGTGGGGGCATCCCGCTGAGATCCACGAACGACATCGGGTTGTCGCCTTCGTCGGCGATCCGCTGCACCAGCCGCCCGTCGATCTCGACCAGGGTGGTCCGCAGGGCCTCATGCCGCTGGAGCACCGCCCGCCAGGCCGCGCGCAACGCGCCGATCCGGAGGCCGCCCGTTATCTGATATGCCCGGTTTATATGATGGGCCGTGGAATCTGGAATAAGCTGGCTCAGGAACCATAAACCGTCTTGGGCATCGGACGCCACCGCGTGCTTGGCACCGACCTCACGTGCACAAAATACGTCAGTCGCGACCATATGATTCACCACCTCTGCATTCTCATGCCAAGACGCGTTCGGGAGCTTCTCAAGAATTGCGATAACCGAGCGACGTTTGCACCTGTTCAGCACCGCGGATCACTGGCGCGGCAGCGTGTTCTCGGCGGGCCGCAGGGGGCGGGCCCGATCTGCCGTCGGCCGGCGCGGTGGACGTCTGCCGCAGCTCCGATAGTGGCAGCTCCGGCCATCGGGGCCTTCTCCGAAGTTGCCGCGTTCACGGTCATGTGCAGCGAAAAAAGCAATCGTAAAGATGCGGCCGCCCGCTCATCCGCGAACGATGGTCGGAGAGTCGTTGGCGTGCCGTGTGCGAGCTTCCGCGGCAATTAACGGCGCCTGATCCGGCGCTGCGGCGGATGAGAGCCCCGTACCCACGAATGGACCGCGTAAGGAGCATATCCGATGACGGTTAACCACCTGAATGACCTGAGCCTTCCGGCGGTTGAGAAGCGGGTCGAAGACATCTGGCGATACGTGCTCCGTATGCCGGAGGAGCAGAAGAACGCCACGTTCTTCGAGTTGCAGGGCCACTCGGTGTCCGCGATCCGCATCGCGTCCCGCATCGAGGACGAGCTCGGCATCAGCATCGACGTGAGCGCCCTGTTCGAAGACCCCAGCATGAAGGACTTCGTCCGCACCGTCGTGGCGCAGGCCGAGAGCGCCGGGATCGGCGGCTGACAGGGCCCGGCCCGTACGGCCGGGCGGTCCCCTGCCGGCGAGAACGCGGGCGCTCCTCCGCCGGGCGCCCGCTCCGTCGTGCCCGGCGCCGACGGGCGGCACCGCCGTCTCCACCCCCACTCCTCGTCGGCGGCCAGGAACCGGACCGCGAGGGACCGTCGCCTCGCAGCCGCCTGACGGTCCGCCCGGCCGCGGTGACGCACCACGCCCGAGCGCTTCAACTACATTCAGGGACGGGACCGTCATGGCCGACCTCCGCACGCCGCGACGGCCCGCTATCGCGAGGGGGCACCATGCGCTGGAACGTCATGTCTGAGCGCACCCTGTATCACGACAAATGGGTGCATCTCCGCTCCGCCGACGTGGAACTGCCCGACGGACGGCACCTCGACCACCGGCTGATCCAGAGCTCCAACGGCGCCTACGCGGCCGTGGTCGTCCGGGAGCGGGTGCTGCTGCTGTGGCGCCACCGGTTCATCACCGACGCCTGGGGCTGGGAGCTCCCCAGCGGTGCGATCAACCCGGGAGAGGGGCCGGCCGCGGCGGCGGCGCGGGAGGTGGAGGAGGAGACGGGCTGGCGCCCGGAGGGACCGCTGCGCCGCCTCATCCACACCCAGCCGATACCCGGGCTGCTCACCGCGCGCCACTACGTCTTCCGCGCCGACGCCGCCACCTACATCGGCCCGCCGGCAGACGGATTCGAGTCCGAGCGGATCGCCTGGGTGCCGCTGGGCAAAGTGCGCCGCCTCATCGACAGCGGCGAAATCCTCGAAGGGACGACGTTGACGGCCCTTCTCTGCCTGCTCCTGCGGTCCGCTTGACGCCTGCTCCCGGCGATCTGTGACGTTGCCCGGCGGGCGCGCACCGGCTGCCCGGCCCGCCCGGCGGACCCTGAAGTCGCCGCACACGTACCGGGGCACCCCGTGTCCCCGCGGCCCCGGCCCGCCGTACGGCGGTGGCCCGGGGCCATGGGGACACGGGGCCCGGACGCTACCCGCGGGGGCTGTTCTGGTAGGCGGCCAGGCTCCACTGCCCGTCCTGCCTGACGACGATCCAGGTGGCCCGGATGGCGCGCTCGTCGGAGACCTCGGTCTCACCGGGGGCCAGCACACCGCCAACGGTGATCACGATCCCGACGTCGCCACTGAGGAACCTGACATCGATCGGCTGCCCGGTCACCTGGGTGCCCTTGAACGGCCCCTCGAACGCGGCGGCCATGAACGACTGGATCTCCTCCCGGCCCTTGCGGTACAGGCCGGGCAGGATCATGGTCCCGTCCTCGGTGAAGACCTCGGCGAAGGCCTGGGCGTCGTGCTTGGCCCAGGCCGCGACGATGCGCCCGGGGACGGCCGCCACAGCGGCCTGGTCGTCGGCGGAGGGACCTGCGATGGTCGATGCGGGGCTGGTCGTGGTCATGTCCGTCTCTTTCTCCGTGGACGTCGGTGAGGGGAGGGGCCGGCCGTCAGAGGTAGAAGGTGTTCGGCTCCTGGCCGCACAGGATCCGCCCGTACAGCTCGGCGTTGGTGTTCGGGTGCATCAGGGCGTGCAGGTTCACGGCCTGGACGTCACGCGAGATCCGCTGGATCGGCTGGTCGCTGTAGATGGACGAACCACCGCTGGCCGTGCTGAAGATGTCCACGGCCTCTTTGGCCAGCTTGCACACCATGCCCATGTCGGCGCGCGCCCTGGCCCGCTCCTGCAGCGACCACTGCGCGCCTTCGACGCCCTTGCCGTCCACCAGCGTGGCCAGGCGGTGGGCGTGGAACTCGGCCTGGTCGACCTTCATCGTGGCCTCGGCGACCTGCAGGTGGGTCAGCGGCGCCTCGGCCTGGGCCGTGTAGCCGGTGTAGGTGATCTTCCGGTCGGGGAGCCGCTCGAAGAACGCCTCGCCGGCGGCCTTGGCCAGCCCGACCACGGTCCCAACCGAGGAGGCGGAGGCGACCGGGAGCAACGGCGTCCGGTAGATCGGGACGTCGGCGTTCAGCTGCGAGGCGTACTGTCCCTGCAGCACCGCCGGCAGCGGCAGGATGCGCTCGGAGGGGACGAACACGTCGGCCGCGATCGTGCTGACGCTGCCGGTGCCCTTCAGACCGGAGGTGTGCCAGTCGTCCACGATCTGCAGATCCGACAGCGGCACCAGCCCCAGGACGGGGTACGGCTCGCTCTCGGCGCCCACCACGACCGCCACGATCACCTGCCACTGGGCGTGCAGGGCACCGCTGACGAAGGCCCACTTGCCGTTGACCACGAAACCGCCGTCGACCGGAGCCGCCATCGCGCTCGGGCTCAGCGTCCCGCAGATCCGCACGTCCGGGGTCGAGAACACCTCGTCCTGGACCTGGTCGGGGAACGTGCACGCCATCCACGTCGGGATCCAGTACACCGACGCCACCCACGATGTGGACCCGTCGGCCCTGCCGAGCTCGGTGGCCACGTCGACCAAGGTGCGCGTGTCCGACTCGTAACCGCCGTAGCGGGCCGGCACCCGCAGCTTGAAGATGCCCGCGTCGGCCAGCGCCTCGATCGACTCTCCGTGGATGCGCCGGTTCTCCTCCGACCACGCCGCGTTCTTCCGAAGAATCGGCGCCAATTCGGACGCGCGCCGTACCAGCTGCTCCCGCGTCGGAACCTCGGTGGTCAACACCATTTCCTCCCAAAGAATTCAGACGGGAAAACGCGGCCGCCCGGCGCGCCCCGCTCACAATGCCGTGAAATCATGGAGCGGTGAGCGTTCATCTGCTCCGTCATCCGCCGATGGTCATCACCCCGACGGTCGCACCGGAGGCGGGCACCCGCATCTTCTGAATTGCGGATCGCCATTTCAGGATCGGTTCTCCGGACAGCGGCGGAGGTCCGGTTGAATCACCCGACGCGGAAGCCGCAACCTCTGAGAAGCCCGCCGTGCTTCCGGGTGCCAGCATCAAACCTGCAGCACAAGGCCGACGCGCTCGCTCGCCGGTGCCGTCGGGCAGGACGCGTCGTCCGCGACGCTCCGACGAGAGCATTGTCGAGTCCCGCCGGCGCGCGGGCCTCTTCGAGCGTGTTCCCGTTGGACCACAGCGCCGCTCGGCGCCGCCGATTCATGGGGGAGCCGAGCCGCGAGAAGGAGAGTTGCCTGATGACCGACCATCGGGATGGCCCGGACGTGACGGAGGCGCGGCCGAAGACACGTCCGCTGACCGGCGACGAATACATCGAGTCCTTGCGCGACGACCGGGAGATCTACATCTACGGCAACCGTGTCAAGGACGTCACCTCGCATCCGGCCTTCCACAACCCCGTCCGGATGACGGCGCGGCTGTACGACGCCCTGCACGACCCGGCCAAGCGTGACGTCCTCACCGCGCCGACGGACACCGGCAGCGACGGCTACACCCACCGCTTCTTCACCACCCCGCACAGCGCGGCCGACCTCGTGGCCGACCAGCAGGCCATCGCGGCCTGGGCCCGGATGAGCTACGGCTGGATGGGACGGAGCCCGGACTACAAGGCATCCTTCCTCGGCACGCTCGGGGCGAACGCCGACTTCTACGCCCCCTACGCCGACAACGCGCGGCGCTGGTACCGCGAGTCGCAGGAGAAGGTCCTGTACTGGAACCACGCGATCGTTCACCCGCCGGTCGACCGCAGCCGTCCGCCGGACGAGGTCGCGGACGTGTTCATCCACGTGGAGAAGGAGACCGACAGCGGCCTTGTCGTGAGCGGGGCCAAGGTTGTCGCCACCGGTTCGGTGCTCACCCATTACAACTTCATCGCCCACTACGGCCTGCCGATCAAGGACCGCAAGTTCGCACTGGTGGCCACCGTGCCGATGGGCGCGCCGGGGATGAAGTTGATCTGCCGGCCGTCCTACAGCGCCACGGCCGCGGTGATGGGCAGCCCGTTCGACTACCCGCTCTCCTCACGGCTGGATGAGAACGACACCATCCTCATCCTCGACAAGGTGCTCATCCCGTGGGAGAACGTGTTCATCTACGGCGACCTGGGCAAGGTCCAGCTGTTCACCGGGCAGTCCGGATTCTCCGAGCGCTTCACCTTCCACGGCTGCACGCGCCTGGCGGTGAAACTGGAGTTCATCGCCGGCCTGCTGGCCAAGGCACTGGAGATCACCGGCACCTCGGATTTCCGGGGCGTGCAGAGCCGGCTGGGCGAGGTCCTGGCCTGGCGCAACCTGTTCTGGGCCTTCTCCGACGCGGCCGCGCGCAACCCGGTCGCGTGGAAGAACGGCGCGGTGCTGCCCAATCCCCAGTACGGCATGGCCTACCGGTGGTTCATGCAGATCGGCTACCCCAGGATCAAGGAGATCGTGCAGCAGGACGTCGCCAGCGGACTGATCTACGTCAACTCCAGCGCCGATGACTTCAAGAACCCAGACATCCGTCCCTACCTGGACAAATACGTCCGCGGTTCGGGCGGCGTCGACTCCGTCGAGCGGGTCAAGGTGATGAAGCTGCTGTGGGACGCGGTCGGCTCCGAGTTCGGCGGCCGGCACGAACTGTACGAGCGCAACTACGCGGGCAACCACGAGAACACCCGGGTGGAGCTGCTGTTCGCACAACTGGCCACCGGGCAGGTCGACGACTACAAGGCCTTCGTCGACGAATGTCTCGCCGAGTACGACCTGGACGGCTGGACGGTTCCCGATCTCAACTCCTTCGGCAACCTGCGGGGCGTCAGGGACGGCCTGCTCAACGACTGAGCGCCCGCGGCGGACCACCTGAGACGCCGCCGCGCAGGAGGAGGCCCGGTCGCCACACGAGGGCGGCCGGGCCTCCAGGGGTTCAGCTGCGATCAGGTGTCCAGATGTCCTGCGGGAAAGGGCACAGGAGTCTGCCTCGGACGGGCAGCGGCACATCCTTTCCCCGCGGAGCCCTCACGCCGGGGAACCGGATGGCCGGAAAAAAGCGGCTGTGGTCCTTTCCGCCTCGGTGTCTGCAGCCACCGACGCGGGGAAGGATTCGGATCTCCTCCTTAACGGATAAAGCCGTTCAATGCGGACCACATTCACATTCAGCTTCTGTAAAAAGCATGACATCGGTGCGATATCCGAGGCATCTCCCCCATTGCGCTGTCCTTTCCTGCAAAAAACAAACGGTACGGGTACCGGCGGGCCCGCCGTACGGCCACGCCGATCTGCGACGGCTCAGGCCACCGTCCTCTCCTCGGCGCCGGCCGGACCGCCGAGTATGTGCTCGCGGCCGCGGTTGCCCCGGGTGAGCAGATCGGCCAGCGGTCCGCCCCTGGCGTGGTCGGCGCTGCGCAGCGCGCTGGCGGCGGTGGTCAGGTCCCGGACCACCGCGTCCAGCACCGCGGCGATCGGATCGGCGTTCTGCTGCAGGATGTCGCACCAGAGGCCGGGGGCGCCGGTGGCGACCCGGGTCGTGTCCTGCAGGCCCCTGCCCGCCAGCGCGAGCGTGCTCTGGTCGGCGCCCGCGAACCACGCCGCGAGCGCCGCCGACACCAGGTGTGGCACGTGCGAGACCGCGGCGGCGGCCCGGTCGTGCGCCTCGGGGGTGAGCACCCTGAGCGCTCCCCCGCACACCCCGACCAACTGCGCCACCAGCCGCACCGGCCCCGCCGGCGTCGCCGGATGCGGGCACAGCGCCCACGGCCGGCCCGCGAACAGGTCCGCGTGCGCCGCGCAGGGGCCCGACAGCTCACGGCCGGCCATCGGATGCCCGGGAACGTAGGTGGTGAAGTCGCATCCGGCCAGCTCCGCGTCGGCGATGATGCGGGCCTTGGCGCTGGCGACATCGGTGTAGACGGCGCCCAGCCCGCGGGCCTGGGCGTCGCGCAGCACGTCGACGACGGTGGACGGCGGGGTGGCGATGACCACGACGTCGGCGGGGGGATCGCCGGGCGTCAGCGCGGCCCCCGCCCCCATCCCCACCGCCTGCGCCAGCGCGCCGGTGTCCCGGTCGGACAGCCCGACGTCGATGCCGGCGCGGCGTAGCCTGAGTGCGATCGAGGTCCCGATCACACCGCTGCCGACAACCGTGACGCGGCGGACCACGACCGGGTCCGCAGGTTCCTCCGCAACGCCCTCGGCGGGCACGCGGGCATCCGGCGGGGCGTCGGCAACCATCGCGGTCGTCATCAAGTCTTTCCTCTCATCGCCTATCGGACCGTGTGTTTTCCAGCTGTTCTCGCACGGATAACTCTGCGCGTTTCACAGTCCGTTCACCAGGCGGATCAGAGTCAACAAGCTGCCCATCGGGAACCGCTTCATGTCAATTACCGGAAATGGCGAGGGCCATCGCCTGTCCTTTCTCCGAGCGGGTCGGAAAGCCGCGTGGAGAAAGGGCAGGCGATGGCCCTGAACCTGATGTGCCCGGCGCCTTGTCAGGCGTCGGCGAACTGCCCGGGGGAACGGCCGGCCCCGGCCGGTCCCCGGTATGCCTGGGCGATGTCCAGCCAGTGGTCGGCCTCGGCACCGGTGGCGGTGAGCGCGAGGTCGTCACGGTGGCGGCGCCTGGTCACGAGCAGGCAGAAGTCCACGGCGGGCCCGGTGACCTTCTGCTCGGAGTCCTCCGGCCCGTAGGCCCACACCTGTCCCGAGGGGGCGGTGAGCTCGAAGCGGAACTCCCCGGCCGGCGGCGTCAGCCCCCGGGCCAGATAGCCGAAGTCCCTGGTCAGCACCGCGAACACGACCAGATGCCCGATCCGGTCGGTCCGCACCAGGCGCACGCCGAGCGCGTCGGCGATGTCCTGGCCGTGTGCGAACTGCTCCATGATCCCGGCGCACGCGAGGATGACGGGCGGCAGCGGGTTGACCAGCCAGGGCACCGTCTCACCCGGCGGGACGGCGGCCAGCGCCTTGACCACGGCCTCGCGCTCGGCCTGCCAGCGGTCGAGCAGCACCTCCGGCGGGTCGTTCCTGTAGTCGGCGAGCGCGGCGTTCACCGCGCCGTCGAAGTCCTTCTCCGCCCCCGCGGCCAGGACCTTGAACGCCTCCGCGTCGGATGCCGCCGTCCCGGCCAGCCTGAAGATGAAGGCGAGGTGGGCGATCTGGTCGGCGATCGTCCATCCGGGTGCGGGAGTGGGCAGCCGCCACTGCTCCGGGTCGAGACCGGCCACCAGCCGGGCGAGTTCGTCGCCCTCGGCGGTCAGGTCGTTGAGCACGCCCTCCAGCTCGCTCACGTCTCTGTCCTCTCATTTGGCGATCAGATTCAGATCGGAATGCCATAATCACGTGCCCGCCGCGGCCGGCCGGACCGGTAAAGCACGTAATGAAATACCTCGCTCGCGGACGGCATTATGAAAACGCCTCGGAATGGTGTCATCGAATCAAGGATGCATCAGCGGAAATCACGCTGTCTTCTCCATGGGTGCTGTCGCGGCGCGGCGCGGCCACCGCCCGCCGCCCCCGCACCATGAAGACCGCGAGCAGGCTGCCGAGCAGGAGCACCGCGGCCACGACGCCCAGCGTCGGCCTGCCGGCCGCCACGAAGCCCTCACCGAATGCCTCCCGGGTCAGCCGGGCGAAGCGGGCGGCGACGTCGGCCGGCAGGGTGCCCGGCGGCGGACCCGTGGCCGGCGGCCCGGCTGCGGGTTCGCCGGGGGTGGCTCCTGTGCCGAGCCCGGCCAGATACGCCTGTCGGACCCCCTCCGGGAGCTGCGCCAGCCGCTCCCCCGCCTCCCGCAGCAGCGACTCCGCCAGCCTGTTCTGCAGGACCGCCCCGATCACGGCCGCGCCCAGGGCTGCACCGACCTGCCGCGCCGTGTTGAGCACGCCCGAGGCGGCCCCGGCCTGCCGCGGAGGGATCTCGCGCATCGCCTCCGTCGTCGCCGGAGCGAACGTCAGACCCATGCCGACGCCGACGACGAGAAACGGGAGGAGGAACGTCGCCGCCGTCGCCGAGGTCGCCGAGACGGCCGCGACGGCGAACACCCCCAGTGAACAGCAGGCCAGGCCCACGATGAGCAGGATCCGGCCGCCGACCCGGTCGGCCAGCCGGCCCGCGGCCGGGGCGACCACGGTCAGCGCGAGGGTCAGGGGCAGCCCGGCGACCCCCGCCGCCAGCGGGCTCATCCCCAGTACGGCCTGCGCCTCGATCATGAAGACGAACAGCAGCCCGTAGAGCGAGAACGACATGACCAGCGTGATGAGCGTGGCGATGGTGTAGTTGCGGTTGCGGAACAGCCGCAGTGGCAGCAGTGGCTCCGGCTGACGGCGTTCCCACAGCACGAACAGCACCAGCAGCACCCCCGCGACGGCGAGGACCCCGGGGATCGTCACCGGCCCCGCGACCGTTCCCCAGCCGTGGCGCTCCCCCTCGACCAGGCCGTACACCAGTGCGGACAGGCCGCTGGTGGCCAGCAGTACGCCGACCAGGTCGAAGCGGTGCGACACCCCCGGCCGCAGACCCGGCACGTAGCGCAGCGCCAGCAGCATGCCGGCCAGCGCCACGGGGACGTTGAGATAGAAGATCGACTGCCAGCCCAGCCGGGTGACCAGGAGCCCGCCCAGCGTCGGCCCGCTCACCGAGGCGACACCGGCCACCGCCGCGAAGATCCCGAAGGCCCCGCCGCGCCGTTCGGGCGGGAAGATCGCCGAGATGAGCACGAGCGCCTGCGGCAGCAGCGCCGCCGCCCCGACACCCTGCACCACCCTGGCGGCGATCAGCTGGTCGGGCGTCTGGGACAGGCCGCACAGCGCCGAGGCGAGCGTGAACAGCCCGAGGCCGGCGACGAAGACGGCCCGGGGACCGAGCAGGTCGCCCAGCCGCCCGAAGACGATCAGCGACGACGCGAAGGCCAGCAGGTATCCGTTCAGGACCCACAGCACCTTGTCGAGTCCCGCCTCCAGCGTCCTCATCATGTCCGGCGCGGCGACGTTGACGATGGTGGTGTCCAGCAGGATCAGGAAGTTGGCGATGCAGAGGACGCCCAGCGCGAGCCACGGACTCGGGCGTGCCGGCCGGGCGGTCATGTCGCCCGGTGAGGCCCCGCGGCCGGAGCGGCCTGCAGTCCCGGCCCGGTCCGCATCCAGCCGCCCACCCGCCGCGCCGCGGCCAGGCTCGCCCACGAGGTGAGCTCGACGAGCGCGCGGTCGTCGGAGTTGTCGCGCCGGAAGTCGTCGATGAGCGCCCGGTCGACCTGGTAGGAGGCCATCGCCGTCAGCAGCGCCAGCCGGCCGGCCGGCCGCTGGGCGGGCGGCAGGGCGGACACCGACTCGGAGACCCAGGCCCGGCTGAGCCCCGCCGGCCCGCCGTTCCACCCGGCCAGCTCGGCGGAGACCAGATCCCGGACGCCTTCCGGCACCGAACGCCGGCCGCCCCGGTCGATGGCGGCGCAGGCCCGGGCGAAGGCCTCGGCGATGTTGGCCGTGCCGCCCGCCCAGGACAGATCCGCCGGAAGCGGCGCGTCCGGCAGCAGGCCGAGGGACGCACCGGGGGCGTGAGCCCGGCGAGCCGCCGGCCTCATGAACAGCCCCAGCAGCCGCATGAGGACCGGGCGGATCCCGGCGGGCACCTCCGGCGGTACCGGGGACTCGTCCAGGAACACGTTGACCATACGATTGAAGTACTGGAAGGTGACCGCCACCCCGACCAGCTCCGGAGCCTGCTCCGCCGGTGACGGCAGCTCGTGCTGGGCAGCCGTCTCCCGCCTGTCGCTGGCCCGCGCCCACGCGGCGATCCGGCGCACGCCGGGATCGGTGATCTCCTCGATGCGGTCACCCGCGATCTCGGCGGCGTACTGCCCCTGCACGAGGCTGTGCAGCGTCGCGCTGTGCACGTCCACGCAGTAAGGGCAGCTGTTGCCCATCGACACCGCGGCGGCCACCGCCTCCTTGATCGCCCTGCTGACCGTCCCCTGCGCGAGGAGCGACTCCCGCAGCATCAGCCAGCAGGCCGCCAGGGATTCCGGAGCGGGCGAGTGCAGGATCACCGGCGGCGCCAGCATGCCGAAGTCCCGTTCGACCTGCCCGTAGACTCTCCCGACGAGGTCCAGCGCGGCGCCTGGTCTGACCGCGCGGACGTGGCGGATCTGGGACAGCGCGCTCCGCCGTGCCACGGGGGTGAGGATCCTGCTCATCGCTCGCTCCTGTCCTCAGCGGTGCAGCAGAGTGGGCAGCAGCGGCGCCACTCCGCTCCGCCCGCTGATGGCGCCGTCCGGCGACGGCGCGCCGTAGGTGACCTGCACGCCCCGCTGCTGCGCGGCCTGCACGATGCCCGGCACGGCGCGCTCGGCGAGCGCGGCGATGGTCATCGCGGGGTTGACCGTCAGCGCCCCCGGTACGGCGGAGCCGTCGGTGACGAAGATGCCGGGATGACCCCGCAGCTCGTTACGGTCGTCGAGCGCCGAGGTGCCCGGGTCGTCGCCGATGCGGCAGGAGGCCAGCGGGTGCACGGTGTAGGCGCCGACCACGTCGTTGGTCCACGGCGCCACCTTGGCCAGCCCGTCGCGCTCCACGATGTCCTTCACCTCCGCGTCCGCCTGGGCCCAGCCGCGCAGCGTGTTCGGGGTCGGGTCGTAGCGGAGCCGGCCGACGCCGAGCATCTGCTGCGAGAGCCGGTCGGCGTTGCCGGTGGCCGGGGGTGGCCCGAAGACCCCCTCGTTGTCGTCCTCCGTCATCTGGAAGATGATCAGCCAGGAGCGCCAGCGCTTGAGGAGCTCCTTCTTCTCCAGGCCGAACCAGCTCGGGCCGACCGCACCGGGCACCTGCGCGAGGATGGTGCCCAGACCGGGTGGGAAGTAGAGCTGCTCCAGCGAGAAGCGGGAGTACTCCGGCAGCGAGCCGTCGAGACGGTCCCAGCTCGCGACGGTCGGCCCCTTGCCGATCTGGTTGGCCTCGTAGGCCAGGCCGTCGCCCCGGGTCAGGCCGAGGACATCGCGCACCCGGTCCTCGTCGAAGACGACGGTGTTGAGCCGCTCGCCGTTGCCCGAGAAATATCTGCCCACGGCGTGCGGCATCGCGCCGAGCGTCGCCTCGCTGCGCTGCAGGATGACGGGGGTGGCACCGGCGCCGGCCGCAAGCACGATGATCTTGGCGTCGATCGTCCCGCTGCCGGCCTGGACCCGGTAGTCCTCGTCGTCGACGACGTTGTAGTGCACCCGGTAGTCGCCGTCGTCGGTCTTGGAGATCTTCTGCACCTCGTGCAGCGGCCGGATCTCGGCGCCGTGCGCGAGTGCCGCCGGCAGGTAGTTGAACAGCAGGGAACGCTTGGCGTCGAAGCGGCAGCCGGCCATCATCCAGTTGCAGTTGGTGCACCTGCTGTTGTCGATGGCGGCCGGCAGCGGGTTGGCCGTGCGGCCCGCGTGGTTGCACGCCGCCGCCCACAGCCCTCCGGCGTAGGTGGCGTCGCTCCAGTCCTGCTTGGTGACCGGGATCGCCTCCTCCACCCGGTCGTACCACGGCTCCAGGGTGTCGCGGCTGACGGCCGAGGGCCACATCCGCCTGCCGATGCTGCCGCGACGTTCGAAGACGAAGCGCGGCGCGCGGGGCATCGCGGCGAAGTACACGACGCTGCCGCCGCCCACGCAGTTTCCGCCCAGCAGGCTCATGCCGTCGCCCACGACGAAGTCGAACGCCCGCGTGTAGGACGATCCGAGTTTGTAGTCGTGCTCGAAGTCGTTTCCGCTCAGCCACGGCCCGCGCTCGAGCACCACCACCCGCGCGCCGCCGGCCGCGAGATGATAGGCCGCGATCGCGCCGCCGAAGCCGCTGCCGACCACGAGGACGTCGGTGCGTTCGGTGCTGGTCATGCGGGGCTCCCTGAAGGGGTCGTGTCCGGGTGCGGGCTGGCCAGCTGGCGGCCGTAGGAGTATTCGGGGAAGCGCCACAGACCGTCGGGGTCGGGCGGGGTGATGCCCATCGCGGTCAGGCCGGGATGCCCCGCCGCGAGCGCGTCGGCGGTGTGCATGTGAGCCGCGGAGTCGAAGGCCATGTTGCTGAACAGGGCGAGGCTGACCCAGAACGGCTTCTCCGGATGGCCGGGCGCGGTCAGCCGCTGCACCAGGGCGGTGCGGTGCTGGAAGGCCAGCGCGACGAAGGGCGGCACCGACTCGTCGAGAACCAGCCTGTACCCGGTCGCGTACTCCCGCGCGTGGTCGTTCAGCAGGCGGGCGAAGTCGTCCAGTCCGCTGCTCAGCCCGGTCGCGTCCCACTCCAGCAACTCGATGGCGCCGGCCGCCACCGCGCCGCCGCCGGTGCTGACGCCCGCGATGGCTCTGTCGTCAGGTGACCTCTTCTCACCCGGGATGATCGTGTCCGCGAACGCCTCGAGTGTCATCGTCCTGGCCTGCTCTGCGTCCGATGTTGGCGATGGCATAGGCGTTTCCTCGCGTCTCATTCGGCTCCGATCCGCTTCATCGTCCGGGCGCCCTCGCGCCCGGTGCATCTTCTGGATTGCCGTCCGCCCCGGCCTGCAGCGCCAGGCGGAGAGTGGCCAGCGCGCGGACGGTCTGGCTGCGCACCGTCGAACACCGGCTGCCCATGGCCCGCGCCGTCTCCTCGACACTGCGGTCCTCCCAGTAGCGCATGACGACGGTGGCCCGCTGCCGGGGCGCGAGGTCGGCGAGTGCTCTCATCAGCAGGAGACGGTCGCCGAGGAAGGCGTATGGATCAGGTGTGGAGTCGGGCTCGGGCGGCAGGTCGTGGAGGATCTCGTGGGACCAGCGATGGGACCTGCGATCGCTGATGATCAGCCGGGTCATGATCACACGTGCGTAGCCGGCGAGCTTGTCACGGTCTTTCAGGGTGTCCCAGCGCAGGTGGAGTGCGATCAGCGTCCGCTGGACGAGGTCGTCGGCCTCGTACCAGTCGGCGGAGAGGAGGAACGCCATCCGCCGCAGCGCAGGTCTGGCCTCCTTGACGTAGCGCGAGAACTCGTCATCGCGAGCCTCCGCCATCTGCTCACACTCCATCACGGTGAACGGATCCCGGCGCCAGGCGGGAGATCCTGAAAAACGACACACAGCGTCGCCGAATTTGATATGTATTAGGTCGGTATCATCAGAATTCGACGCGCTCCCCCGTAGCGGCAACCCCTATCCCGCCCCTACCTGCCCCCTCGCACGGCATTGCAGGAGCCCGGAAAAACATTCAGCGTGGTCCGCCGACCACGGGTTCCGTACGTTTCACATCACCGATATCCAAAACCGTCGGCATATCATGTGAAAATTGAAATTCACTCATAACGATTGATAATTCGTTATGTCCTGGTCACTTCAGAAATCCACCTGCCGTGCAGCGTTGTGCGCGTCTCACCGCGTGTGACGTCCAGGAGGCCGGCGACCGGCGACTGAGCGGCCGCCGGCCGTGCAGCGGTGCCCTCCGGCCCGGCCCGACGACCTTCACAGCGCCGAGGAGCCGGGACCGAGGCCGGTGACTGACGGACTCAGTGAAGGACCCCGTCAGGGGATGGGATTGGAATCGCTCGTGGCGGCCTGCCTCTCCCAGGCCGCGTGCTCGTTCTCACGGATCTTCTCCTCGACCCGCTGCTCGACCCGGGACATGGCGATCCGCAGGATCGGCGGGGCCATGAGCGACGTCACGATCGCCACCAGGATGACGATCGTGTAAGCCTCCATGCTCAGGATGCCCAGGCGCAGGCCGACCATCGCGACGACGACCTCGATGACGCCACGGGCGTTCAGCCCCGCGCCCAGGGCCAGCGCCTCCCACTTGTTCAGCCTGCTCAGCCGGGCTCCGGCATAGGCGCCGAGGAACTTGCCGACGATCGCGATGGCCAGTACGGCGAGCCCGGACAGGAGGACCTCCGGCCTGGCCAGCGCGGTCAGGTCCATCCGCAGACCGGCGGTGGCGAAGAAGATCGGTGCGAAGACGGAGAGCACGACCGTGCGGAGCGGGGCGAGCTTGGCCGGGTCGACCCGGCCCGCGGAGCCGATGAGGATGCCCATGACGAAGGCGCCGAAGACGGCCTCCAGCCCCAGGGCATGGGTGCCGGCGGCGGCCAGCAGGAGCAGCACGGCGGCGCTGGCGACGGTGGGTCCCGCATCCTCAGAACGGCCGCTCAACCGCAGCACGCCGCGGACCAGCGGGCGGCCGACGGTGAGCGCGAAGACGACGATCGCTGCGAGGTAGACCAGCGAAGTCAAGACCGTTGCCGCGGTGAGGGACTTGACGGCCATGGCCGAGACGATCGAGAGCACGAACCAGCCGAAGGCATCGTCGATCATGCCCGCGGTCAGCGTGAGCTGCCCGACGTTGCGGTGCAGCAGCTTCATGTCCATCAGCGTCTTGGCGATGACCGGGATGGCGCTGACGCACATCGCCACTCCCAGAAAGAGCGCGAAGACGGTGACGTCGGTGCCCTCGGGGATCAGCGAATCGGGCAGCAGGAAGGCCACCCCGATACCGAGCCCGAGCGGCACCACCAGCCCGCCCAGACTGACCCCGGCCGCGGTCATGCCCCGCCGCCGTACCAGGCCCATGTCCATGTGGATGCCGGTGATGCCGACCAGCAGCAGCACGCCTATCTGGCCGACGGCGTCCAGCAGGTGAAACTGCTCGGCCTGTGCCGGGAACAGCCAGGCCGACACCCCCGGCGCGACATGCGTCAGGAACGAGGGTCCCAGCACCACGCCGACGAACAGCTCACCGACGACGGCGGGCATGCCCAGCCGGATGGCCAACCGGCCGAGGATGTGAGCCAGCAGAAGCAGCAGGCCGATCTGCAACAGGAAGATCAGTAGGTTGTGCGCCGCGATCGGCGCGATCGGCGAGTTCATCGAGACGAGCACCGTTTTCTCCTTCCGCCGGCACCGGGCCGGCCAAAAACCAGCGCGCCGTCGTGGCCGCGCTCCAACGGCCGGGTGGGGCGGTCCATCGCCCTGGCCCCCGGCCCGGACTCACAGCTGCCGACCGGTGTGTGGAAGGCGGTGACCTGCTCGCGGCGGGCCAGGTCGCGGGCGGCGAACCGGTGGAGGCCGTGACGGGCGGCGCGGCCACGCGGCGGCCGGTGCGCACCCGGTCCCGGCATCGGGTCCGCACAGGAACCGCGCCGCGCGGGGCGGCGAACCCTTCTGGATCCGCCGGCCGAGCCGGAATGCGCGGCGCGATCAAAACAGCGGGACCGGCGCACGTGAACAGGCGCAGCCCGAGGACGGCCAATACGGCGAATCTCCCCGGACCGAATATCGCGGCGGGCCTGCGGACTTCAGCACTGGAACGGTCATGGCAACCCTTAACCGAGGGATAAGGACCTCGTAGTCACTGCACTCGCCCTGCCACGTCCTGCGATGCGGTGGCCGGCGCGTCAGGTCACGACACCTGCATCCGTCCATGACCCGGGCGGCCGTAGCAGTGGCTGACCTCCGTCCGTGTGCGACACATGGCGTGGACTTTCACCACACATCATAAACAAGGTAATCCTCGTCGCATCTTCTGAATTGCGATGCGCTCTCCGGCACACAATTACACAGGATTCAGCCCTGCGGCGCCATCCCGCGACCGGATATCGGAACCGCACATCGAGCCCGCCCCGCCCGGGCCTGACTGCGGAATCACCGGGGGCCACCTGCCGGCCGGCGGATGCCACACAAGGGCTGCCACACACCGCGCCCACCGGCGGAAGGGCAGGGCCGGACAGCCCACGTCCACCCGGTTGCGGTCGCGGCGGCGTCGCCGCCGGCGCGCCATGTGAACAGGCAAGCGTGTCCGCATACAGGAATAAACTGACAAATCTTCGGCCCCATACAATCTATTCAACTCTGAGGATTCTCACACCATGAACGCGGCGGTAACATGATTGAATCTTTGGCAGACGAGCCTGCGGTGATCAGCGTGGTGCCCGTCTGCTTCCCGGTGCAGAATCATTGAGTCCGCACGGCGGGCCGAGGGATTGAAGGGTGATAACACGGGTAACGACCCGTACACCCTCTGAACCGAAATATACCGAAGACATCCAGACCACTTGGAGCGGGGCGTGGCCAAGCAAATCATTGAGAAGGTCACTGACGACATCGACGGCACCGAGGGGGCGAGAAACGTCACCTTCGCCATCGACGGCGATCAGTATGAGATTGACTTATCCGACAAGAACAGCGACGAACTGCGCAAGGCGCTTGCCCGGTTCATCAACGCCGCCCGGCCGGTGCGTCAGGAGAGAGCCCAGAGCCGCCGCCAGGGCGGCAACGGCGGCGCCAAGCCGAATCGGGACGCCTCCACCGCGATCAGAACGTGGGCGAAGGAACAGGGGCTCACCGTCAGCGAGCGCGGCCGGATCTCCGCCTCGATCCTGGAGAAATACAAGAACGCGCACTGAATCCACGAGGGCCCCCTCTGCTCCTCGCGGGGATGACCCTGATGTGGGCACACGCGCCACCGTCCCGGCTCAGGCGCACCATGCAGGCCGGCGGCCCTCGGCGATGCCGGGCCCATGCCTGCCCGCACCACACCGGAGGCGACGGGCGCGGGCAGATGTCCAACAAGATCCTGCTCAGTTCATGCCCGCCGTTCCGTCACTTCGGGGGATCGGCGGGCACCGGCCGGCTTGCCCGGACCCGGTCACACCGCCGCCTCAGCAGGCAGATCGGCACGGGGCGCCGGACCGGCGTGGACCAACGAGGGCCTACGGCCGGCCGGGATCTCACCAGGACCGCTCGGGCTCGGACCCTCCTGCACGAAAGGCCGTCCGGATCACCCCTGGCCGATGTGACGCGGCCGGTGCCGCCGGGTATGGGCCGCAGGCCGTAGACAGCGGCGTCCGCAGATGGGACAGGCCCGATGGGGGATTCTCACCGGCACTCCTGAGGTCGTCGATAGACCATCATGATCCGGTGCCGGGGAGACGACCACCTTCCAACGTGCTGAAACCGTGAGGCGTCGCCGGTCTCGGCAGGCCGGGTACGGGGCCACGGCCGCCGTTCCTGTCCGGCAGGCATCACCCCGTTCTCCAGGGCGCCGCCCTATTCCTCTTCCCCGTCATTCCTCTTCCCCGTCGACCTCGGCGGCGGCCTGCCGTTTGGCCTTGCGCAGCGCCGCTCCCCGTTGCGCACCGACCGCACTGGGGCCGGGGGGCAACCGGTAGACCGTCGGGAACGGCTTCCCGTCGTTGAAGCGCCGCTCAAGGTCGAGCACCCAGTCGGCGATGCCGAATTCCACCAGCTGCGCGAAGCTCGCCGGTCCGTCATAGTCCTCGCCCGCCACGTAGGCCTTGGCCCCGGCGCCGTAGACGGCTGCCTTGGCCCGTTCGAGCAGCCTGTTGGAGATCGTCACGGACGTGGGCTTCTTCCGCAGGCCGTCCTCGATCAGCTCCGCCCGGGCCGCGGCCCGTTCCTCAGCCGACATGCCCGCCACCGGCCCGGGCCTCCGGCGGGCCGACGGTTGCTTACCGGCAGCGGGCTTGTCCGCAGCGGGTTCGTCGGCAACGGGCTTGCCGGTGGATTTCCCGCCGGTGGCGGCCCGGGCCGCGCTGGTCTGCCTACGCGTGCGGGTGGTGCGCGGCTTGTCGGCCGGTGCCGTTGCTGCGGTCTCGGGCTCGCTCGGTCCGGCACCATCCTGGCCGGCGCGCTTGTTTCCGCGGGCTCTCGGCGCCCTTCGCGGACCGCCGGTAGGCGGGCTCACCGGATCCTTGCTGTCGCCGAGTTCAGGCATCACGGTCCTCGTCATCAGGGTCGGCGTGGGCGACCGATAGTTACATGAGATCAGGTGTTACCGGAGTGCACTGGTTGAGGTAGTCGCACTGAATCAATCTTCGCGCATCGCCCGGGAATTTGCACTCACCGTCGCACCGATCGGCACCCTTCCTGACAGCCCTCGGAAACCCGGAACCGTGGCGAGAGCAGTCAGGCGACCTCTGCCGGCGGTCCCATCGCTTGGGAGACCTCTCCTCCATGGGCCGCCGTGCGCTGGCCGATTTCATCGCGTCGAGCCGCTGAACGAGGATGGCTGGAGCGGGGCCCGGCCATGCGGAGACGGTGCCCGGCCCTTGCAGGTGGGGGTGGCCAGACGTGCTGCCCCCTGTACCGGGCACGGCTGATGTGCGAGGTGGAGCAACCTCTCCATACCCGCACACCTTGTAACCAGAATCTTCGTAACTCCTACCTGTTCTGAAGATTATTAGGCCACGGACAGGGCGACTCGGCCCATGGTTAAGTTGACGATGGAGTTGGCACTGAGGTGAAGCTAAATGACATCTGGAGGATGATCCAGAGTGTCAATGCAGCGCTTCAGGCAGTGTTTGCCCAGGTCAACTCAGGTAATAGGTGTTGAAATAGGAGCAGCAGTAGTGCTCAAGATATTTATAACAATAATGTTTTCAAAAGTACTGTAAATAATATCAATAATAGATGCAAAGATATTTATAATAATCGTTATTTAAATAGTGATTACAGAAGTCTCAAAAAAAGTTTAATAGATAGTAATTAAGATAGACTTATAGACAGGCATTGAGACCAATAGGTCAACAGGCAGTTACATAGTCAGTGTGCACGCTCAGCTCATCGCTCTGAGGACTGGCTGTGCGAGTGGTCATCTCATCGACCAATCCAGAGGGTGACTCATAGGGCATGTCACTGGCCAATAGGACGTGAGGCCAAGCGTTCAGCCCATCGCCCGGTTACCCGGGCACCTGTCAGTGTGATCGGGTACGCAGAGGAGCAAAGCAGGATCCGGTTGGCGGAGCGGTAGAGTCATCGACCCGACACGCCGCCCATAATCTGGTCGATCGCACCACGAATCTGCTAATAAGGGAGGCACTTCGTTCTCCGTAGGAACGCGCACTACACTGCTGCGTCGTCCACGAGACGGAACAAGCACTCATTGACCCGGTAGAGCGTGCAGGAGAACAGACCGATGAACTTCCCTCTGGCTACCGCAGCGCTGAACAGCATGACTGTCCAGCAGATGGTGGAGTTGATCCGTCCCAAGCTCAAACGGGTCATCATCATCCTGAACAACAAGGGCGGCGCGGGAAAGACCACCACCACGGCCAACGTGGGGGGCCAGCTCGCAACCGCGCTGGCGGCCGCGGGCTCCAGCAAGCGGATCCTCTGCATCGACCTCGACCCGCAGGGCAATCTCGGACTCGATCTGGGCTACCAGGGCAGGACTGGCGACGACCAAGGCCAGAGCGTCATCAACGTCGTGGAGGGCACCGGACCTCTCCACGTCATCCGGGACGTGCGCCCCAACCTGGATGTGATCCCCGGCGGCAAGGTTCTCAAGAGGGTCACCGCGTCCATCATCGGGACCCGCTCGATGGATCCAGGACGAGAGATCATGCTGTCCCTCGCTCAGGCCATCGCGGAGATATCCGACAATTACGAATGGATCTTGATCGACTGCCCGCCCAACATCGTCGATCTTCAGTACCTCGCCGCCGTCGCGGCGGAATACGTCCTGATCCCCGTCTGCTTCGACCAGGGCAGCATCCAGGGATTGGAGGGCGTCAGCGACGTCTTCGAGGCCTCGGCACGGCTCAACCCGTCCCTTACCCCGCTCGGCGTGCTGCTGTTCGGGTTCGACCGCACCAATCTCCGTAAGGTCAAGGACGCCGAAGGAGAAGTGATCGGCGTCCGCGAGATCGGCTTCCTCGCCGAATCGCGGCGCGAGATCGCCGAGGTCCTGGGCGACTCCGGGATACCGATCCTCCAGACCGTGATCACCCGTGCCGTCAAGGTGGCCCGCGAGTGCCGCAAGCGAGGCAAGACCTTCACCGAACTCGCCGATCTCACCGCTGGTGAGGATTGGAAAGAACACTCCCGGCGACACCAGCTCAACCTCAGCGTGGAATCCGCCGAGACCTCCGCCATCGAGATAGAAGAGGTCACAGCAGAGATCATCAAGCGGGCTCTCGAGCTCGAGGCGGAGGCGCACGCATGACCACCACCGACTTCTTCGACGAGAAGCCGCCCACACCACGGCTGACCGGGATGACCCGCCAACGGGGACGCAGGGGCAGCAGCGCGTTGACCAGCCTGGTCGCTCAGCCTGCACCGGAGCAGGCCCCTGAGACGGCTTCCCCTGAGGCACCGCCGGTGCAGGTGGCCCCTGTGCAGACATCACCGGTGCAAGAAGTCGCCCCCACTCCTGCCTCGCAGATCCCTGAGGCACCCACCAGCACACCCGCTGCCGTTCCTGACAGGGCCCAGGAGCCGGCGAAAGAAGCGGGCCCCGTCCGCGGCACCCCCGACGGGCAGGCACCGGCTGAGACGGCCGTAGAACAGGCCGTTGACAGCGACGCCTCCTCTGAGCCCGCGGGCATGGAGCCGGCCCAGGACGAGGCATCTCCGCCCGTCGTGCGGCCATCTCAGCGGCAGCCGGCCGACGCGACCAGACCTGCGCGGAAGACCCCCGCACCACGCCCCCGCTCCCGGGCGACGGCCGCGACCAGGCCATCGGGCTACCAGACACCGGAGCAGGTCAGCGTCTACTTGACGCCCGAGGCCAAGAGGAAGGCCAGGGACGTGGCCCGGGCAGAAAAGATCGACTACGCCCGGTTGGCCATGGATGCGATCGACCACGCCCTGGAGCAGGACGTTCTGTCACCGCTGGTGAAAGCGCGCCTCGAGGTCACGCGACCGAAGGGCTCAAGATTCCCCACTCGTGTCAACCTGCGATCCAAGTCGGAGCCTGGAGCGCGCCGTGTCCTGTGGCCGGTCCAGCTGCGCCCGGCGGAGATCGAAGTCCTGAACGAGCTGGTCGCGGAGACCGGCGCCGAGCATCTGTCCACCCTGGTGTCGGTGGCGGTCGAGGCATACCTCCTTGACGACGACCCCGAGACACGGGGATAGTCCGGCACTCAGCCGCTGATCGGCTCCAAGCCTTCTCGCCCCTTGTCGCGGCTCGATATCGACGGTCGTCGACCATCAAGTGTTCAGTGCTGCTGTCTCACCGGCGGTCGGGCGGGCCCACCTTTGAAGGTGGGCCCGCCCGACCGCCGCTCTGTTTCCCTCCCATCCGGCCGTTCACAGGTCTCCCGATCAGTCCCGGATCCGGTGGGCACCGCTTCACTGAGCGGTTCAACCCGAAGCAGCCCCCATCCAGAGCCCGAAGCAGCGCCATCTAGAAGTGGTGCAGGAGCCACCTAGAAGTGGTGCAGGGCACCCGGAAGTGGTGCAGGACCCGGTGAGTGGTGCACCGGTGGTGCAGCAAAAAACCCATTCTGACCTGCAGTGATGCCCACCACTGCACCACTGCACCACTTTTTGGAGACCATGTTGCGTTCAGGCGCAGAATCTCTCCTCTACATGATTGTCTACGCAACTACTACTTCGGAGGGGGGCCTGAGCTGCGGGAACTCGCCAGCCGAGGAGGAACGCTTCGCCCCTAAGGATTCGATGAGGCGATTTCCAGGACTTCTACATCGGCGAGAGCGCGATGAGAGATCCTTACCTCACCTGCAGCGCGACACCCTGCCGCCTGGGGTGATGTCACACCGTGAGCAATCAGATCGAAGTCATTCGAAGAGCAGACTGGAGCATCCGATGCAGGTGGATACTGGTGGAAGGCAGCCGCGACACGCCGAAGAACCGGAAACAGTCGCATTCGACTTTCTAGTACTGGAAAGATGGTCACATGGAGAGCGAGACCCAGATCAAGGGCAAGGCCAAGATGGGGCGTCCTTCGAAGGGCCCTCGCAAACTAGTCAAGGGTGAGGTCCCCGTGCCCTATGCTCAGCGCTTCAAGCAGGAGGCCGAGCGCCGTGGCATGTCACAGGCCGATCTGTTGGCTGCGATTCTCGCCAACGTCGACTGGGAGGCGATGTCTCTCAGCGCGTAGGCCACAAATGAAGAACCCCCGCGGTTGGCGCCGCAGGGGGTCCCACAAAGAATCACGCGGAATCGTGTTTTCCCAGACCGGTTTCCGTCGTGGAGCTAGCACCAGACGGGCTTCCGTCGTGGAGCTAGTTAAGAGTGTAGCCCGTCTTGCCCGGGGAGTCCCATATTGGGATCACTCTCGGCGTGTCGAGCTAGCTGTGACTCACAATGCCCGTGTCACACACACTCCTACCACCGCCTTGACGTGATCCTTTGAAGTTGTTTGCCCTGCAGGCCCGAATCGGCGCCTGCCCGGACAGGCAGCTGGGGACCTCCTCACGCGACATCCGGGGACGCAAAAGCCCGTCTGGAGTAGGTCGTAACACAGGCTACGAAGTCTGTGACAGGAGGAATTGCCCCAGTGACCGTGCTGGCCGTCGAACCGCGAGCATCGCTGCGACGCGTGCTTGAGGCGTTTGATCGCCTCGGCTCCGTCGTGCGTCCGCGCGGCGACCAGGCACAGGTACAGTGCCCCGTCCACGAAGACGACAGCCCGTCACTATCGATCAGCTGGCGTAACGGACAGACTCTGATGCACTGTCATGCCGGCTGCGCCATCGAACTCATCGTGGAGGCCGCAGACCTGCGGATGAGCGATCTGTGGGACGATCCTGTCCCGTCCAAGCTCGACCGGACCTCCCAACCCGCACGCCAGCGACGCCGGCTACGGCCGACCACCCCGGCCGCCGCGACCGGCGGCGCCCCTGCCAGAACAGCCAAACCCACCCTGGGGAGACCGACCAGCGGCTGGCGGCAGGTGGCCACCTACACCTACTTCGACGAGCACGGCCTGCGAGTCGGCCAAGTGATCCGTAAAGAACGGAGCTACGAGCACGGCCATAGCAAGTCCTTCTCCCAGAAGCACTGGGATCCGGACTCCGGCCGCTGGGTGCCGGGCGCGCCCGAGCGGAAGGTCCTCTACCGGCTGCCACAGGTCCTGGAAGCGATCGCCGCCGACCTGCCGGTCTTCCTGGCCGAGGGGGAAAAAGACAGCGAATCCCTGACCGCTGCCGGAGTGTGCGGCACGACCAACGCCTCAGGCGCGGGAAACTGGCACGAGAACCTGACACGCCAGCTGACGGGCGCGCATGTGGTGATCGTGGCCGACCGCGACGCGGCCGGCTACGCCCGTGCACGGCGGCTGCTCGCCGAGCTCGCACCGCTCACCGCCTCAGTGCGCGTGACAGAGCCCGTGACGGGCAACGACGTCACCGACCACCTGGAGGCCGGACACAGCCTCCAGGAGCTTCAGACACTCGATGAGGACCAGTTACGCGTACGGCTGGCAGCCGCCCGCGGCGAGGCCTTGTATCTGGCCATCACCGCCGAGAACGCCACGGCGATCGAGGCCGCCGGAGCCTGCGCCCTGGCCTGGCGTCCCGAACTGACCGCCCACCTGGCCGACGCCTCGGTGGTGGTCGTGGCCGACCGCGACACCGGCGGCTACGCCTGCGCCCGCGACATCATGAGCCGCCTGACCGAAGTGGCTGCCACGATCCGGGTCGTGGAGCCCACCGCGGGCATCACCGCGGCCGCCCACCTGGCCGCCGGCGCCCTTCTGGAGGAGTTCCGACCGGCCCTGCGGCTGCTGCACGGCGACGGAGAAGGCGATGACGGAGGCCCAGGTGACGGAGGCCCGGGCGGCAGCACTCCCGAACAGCCCAACCAGCGACCGACCTACATGGTCCGCCACGGCGAACTAGTACGAGTGCGCCACGACCGGGTCAAGGGCACCATCACCTACGACACCGTGCTGGGCTGCACCGCACGGATCATCCGGGTGGAGCAACGCGGCAGCCTGGTGGATCCGGACGACCCACCAGTGACCAGCGGATACCTGCTGGAGCTGGAACACCCCAAGGCACCCGGCGAAATACGGCAGTTGCGAGTCAACCGGGACGACTTCGGCAAGGGCGCCTGGCTGGACGACCTGCCCTGGCCCGGTGTCACCTACGACTCCTCCCGCGGCGGCCTGGCCCGCATCCGTGACGCGATCCGCATGACCAGCCCGCTGGCCGAAGTCCAGGTGCTGCACAACGCACCCGGCTGGATCCCCACCCCTAACGGCGACGTCTACGTGCACGCCGGTGGCGGCATCGGCGCCGACGGCCCGGTGAACGTGCCCACGCACTTCCCGCACAAGCTGGCCCTCTACCGCCTGCCCGAGCCACCCCCCCGCGACGGTGAGCGCACCGCACTGGCCGCCGCCGCACAACATTCGACCGGCCTGCTGGAACTGCTGCCGCCACGGATCGGCGCGGTCCTGTCCGGTATCGCCTACCGGGCCGCGATCACCCGGACCGCACCGGCGGTCGCCCTGATCGGCGGCAAGGGCTCCTACAAGACCTCGATGGCCAAGGTCGCTCTGCACCACTTCGCCCCCGACCTGCCGTTCGACGCCTCAGTGATTTCCCTGTCCGAACGCGGCGCCACTGCCAACGCCGCCGCCAGGACCCTCTACCTGATGCGCGACACCCTCACTCTCGCCGACGACGCCGCCCCGGACCGTTCGATGCGTGCGGCCGCCGAACGCCTGGGCGGCATCATCCGCCTTCAATACAACGGTGAGACAAGAGACCGGCTGGACCGCGAGGCCGAGCTGCGTACACCCACCCCGCCACGAGGCTCGCTGATCGTCACCGGAGAGGTCGGACCGTCAGCGGCCAGCGCGACCGAGCGGGCCCTGACGGTCCCCTTCCGCAAGGGCGAGATCGCCACTGACGTCCGCGAGGCACTGTGGGAGAAGACCTCCCGACACGGACGTGCCCTGGTGATGGCCTCCTTCATCCGCTGGATCGCCGGCCGCCGCGAACACGTGCTGGAGCTGACCCAGCAGCGCCTGCTGGACTACGCCCGGGCCTGGCGGGAGGCCGGATACGCCGAACGGACCGCCGAGGCTCTGGCCAATCTGGCGGCCGGCTGGCGGGCCATGCTCGACCACCTCGTCGACGTCGGCGTCTACACCGACGCCCAGGCAGACCAGACATGGGAACAGGCCTGGAAGGGCCTGACCGCGGCAGGCGACTCCCAGGCCCACCCCGATGAGCCGGTCAGCCACGGCCACAAGATCCTGTCGATGATCGCCGCCGTCCTGCGCGGCCGCTACGGCTACATCACCAGCCAGAACGGAACCGCACCACACTCCGACATCGCTCCCCGCTACGGCTACCACGTAGACCAGGACGGCCGACTGGACAGCCAGGGACGTGCGATCTCGACAATGCGACCAGGACGCCAGCTGATCGGCTGCTACGCCGACACCGACGAAGGCCGCCGCCTGTACCTGGAGCCCAAGCTCACCCTGGCCGCGATCCGGCAGCTGGCCGCCGCCATGGGCGACGCCTACGAAGAAACGATGTACTCGACCGGAGAAGCACTGGAGGAGACAGAAGCACTGAAAGTCCTCATCCACGGCAACAAGATCCGCCGGACACATCCACGGACGATGCCCGGTGGCGACCGCCCCCGAGTCTGGGATCTGTCCGAAGCCAAGGTCTTCGGCTTCGACACCGATGACGATGACGGGCAAAGCCCAGACCCTGCCCCCGATGCGGGCGGCCCACCGGTGAAGCTGGTCCACGACGCAACGACGACCCATGGCAAGAGCCCTGCCCAGAACCTCCCCACCGAGCCCACGGACGTCACCAGCCCCGAGACCGCCGCACACCGAGCCGCTGGTCCCCAGAAAGAGGATCCGGACATGAGATCGCAGCTGTTGACCGAGGCTCAGCCCTGTGTGGTCTGCGGCGACCCGTGCGTGGTGACCTTCGACGACATCGTCGTCCATGTCACCTGCGAACTCCCTGAAGCCACCCCACACACCGACATCCCCTTCGACCACGCCGGCGAGCAGTCCCCCGCACCACAGCCCGCACCCACCGGACAGCGCTGGCGAGCACCGGCGGCGGTGGCCGACGTCAGCGGCATCCACCTACCAGGCGGAGAGGTAATCGACCTACCCGTCCCGCTCACCCACCTCGGCCAGCTGGCCGAGCTCGCAGTCGACCTGCGCCTGGGCTGGGGAGGCGGCAAGACCCTTCCCGAGGTCGGCCAGATCTGGATGACCGCCGACCTGATCCGCCAGGTCGGCCTCCCCGTCGACCTCCCGGAACGGATCCGCGACCAAGAGAAGGTCCTCGCCGAAGCCGCCAACCACCCATTCATCACCTCGTCCTTCCCGGTCGGCTGGAGAGTGAGCCGAGCCGCCACCGACAAACTCATCCCATGGATACGCATGTGGCGCGCCGACGGCGCCGGGGCCCTGCTGTGCCTGATCCCCCTGGTGGAGGCCGCAGGTATGGACACCCTGCTGACCGACGACCCCACCCCCCCCACCCTGGCCGAACGCCTGCAGCGCTACGCCACCGAACTCGGCCTGCCGTTCCGTGTCTCCAGCGCCGCCACCGGAGAAGACCTGATCGCCTTGTGCGATGCCGACCGGAAGATCGTCGTCACCGAGCCGGTCGAACCGATCCCTCCCGCAAAACTTCCCGGCGAAGGCGACTATCAGGGACACAACAGCTGGTCCCGGCCACCACGCGGCGCCGAAGTCGACATGCCCTTCCTCCACGCCTACGACTTCAATTCGATGTTCTTGTCGGCTGCGATGCATGCCCCGCTGGGACTTGACGGTGTCGACCACTTCGTCGCCGACGACAAGACACCGCTACGGTTCGACCCCAAGAGAGCCGGCTACTGGCTGATCAAAGTCCCCCACTGGGACACCTGGACACTGCCCACGCCCTTCGTGAACCTGGCCCGCCCCCGCGAAGACGGCACAGCATGGTTCACCTCACCCACCCTGCGAGTCGCGGCGGACCTGTTCGACCTCGAGCCGGACATCATTGAGGCCTACATCTGGGAACGCAAGACGACCTACCTCAACAAATGGGGCACCACCATCGACCAGGCCCGGCTCCACCTGCTTGAACTACGCGACGAAGGCGACACCGACGCCGGGCCACTGCTGGAAGCAGTCAAAGACGTCTACAAGGCGACCATCGGCGCCCTGGGCAGTTCCCAATACCGCGAAGGCAAGCTCTTCCACCGGCCCGACTGGCGTCACGCGATCATCGCCCAGGCACGGGCGAACCTGCTCCGCAAACTCGTGAAGATCGGCGAGGTCAGCGGACGTTTCCCACTGGCCGTCATCGACACCGACAACGTGCTGTTCGCCTCCGCCGACCCCGACCCGATGACCTCCTGCCCGGCACCTCTGGAGACAGGACTACGCCTGGGCCAGGTCAAACACAAAGCCTCAGCCCGGCTGGAAGACGTCGCCGAGCTTCTCGCCTCCCGCAAGCCTTTCCCCTACAGCGTCCTGACCCCCGCTGCCGATTGGACACCATTGACCACCAGCGCCCCCTCCGACCTGGACCGAGGCCGGCATGCCTCGGGGTGACGAACGCGTCTCCAACCCCGACCTCGCCGGCTACGCCAGGGCCAACAGGGATGAGGTCTATCGGATGATCACCGGACATGACCCGAACAGCGTCCGTGAGCTGGTCCGCATCGCGGCCCGATCAGTCGGTGTTCCCCCCGGGGCCAGCAAAGCCGCGATCGCACGCGCCATCGCCCCCATCGTGGGCCGCGCCCCCCGTACGGTCGAACGCTGGATCACCCAGACCGGACGCCAGCGTATCCGGGCACCCCAGCCCGACGCCCTCAATGCCCTCCGTACGGTCGCCGACCGCGTGCGGGCTACTCCCCAGGGACGCCGCCAGATCCTGGGAACCCGGCGTGAGTCACTGATGCGCAGCCGCGGCATGCGGATGTCAGGTACAGCGGTATGCGGTCCGCTCAGCGCGGAGGCGCAATACCGCCGCAAACGCAGGTTCGACGACTACCACATTGACTCCGAGGTGGTAGGAAACACGATCGACGCCTGGCTCGCCAACGGAGAAGACGCCGCCTACAGCACCTTCAACCAGGGCTTTGCCCGAGCCTACGGCCTGACTGGCTGGGACGAAGAGGAGACCGAACCGGACTGGGTCTTCGAGGACATGAGCGGCCTGGACTTCAGAGCCGATATGACCAGCTGAACGCTGGATGAGAAACAACCTCGTCATGCCGTCACAGCCTGAGACGTCAGGCGGTGCCGGCCACCAGCCCGTCCCCCGAACAGCGGTTCATGCGTGAGGGATGGTAAGCCCGTGTGGGGAGCTGGGATCGAATCAAAGTGGCCGTGATCGGGCTAGCTGAGGTGCCCCTGTTTGGAGGATCGAATCAACCAGGCTCGTAGGGCCGAGTAATCCGGGTTCTGACAACACAGGTGATCAGGTCATCGGATGAGCACCGCATCGAGCTGTGAGGTAGATACGTTTAATGGTTACCAGTGTCAGTTTGATAAGGTAATTACATGTAACTTGGTTGATGAGCAGAGTCAATGCGATAAGCCCGCGAGCGGGCTTGGCTGTGAGGGGTACCGGTGCCGGCTCTACTCTGAAGGTGCGATAGAGCCGGTCGGCAGGTTGCCGATCTCAGGTCCGCCGGGAGGGGCACAGACCGACTGTGTGAGCACCGCGGCCTGCGGAGATCAGGTGATGGGTTGCAGGCGGGCGATCTCCTTGAAATGCCAGTTCAGGTCCTTGATTAGCGGATTTCAGCTATTCGTTAGGCTTGCTAACGAATAGCTGAAACGGTTTAGCTTGAAGTACAAAGATTGTTGTACGGCTAGCTCATGTGATCATCTGCACTTCCGAACCGGGCGCTTCAGCGCCCGGGCTCAGCCGCGCAATGCCTGGCGCGCAGCGCCAGGCCAAGCCGGAGGCGCGG